>JAEUII010000258.1 GCA_016795145.1 Planctomycetaceae bacterium
ATGGGGACTGTGGCTATGTCTGGTGTTGGTAATACTCACGACGATCACAGCGTTCTGGCTGCGGACAAGGCAGGGCAGAACATGGAAGGATCGCGTTCTGCTGCATGTGCCACTGATCGGACGGATTGCTCGGCTGCAGGCCATTGGCCGCATCAGCTTTGTCATGTCCACATTGCTGCGAAGCGGGCTGGTCCTGGTTCGTGCCATGGAAATTGCCGCCAACAGCTGCCCCAATGTCATTCTGGCCGCTGCCCTGCGAACTGTTCGGGAAGCTTTGATCAGTGGCCAGGATGTCGGGCAGGCTCTGGCCGGCACGAGCGAATTTCCACCGATGGTCGTGCAGATCTTTGCCGTTGGACAGCACAGTGGCGAACTTGATTCGATGTTGGAGAAACTGTCTCAGGACTGTGATCGGCAGTCCGAGCTGCTGTCCACGCGCATGGCGACGCTGGCTGAGCCGATCGTAATTGTGTCACTCACCGTCATCGTGGGATTCATCATGCTGGCCACGATTCTGCCGATTCTGGAGGCTGGTCAGGATCTGTGATGATGAATACAGTTTTCGCGGAAGTATCCGCCTGTTTCGAGCACCATTCAGCGAAGGCACCTCAAGTCCTATGAACCACCATTCGCAACTGGATTTACGGCTCAAGGCCCGAAGAGGCTTCACGATGGTGGAACTGCTCGGCGTTCTGGTCATCCTGGGCCTGATCGCCAGTGTCATCACACTCAGCGTTCGTGCTCAGCTGCTCAGCGGCCGTCAGAAGACGGCACGGCTGGACATGGCGGCCTTGTCCGAAGCCCTCGAAGCGTTTCATGTTGAGACCTCGCGCTATCCCACAGAGGAAGAAGGACTAGCGATCCTGTTTCAGAAGTCGGACAAGTTTCCGCAGGGGCTGATGAGCAAACGATCGGTCAACAAAGATCCGTGGGGGCAGCCCTATGATTACGTTCTGCGCGAAAACGACTACCTCATCGTCTGTTACGGGGCCGATCATAAGGAAGGCGGTACTGGAGCGAATCAGGACCTGACCAGCGACCAGCTGTCGCGGCAGGATTGACCGGTCATGCCTCATTCGCAGCAAACACGAGCCGGTTTGACACTTCTGGAAATGCTGGGAGTGCTGATGCTGCTGGCCATTGCCAGCACGACCGTTGCATTGTCGATGCTCACACTGTCGGCACGTGCTCGAGAACGGCAGCAGCAGGAGCAGGTTCGTTATCACCATGAACAGGCCCGCCGGCTGGCGATCACCCGCGCGGCTTCCGTATTGCTGGAATACGACGCGGAAGCACATGTTCTGACGCGGCGAATGGCAGATGCCGCGACGGAAACCAAAACCGTCATGTCGCAGCTGGCTGATTTTCACTGGGCCGTGGCCGGAACCAACGGAACTCCTGGCAGCATTCAGATTCGCTATTCACCGAATGGCCAGCACCAAACCTGGTCCTGTGGCAGTGCGGATACAACCTGCGTGTTTCATGGTGCCTGTGGACAGGTGCTGCAATTCGACGATCCAGAGGCAGCGACCAGGATCCTGGAAAGCGAACGAGATGCGACGCGGAATCTCCCTGATTGAAGTGCTGGCAGGCATCACCCTGCTATGCACACTGATGGTTTCGGTCATGCTCACCTGGCATCAGCACTGGAAGCAGGTGGCGGGGCTGCAGCAGCGACTGGCCGCCATGGAAGCCATCGAGCAGCAGCTGACCATCTGGTACGACGAACGAGGCGGACCACCGGTCAACGCGACGGGGCCAATGCGAACGCTGCCGGAAGCTGTCTGGCGCACACAGGTGTCGGTTGCCCAACCGGAAGGTCTTCCTCCCGGGATCGTCTCGGTGGAAGTTACGGTAGTCAATCGTCAGGAGACAACGCTCGCCCGATTGTTTGTACTGGCGACCAGGCCTGCGAACAGCGAAGTGCCTGTGATGCGGAAGTGAAGTGGAGGCATCTTCATGATTCGATCCGATAGCCAGGCTCGCCATTCCCGTGCAGACGGGAATTCAATGCATCGGGCGCGTCGGAAAGACTCACGCATTTGCGGAAAGGACGGTTGGAGCGGCGAAAGAGTGCATCGTCAGGCAATGACGCTCGTCGAACTGCTGGCGGCGTTAACGTTGGCCGGGATTCTGTTTGCCAGTGCCGGGGCATTGATGCAGGCAATTCGTCGGACCGAACACCGAGTCCAGCAGCTCAGCGATCAAGAGCAGCCTTGGCTGCAGGCACTGGATCAGCTGCTGCAGCGGGACCTGCAGAATTCTGATCAGATGCAGATCCGGCCCAACGAACTTCTCCTGACGGGGCATTGTGCAGTCCTTAACGGGCAGGCGACGACACAGCGAGCCACAGTTCGCTGGCACCTTGAGAAAATTGACGATCTGACATGGTTGGTGCGTTCGCAGCAACTGGAAGACTCTGCCACCAATGCCGGTGAGACGACAGAACGAATCCTCGCAGGAATCAGCCATTTCCAGATCGATGTTCCGGGAGACGAGGTTGCGGAAAATGCTGGGGTGTCTGACTGGCAAAATGTCCCGACGGCCGTGGAACTAAGTCTTCAGGGCGTGGATTTGTCCGTGCCGTCGCGGCGAACGGTGAACCGCGTACGCCGGATCATGGCTCGAGCAGGATTTCTGAGGTAAGTCATGAGACGAGCATACCTGCAATGCGTCACATTTCGACCCCGCAGGGTTTCACCACGCTGCGGTTTCGTTCTGCTGCTAGCTCTGCTGATTCTGACATTGACAGTGGTACTGCTGAGTCGCCTGGCAACGCAAAGTCTTCGCCTGGCAACTCAGTTGCGTGCCGCAGAACAAAGACTGCAACAGGACTGGGCGGTCTGGTCGGCAACGACCATTCTGTTGGGACGAGCGGAAAGTCTGCTGGCGGAAGCGGATTCACGCGAAGGGAAGGCAGCAACTTCAGGAGTACTCGATCTGTCGCTCGGCGAGGCACAATTGCGAGTTGTGGTCACCGATGAATCGGCTCTACTGAATGTGAATTCACTCCGCGCGACAATGGGCAACGCACGAGCGGCGACGCTCGTTAGAAGATACTCAGGCCATCTGGAAACAGCGGAACTCAGTTCGCGGTTCTTTGCTGAGGCCGTCGAAGGGAAGACACTCGATTCGTTTGCAGACGTTTTTCGGGATGCTGCCGAGCCGCGACAACTGGAGGGTTTCTTGCAATCACCTGACCGGCAATTGACGTGCTGGGGGAACGGCCGGCTCATTTACAAGCGTACCTCCCACGAACTGCTGCTCGAACTTGCATCCGCTCAAGGCCAACGCGGCTTGATGACTCGCTTTCTGAGAGCGTTCGATGCGGAGCCAACAGCGAGTCTTGATGCATTGCTCAAGACCGCCAAGTTGACGGACGAGGAGAGAATACTGCTGGCTAAGCTGATTCAGCCCGCATCACACTGCTGGAGCATTTCTGTGATCGCTGGGCATGAGAGGTCGGTGTTTGTCGTGCGGGAGGCCGATGAAGGAGCGATTCGTGGGAAGATCCATTCCTGCAGACTCCGCTGAAACGAAGTGTGCTGGTGCAAATGACCCTAAGCTATTACAAGCCCAGCACTTTCAGCCATCCATCGCGGTGGATGGCGCCTCAACTCCCCACCCCGGAAATGCGGATGCCTCCTCATGTTGCCAGGCAAGGTTACTCTCTCGCAGCGCTTTCATAGGAGATGTGGGGCCACAGTTGATATGGGCCATGCACTATTTCGAGCAAAGCCAGCACGGGCTCGCGTGAAGGCTTCGGGACTTGCATCCCCCTTTTGCGATTCTGTCGTTGTTGTCTTTCTTGCAGTGATTGCGTTTAAGCCAACTTCAATCTGTCGTGCAATCTCGATTCAACAATGGACACCTCCATGGTCGCTGCAGCATCTTGCGTGATGCCACCCATTCGACCGACACCGTCCGTGTCAACGGGATTTGCGCCGCCGTGCTTCATTGCAAAGTGGATAACTCCTTCGGTGTGCGAGGTTTCAAACTGAATTGACGAACCAACAACCCGTGTGACCGCAATTTGACTTAACGACAATTCCATTTGTCGAACCACTCCCTTCACGTCAACTCCCCGATCGAGCTGAACTTTCAACTGCATTTCCACCGGACCGAGAACGCCTTCTCCTTGAAAATCCACCAACGATCCCTTTTGATCCAGCAGCAATGGAACGTTGCTTGAAACACCAGAAGACGTATATCCAACGCCCCGAGGTAGGCAATCGAGGACTGTGCGCGATGTCGCAATCGATACGATTGGAGAGAGAGAAACTGCACCTGTTGCTGGTCCTTTTGCCCATCGCCAGCAACAGAAGACCGAAAGAATCAAGCCAACAGCCAACCATCCACGGCACTTCATGTCGTCTCTCCCGAATTGCCAAAATTCACCAAATCGAAACTTGTGGAAAATCGCAAAAGGGGACATTCTACTTTTCCTGTTGCTTTGGCCGACCTCGCGGTCGAAGCGAAGATTCAAGGCCGAGGATTGCAGCCGTTTTTGCGTGCCAGTGAGTATCACCGAATGGAGTGCCGCGAGCAAGGCTGTGTCTTAGGGCCTTGAGCTCGGCTTCTGTCTACACCCCGTTGACAGGGCGAGTCCACTGAGCGGGCTTCAGGATCGGGGCGTCGCGCAGAAGTCCGTCTGGACCACTTCGGGCTGTTGGCTGCAGGCTTGACCATTCCCAGTCCTGACCTCACTGGACCATGTTTGCTCGCAGCGGATTCCGCTCTACAGAACTCAGCACCGTGAGATAGTGCTCATCGGACTGGACGGGAAACGCTTTGAATCGCCCCAGCCAGACATGCCCGCTCCCTTTGTAGTGCCGATGATAACGGCGAACGTGAGATTGTCATGAGCCACTGCATCCAGCGACTCAGATCTCCATCTTCATCCGGCCGCAACAGCAGGTGGAAATGGTTTGTCATCAGACAAAAACCTGTCAGCCGCATGGGCACTTTTTCGTGAGTCTCTCACATCAGACTCACAAACGCCGCGAAGTCGTCATCCTTATGAAAAACATTACGGCGACCATTGACCCGGTTCAGGACATGGTACACAAATCGACCTCGTGATGCTCTGGATGTGCGAGTCATTCCAGCACTCTAATAGCGACGTCCCAACATAAAGTAGAATGTCCCCTTTTGCGATTCCAGGCTGTTTGGGATTCTTGATCTTCCCGGAATATCTCAGGCTGTTTGGGAAGTGCGGATGCCTCCTCATGTTGCTAGGCCAAGTTACTCTCTCGCAGCGCTTTCATAGGAGATGTGGGGCCACAGATGATGTGGGCCATGCACTATTTCGAGCAAAGCCAGTACGGGCTCGCGTGAAGGCTTCGGGACTTGCATCCCCTTTTGCGATTCCCTTCTTATTGCTTTGTTCGTTGCACTTCAGATTTGAATTCGTCATTCAAAAAAACTGGAGACAACTGCATTGTCCCGTTTGCAAGAAAACTCACCACGTGCAATACGCCGCACAATAACACAGTCGTCCCTGCTTGCGCCTCAGGGTGAATCGAGATCCAAGCTGTCCGTTCTTCGTCTATGCGTGCTCGAACATCAGGACGACTGTAGAACTCGACTGCTCCCGATTCAGAGTGAAACAATTCATGCGCGGCGAGGCAAAGCGCCTGATGTTCCTCAGAATCTTCAACTAGCCGAGTTGCCATTTCACCAAGAATATCAATCGCCCGCTCCCGAGATATCATCTGAAGGCTTC
>JAEUII010000273.1 GCA_016795145.1 Planctomycetaceae bacterium
AAAGACGAACGCCTGGTTCGGCGGAGCGAACCGCGACTCTGCCGTTGTTCGCTCTGCGAACAAAACGCCCATCTCGCCCAACCAATAAACAGCGCCACATTATCCCGCCCTCAGTCGTGGCAATGAAGGCGCCTGTAACCCCACGGCGACACAGCAAGTCATGCAACGCGGAAGACAAACGCCTGGTTCGGCGGAGCGAACCGCGACTCTGTCACCCAAGCAGAGGGTGACAACGCCGCACGCCATCAGTAGATTGCACGGCCAGAGGATTCGCCACCGTGATGAATCCTGTGAGCCCCACACCGCTCACAAGAAACAAAGCTCAGTGCTCGATCGGTGAGCTAATTGCCCTGCGCATACATCGAATTTCGATCGCTGAAGAAGTGGAGTATGCTTGAGAGTTCACGTTTTGAGCGACTTGCATGTCGAATTCGCCAACTTCGACTTACCGGACGTTGACGCTGACATCACCGTTCTCGCGGGCGATGTTCATACTCGCAATCGAGGGCTTACTGTTGCCGAACGATTTACTGAAAAAACTCCCGTTGTTTACGTTGCTGGTAACCACGAGTTCTACGGAACGGCCATACCAAAGCTCTACGGACAACTTCGAGAACAGTCAGCAAACTCTTCGGTTCACTTCCTGCAGAATGAGACCATTGTCCTCGGAGACGCTCGTTTCATAGGGACCACACTTTGGACCGACTATTGTCTTTTCGGTCCGGATACTCGCGCACAAGGGATGGCCGTCGGAAAAGCAACGATGACTGACTTCCGAAAGATTCGTGTCAGCCCAGACTACCGGAAACTCACTCCGTCCTATTTACAATCCTCTTTTCAGGAGTCCATCCGCTACCTTAAGTCCGTGTTGTCGACACCTCACGCCGGGCCGACTGTCGTGGTAACTCATCATGCTCCCAGCGTGCGTTCAATCGATCCGCAATACCAACACGATCTGGTTAGCGCGTCCTATGCCAGTAACCTGGAGCAGTTGATTCTGGCAAACGACATTGACTTGTGGATACACGGCCACACACACCACTGTGTTGATTACAAGATTGGGAACACTCGTATCGTCAGTAACCAACGAGGGTACCCGGGCGAGAGTACCGGATTTGATCCAACGTTTTGCGTGACGCTATGATCAACCGAACAAGAATCGGGATATGGGTTAGCCTCGCGACTGAGCCACTTCCACTCCACCTGCCCGTGCGGGCCCTACGGAAGCGAGCGGACGCGAGTGCGTTGTGTTATCCGCGTCGATCTGCGTTCATCTGCGGTTTCAAAATGTGCGGCCGTGTGGACTCGGAGGACTGACGTCCTGCCGCTCGCCTTCATTGCGGCTGCAGAATCACAAAGTGCAGAATCACAAAGTGCAGAATCGCAATCAGGGGACTGACGTCGCCCCGCTCGCCTTATTTTTTGTCACTCATTTTTTGTCCGACCGTTGCACTCAGTAGCGGCAGGGCGCGAGCCGTCCGGTGAGTCTGCGTCATCAACTCACCGGACGGCTTGCGATGTTCCATTACCAAACCTTTCTGTGGGCGCGACGTAGTGCAGAGGCCGGATTCCACCGGGGTGAACCCGGTGGGGGAGTTTTTCGGGAGACCTGCAGCTGTTAGCGAGTGCTACGAACGAAAAAGGCCTCCTGGAGATTTCCAGGAGGCCTTGCGGATTCACTTTTGTGAATGGTATCGAATTAGGCTGGTGCGGCTGCGGTTTCGGCTTCGGCTGCTGGAGTGTCATCCATGCCGCCTTCGAAGGTCAACTGCTTCAGGTCGCCCACTTCCTTCACACCAACATGGATCACGTTCTGGCCATCGAAGGTGCCTCGCAGAAGTTCTTCTGAGAGTGGGTCTTCGATGTACTTCTCAACGCTGCGTCGCAGTGGGCGAGCACCGTAGTCCAGTCCGTCGCCGGCTTCGCCCTTGTCGATGATGAAGCCGCGTGCTTCGTCGGTCAGGATCAGCTTCTTGCCTCGCTCACGCAGACGCTCGAACACCTTGCGAAGTTCGATATCCACGATCGACATCAGTTCGACGCGAGTCAGCTTGCGGAAGACCACAACTTCGTCGAGTCGGCCGAGGAACTCCGGCTTGAACTGCTTCTGCAGCTCGTGCATCAGATTCGTCTTCATGTCGTCGTAAGAACGTTCCTGGTCACGTTCACGCAGCGTATGAAGACCCATGCTGCCACCATGAGCCATGCGGGATGCACCTGCATTGGTGGTCATGATCAGAATCACGTTCTTGAAGTCGACTCGACGGCCAAAGCTGTCCGTCAAATGTCCTTCTTCCATGATCTGCAACAACATGTTGTAGACGTCCGGATGTGCCTTCTCGATTTCGTCGAGAAGAACCACAGCGTAAGGGCGACGACGAATCTTCTCCGTCAGCTGACCGCCTTCTTCGAATCCCACGTATCCCGGAGGCGCACCGATCAAGCGGCTGACGTTGTGCTTCTCCATGTACTCAGACATGTCGATCTGAATGAGAGCGTCTTCGTCGCCGAACATGAACTCAGCCAGAGTCTTCGCGAGCAGCGTCTTACCAACCCCGGTCGGTCCGCAGAACAGAAACGCCCCGGTCGGACGCTTTGGATCTTTCAAACCGCTGCGGCTTCGGCGAACGGCTTTGCAAACCTGAGTAATCGCCTGGTCCTGGCTGATGACTCGCTTGTGCAGTTCCTGCTCCATCTGCAGCAGTCGTACTGCATCTTCGCTGGACAGTCGAGTCAGCGGGATGCCGGTCATCTTGGCAACAACTTCCGCGATGATTTCCGCATCAACGACTCCGTCAGTCTGTCGTGACTTCTCACGCCATTCTTCGGTCAGCTGATCCTTCTTCTTGCGGAGCTTGTCAGCCTGGTCACGGAACGAGGCAGCCTTTTCGAACTTCTGTTCGGCGACTGCTTCTTCCTTCGCAGTATTCAGACGCTGAATCTCTTCTTCCAGTTCCTTCAGGTCCGGCGGACGAACCATCGACTTCAGACGCACGCGGGCACCTGATTCGTCAATCACGTCAATCGCCTTGTCCGGCAGGCAACGAGAGGTGATATAGCGGTTCGACAGTTCAACGGCAGCTTCCAGAGCATCATCAGTGATCTGCACGCGGTGATGTTCTTCATAGCGATCTCGCAGACCCTTCAGAATCTCAACCGCCTGAGAAGCAGTCGGCGGATCCACCATGACGGTCTGGAATCGTCGCTCCAGCGCACCGTCTTTTTCGATGTACTTGCGATATTCATCCAGAGTCGTCGCACCGATACACTGAATTTCGCCACGGCTAAGTGCTGGCTTCAGAACGTTGGACGCGTCAATCGCGCCTTCTGCTCCACCGGCACCGACCAGAGTGTGCAATTCGTCAATGAACAGAATCGTGTTGCGAGCTCGACGAACTTCGTTCATCACCGCCTTGATTCGCTCTTCGAACTGACCACGGTACTTGGTACCAGCGACCATCATGGCCAGGTCGAGCACGATGATGCGTCGATCCGCCAGAATGTCAGGCACCGCGCCATCGACAACCATCTGAGCGAAGCCTTCGACGATTGCGGTCTTGCCAACACCGGCCTCGCCCAGCAGAACCGGGTTGTTCTTCTGACGTCGGCACAGAATCTGAATGACGCGTTCGATTTCTCGCTCGCGCCCGATCACCGGGTCCAGCTTCTTCTGGCGAGCCAGCTCGGTCAGGTCGCGGCCAAAGCTGTCGAGTGCCGGAGTCTTACTGCGGCTGGCGCCCTTCTGAGCGGCCTGGCCTGGGGCGCCACCACGTTCTTCAGAACCTGGCTCGGCCGACTCCATGCCATGACCCAGCAGATTCAGAACTTCGTCGCGGACGTCTTCCAGCTTCATGCCAAGATTCATCAGCACCTGAGCAGCGACGCCTTCCTGCTCACGCAGAAGACCCAGCAGCAGATGTTCGGTCCCGACATAGTTGTGATTCAGATTGCGAGCCTCATCCATCGCATATTCGATGACCTTCTTGGCTCGCGGAGTTTGTGGCAGCTTGCCCATCGTGACCATATCTGGTCCGGTCTGGACGATCTTCTCCACTTCGATGCGGATCTTTCGAAGATCCACATCCAGATTCTTCAGCACATTGGCTGCGACACCGGAACCTTCTTTCACCAGCCCAAGCAGGATGTGTTCGGTGCCAATGTACTCATGATTGAACCGCTGCGCTTCCTGATTTGCCAGCTGCATCACTTTGCGAGCACGGTCTGTGAAGCGTTCGTACATTAGACTTCCTCGTTTCCAGTCTGGATATCCTGTGAATGATGTCACAGGTTCAGCCGTTCTGCTCCACCATGTCAGAACGCGCGATTCGTTGCCCGCCGATTTTGACACACAAAGTCAGCCGTCCGGCTCCCCTGTTGTCAAAACACACCGCATGAACTCTAGCGCCAAAACTCGCTCGGGCTCGGAATTTCTGCCCCACTTTGCAATTCTCAGTCACGATCGGACGAGGCTTTTCGGCTCCATCCAACACAATCGGCGGTCGTCCCAACTGGAAAACCCCCGGTCGCTGCCTCCGAAACTTCCCTGTGATTGTGACAGGTGGAACAACTGTCATAACCAGCCGCCAGTTTGGCGGCAGAAAGCTGTCCGGTGGCAGTCCTCCATGAATCAGCGAATGGCATGCCAGATTCTAGGAGTCCTGAGGAATCCGGACAAGTCCGGCAAAGTGCCCGATCAAACGCCCCATGGTAAAACGATTGTCCTCAATCGTTCCCGCAGACGTTCCCGATTGCTGCTTCAATCTTTGAAGAATGGGGCGTGGAACTTGCGCACGGTGCTGAGACGGAGGGATCTTTAGCAAGATCCACTACAGCCAAGGCGAACTTTGTATCTTGAAGAAGCATTAGCCCCTTTGAAGAAGGGAACCGCGAATTCACGCGAATGGACGCAGGGAAGCAAGATGGAGAGCGGTTGGCCGCTCCTGCGAGTTCAGACCTCATTCATTCCTGCTGCGTTTCATTCGCGTCCATTCGCGCAGATTCGCGGTTCAATTCTGTGATTCCATTTTCTTCCGCCACGCTGTTGTGCCGGCCGGTTTACACCGGCCGCTCGCCGGGTGTGGGAGAACTGTACCGGTCCGGTTTACACCGTTCGCCGTGTGTGGGATCTATGCGATTCGGATGAAGGCTTCTTCAAGCTTCGTCGGCGACACACTGATGGCCGTTCCCAGTTTCTGAGCAAACAGCTGAACACGATACTCTTCCAGCATCCAGCGAAAATGTTGCAGCATCGGGTCGTACAGCTTCTGCTTTTCATGGTCTCGTCGCTTCATTTCAAAGCGTGCCTGCCATGCGGAGAATTCCGATTCGAGTTGCTGCTCGGTCTTAAGCCCGCCCGAGCCAAGTCGCTGAAGCCTCTGTCGAATGGCGACAAAGTACCGAGGATACTGGATGAGCCACGGCCACGGCGTCTCCATCAGGAACGTGCTGTAAACCAATCCCGCCAGCTGCTGATTGAGTCCCTTCAGAATCACATCCCAGCCTGGCCCTCGCGCCTGCTCCAGCGCGCGGCGAGTTTCATGGAACTGCTGAAACAGTTGTGGAAGGAACTGAGTAAACTCCTGAGCGACGATGCCAAGTTTCTCACGCCCTGCCTGAACGGTCCGCTCAAAGCTGGCACGATCGCGAGGCAGCTTTGCATCTGACAGGTACGCTCGATCAATCATCAACAGCGACAGGTGATTCGCAAACTCAATCCCTTTGACGCTGGCAGCAAGCATTCGGACCTGATTGATCTGCGGAATGTTGCCAACCTGAGTCAGCACTCGTTTGCGTTCGGAAAGCAGAATCAGTTTTCGAAGACCCGTCCGCAGTTTGCCAGTTGCTTCTTCTGCGGTCTGACACAGCATCAGCGAAACCGTGTCTCCGTCATCTCGCAGTGACGGATAGGACCGCAGCAGCATTCCGGCACGACGAATTTCGATCGACTCCGGAACATCCGCAAAGTCCCAACTGCGAAAGCCCGTTCGCATCCATTGAGCTTCCTCGGGAGACGGACCCGTCACAGCCGCCTGCTTCTCCGCCGCCGTCATCGCCGCACGCTCACGCTGAATTAACTGCTCGCGCAGAGTCTTCAGGTTGCGGCCTTCCAGAATCACTCGATGCTGGTCATCAACGATTCGGATGTTGAACTTCAGATGTTCCGACAGTGACGACAAATCAAACTCGCGCGAATCAAAACGCTCGCCGGCCAGCTGAGAAAGTCGAGTCGCCACGCTGTGCAGAAAATCGCCTCGCCCGAATTCCAGGTCCGACGCAACCAGCTTCGCGGACTCCGGCGCGGGAACAAAGTGTCGTCGCAGATTCTTCGGCAAGGCTCGAATCAGCGCCAGAACCTTTTGTTCCAGCAGGCCCGGAACCAGCCAGTCCAGTCGCGACTCCGTGAGTTGCCCCAGTCCTTCCACAGGAACGGTAACGGTCACACCATCCGCTTCCTGACCTGGATCCAGCTGATACATCAGAGGAAGGTGCATGGATCCGAACTGAGCCGACTCCGGAAACTGCGCCGCATGTTCCTGACGCTGCGCTTCGTCAGCAAACTGGTTGATATCAAACTGCAGCAGAGCCGTGTGGCGGGTGTGTGTTCGCTGGTACCATCGTCGAAGCCGGTCGCGGTCGACACACTCTTCAGGGATCTGAGAACTGTAGAACTGGAACAGGACTTCATCACCCGGCAAAAGATGATGGGATCGTGTGCGAGCCTGAAGCTCTTTCAACTGCTCAAGGACCGTATGATTATGCCGGAGAAACGGAAACTCGTGCCCCCAGCCTTTGCGTTTCCCAGGACTCTGATTTCCTGAACCTCGCCCCGGACGCACGCGTGACGCCCCGCGTGAGAAGGCATCTTGTTCATCATCGTAATCCGCCGTTGGTTCATCGCCGTCACTGGCATCACCAAACAGCAATCCGAATTCCACGAGCCCATGCTGAATCATCATCTCTCGCGCTTTGACGGGGTCGACACTGGCGAGCGTCACTTTGCGACGAGGCACGATCGGCAGTCCCCAAAGACTGACTTTCTCGAAGACCATGACGTTACCCGCCTGAGCATCCCAGTGCGGCTCAAAGTGCTCACGCGTTACCAGATGCGCTGCCAGCGGTTCAATCCATTCCGGTTGAATGCGAGCAATCGTGCGAGCGAAGCGTCGACTGGTCTCAACCAGCTCGCCCGCAACAAACCACTTGGCACCTTTCGGGGCAAGCGCGGAACCTGGCCAGATCGCGAGCTTGTTTCCACCCGCCCCGGTGAATTCTCCATCCGGCGTCTGACAGCCAAGGTTGGCCAGCAAGCCGGTCATCAGCGCGCGATGAGTTGCAGCGTAGTCGTTGTGGCGATCTTCGGCGTTCGGTATTGCAGGAGCCGGTTCGTTCTTCTTCGCTCCTCCCGACTTTCCTGCGTTCGCGCTTCCTGAATTGCCTTGCGCCGTTTTTTGGTTCTGCCCTTTTTCCGACCGGTCGGACCGATGTCCGAGCTTCTTTGCAGCTTGAGCAATCGCGGGGTCTTCGCTGTCTTCAAGAAGCTCGCGCAGCTGACTATGAACGTCCACCCATTCTCTCATGCGCATCCAGGAGAGAAAGTTCTGCTGGCACCATTTGCGAACCTGGCTGTTCGACTGATTTCGATTTCGATCATGCCACGCGTCCCACAGATTCAGGATCGTCAGGAAGTCCGATTCCTTATGATTGAATCGACGGTGCGCTTCATCGGCCGCCTGTTGCTTGTCCGCTGGTCTCTCGCGCGGGTCCTGAGCTTCCAGGAAGGACGCGATCGCCAGGACTTCCGGAAGAGCATGCTCATCGACAGCGGCCAGAATCATTCGACTGATTCGCGGATCGACCGGAAGGCGCGCCATGCGACGACCGATCTCCGTTAATTCTCCTTCCGGCGTGATGGCTCCCAATTCTTCGAGTGTCTTGTACCCTTCGCGAATCGTGCTGGCTCGAGGAGGATCCAGGAAAGGAAATTCTTCCAAGTTACCAAGCCGCAGATTCAGCGTTCTCAGGATGACTGCCGCCAGATTCGTTCGCTGAATCTCCGGCGCGGTGAACGCTTCACGCGAATCAAAGTCTTCGCGACTGTAGAGACGAATGCAAATGCCCGGAGCAACTCGCCCGCATCGACCAGCTCGCTGATTGGCCGATGCCTGAGACACCGGCTCAATCGGCAGTCGCTGCATGCGTGACCGCGCGGAGTACCGACTGATGCGAGCTGTTCCCGTGTCGATAACGTAATGAATGCCGGGAACAGTTAGCGACGATTCCGCAACGTTCGTCGCCAGCACGATGCGACGATGAGAATACGGTGAGAAGACTCGAGTCTGATCGGCCATCGACAGACGACCGAACAACGGAACGATCTCCGTTGGGTACTCAGATGTGTCTCCCGGAAAACGCCGTCCGGTGAGCTTCTTTGTGGCTTCTCGAATGTCTCGTTCGGTCGGCAGAAAGATCAGAATGTGTCCCGAGTCCTTCGCAGCCAGTTCTTCAACAGCATCGCTAACACCATCCAGCCAGTCACGAGGCTCGATGTCTTCTGTCGCCTGCCCCGCACCAGGAGTATCGTCGCCTTCGAGCGGTCGATAACGAATCTCCACCGGGTATGTTCGGCCGGAAATCTGAAGCACCGGCGCTGGCTGATCGTTGACGGAGAAATGTTCTGCGAACCGAGCGGCATCGATCGTCGCGGACGTAATGATGACTCGCAAATCGCGCCGCTTCGGCAGCAGACGTTTGAGATAGCCCAGAAGAAAATCGATGTTCAACGATCGCTCATGCGCTTCGTCCACGATGATGGTGTCGTAGTCGTCAAGGAAGCGATCCGATTGAGTTTCCGCCAACAGGATGCCGTCGGTCATCAGGCGAATGCGAGTATTCGGGCCGCTGCTGTCGGTGAAGCGAATTCGAAAGCCCACTTCCTGCCCCAAGCGGCAATTCAGTTCTTCTGCAATACGAGCCGCCACCGAACGCGCCGCAATTCGACGTGGCTGAGTATGGCCGATGATGCCACCGATTCCTCGCCCCATCTCCAGCAGGATCTTTGGCAACTGAGTCGACTTGCCTGATCCTGTTTCACCACACAAGACAACGACCTGGTTGTCTCGAATCGTCTCCATGATCTCTTCACGTCGAGCAACGACGGGAAGATCGGGATCCCATTGAAGCGAAGGCTGCCAGAGTGCGCGCTGTGCCCTTCGCTGAACCGATCGCTCCAGTTGAGCTGTCAGCTTTCCGAGCAGCTTGTCGAACGGCTTACCAGCCTTCTCCGATCCCCTCACCGCGCGCATCATTTGACGCAGAGAAAACTGATCCCCCTGCATGGCCAAAGTAATCTGCTGCTCAATATCCCGCAAAGACACCATACAAACTCAAAAACCTGAAACCTGAAAACCAAGAACCACTAACCAAGAACCAGGAACGATTCTCCCTACCCCGCCAACTGCAAATAGCCGCTCACAAGTCCCGTCGTCAGCACACTCACGATGCACTGAACGGCCAGCACCCACAACCAGGCACCGCGATCTCGCAGCGAAAACCGAGCCCCGGCAGCGGCCGACGCCACAACGACCCATGGCGTCAGGAAACACCACAGGCGAGCCGCTTCGCCCATGTTTTTTCCGGACAGCCACAGCATCAACCACGTCAGAAACATCGCAAGCGTCAACTGAACGTTCGCTGTCACAAAATCACGTCGAACGACCGCTCGAATGCTGTCCCAAACACCTTTGATTCCCATCAAAGACAACCCAACGCCAACTGCAAGCGTCAATTCGAGTGGATTGACAAGCAGCCACTTCCACCAGGTTCGCGGAGACTGATCATAAAATGCCTCATGGTTGCGAAGATTCTGAATCCAAACATCCGCCAGATTGCACTGTGAGGCTTTCCAGAACACGAAGACGCAGCAGACGAACGCCGCCAGTGCCACGCCGGCAGAAATCGCCATTCGAAAAACGCTTCGATCGGTGTTCGAAGGAACCCATCGCTCGCACAAAAGTCGTACGACCAGAAAGATCAACCCGGAAACCAAAACAGGAACATGGGCAAGGCTGAACATCAGGCAGCCAAACATCCAGACTCCGCACAGCACCGAAATCAGAATGCGCACGATCGGCCTCGACGAAAGTACCGCGGCCAGCATCAGAGTCAGCAGTATCAGCCCTGACGTTGCATACAGGACATCCGACCGAGGAGAGAACACGGCCAGCGTTGGAATGGCGATGGAGACAACCGCCGCTCTCCATGCCGTGCGACTCTCCCTGTTCGCCTCATGAGTCTCCCCAGTCAAACAAAGAAGACTATAGACAACCACCGGCAACAGCGCGCTGAAGGCGAAGGACATCAGCACGGTCAATTGCAGGGCAGCAAGTTCCGATCGAGTGAGAGCCTTTCCGAATCGAGCCTGAGTTTCCATCTCCCGAAACATCGATAGCTGCTCTTCAGACGCCGTTCCGAAAAGCCAGTCAGTCATCACCGGCGAGTTCTGCGTGACGTTCAGAGCCCAGCGATTCCACAACACAAGACCAGGCGGATGAGTCCCTTCATGCAGCACATCGCCCTGCTTCATTCGGTCAGAGTATTCAGCGAGCCACTTGTCAGTGGATGCGATCTCACGTGCCTGCCAGAAGTACCCCGTGGCATAGCGGTCATACAGAATCCACAACGGTCGAAGCTCGCGATGAGGCGATGGTGCCGCCTGTCGTGCGGCCGCCTGCCAGACAAACGCCATTCCCCAAAGAGCAACAATCACACCACATTGAAACAGGATCGACCGACGTTCCATGCGTCGATCCACAAAGAGACTCACGCCGATCACAGCCATGGCGGCAAACAGAGCAGGAACCAGGCGATCAAACAGGGACCAGAATCCATCCGGTCGCATCAGTCGCGGCCACGTCCATTCGGAAGGCACTCCCAGAGACATCCGAGTATCCAGCAGCAACCACGCCGTGGCGATCACACCCATGACCAGCAGGATCTTCCACAGCAGGCTCGAACCGTTTCCTCCGTGGCGTTCAGACGTCGCAGCCGACTTGCTGCTAATGCCCGTCGTTGCCTGCTGATGATCGTGGGAGGAACTGGACGCCATGCGAAATCAAACAAGTCCTGCGCGAAGCAACGTGGTGACAAAAGACGAGGAACTGTGGCCGAATCTTACTCAAAGTGCCAGAACAATCAGAACGGTTTTGTCGAAGTGTGAATGTTCAGAATTCACTTTGTACGAAGGAAGTGAGCAAAGAGGGCGAAAAGCACATGACTCGAATCATTGGTCAACGCAACAGCGAATGCTCACTTTCATGAAACATCTGTCGACAACGAGCATGCTGCAGGGTGATTCGCTATCATGACGGTCGTTCAGTGTTCACGGAATGATCGGCCAATATCAGGCTGTTGATTTGCTGATGCTTCGCAACCCGAAATGTCAGTGAGGGACAGCATGCAATTGATCCCGATTATCCCTCGCTGACGCAGCGGGTTGGGATGACAGCGCAGTCTCATCCTGTCACTCATTGCCGGACACGAGCCGTTCCGGGCAGCAGAACTTCGGCAACACGATCAGGACGTTCGAGTCTCCCATGGATCGGCAATCGATCTCTTCTCCCACAGACACTACAAAAACTCACGGAATACCACTTTCAGATTTTGAATGGTACATGCTGTGCGACGATCGTCCGTCGCATCCGATGGTGTTCGTGATTGCGGCCGACGTCATTGGCAGGCTAAGTGAACCGGAGTTCCGCCAGGCAGCTCGCGATCTTCTGGAAAGTCAACCGCTCCTGCGAAGTGTTGTGGACGGCGCTGGAAAATCGGCAACATGGCGGCAGATCGAAATTCCCGGCGACATCGTCAAGTTCGACATCGTCAGTGATGATGAACTGAACCGACGCATGCCCGGGGTGACTCGCATCGACATCAGAACTCGTCCGGGAATTCTGATCGAGGTGCTGACGACCGGCGAACAGGCAAAGATCACTCTTCACCTGCATCATTCCTGCTGTGACGGAATCGCCGGAGTTCAGGTCCTTGCCGAACTGCTTGCTCGCTATGGACTGCTGACCGCAGGAGACGGCAGAAAACCCACCTTCGATTCTCCTCGCGAAGAAGATCTTGCACTACGAGAAGACTACGAACCGCCGGATGCAGCATCGGCACCTCGCCCAAAGCGATCCGTCTTTCAAATCGCCGCTAAGATCGGTCGACTGCTGCTTCGCAAGCCAACGCCCATCGCGTCATCTGCTCAACGAGGATGCTCGTCATTTGAACCGGCGAACAATGCCATTCGTACTGCGTCGCTCGACATTGATGCTCACCGCGCACTTCGCGCTGTAGCCAACCGCCTGAATGTCAGTCTGAACGATATCCTGCTGCGAGAGATGTTCATGCTGATCCGCGACTGGAATCAGCAGGCAAAGCTGCCCACAGGAAAGCGATGGATGCGCATCGCCATGCCTCTCAGCATGCGGACGTCTCTTCACTCACAGATTCCCGCCTGCAACATCGTCAGCTACGCCCTGGTGACTCGGCGGTTTAGTGAGTGTGATTGTCCCGATGAACTCGCGCGATCAATTCACGAACAAACAGGAAACGTTCTGTTCTATCGCGAAGGCCTGATTGCTCTGAAACTGTTCCGAATCCTTCGACGATTCTCCTTTGGCATGCAGTTGTTTCTTGCCGCCAAGTCCTGCATGAGCACCATCGTTGTGGCGAATGTCGGCGATGTTCGACGTCGCTTCTCCGGCCGATTTCCTCTGCAGGACGGACGCTGGGTGGCTGGAAACGTCCTGGTCCGCCGACTCTACGGCGTGGCCCCGGTCCGACCAAACACGCTGGCCGCAGTGTCCATCGGAGATTACGCTGGAGAACTTTCCATCAGCCTTCGAACGGACGGAACCGTGCTGTCCGAAGAAGACTCACGCCGCTTCTTCGAACACTACCTGCAGCGACTGCAGGCGCTGGTAGTTGCATTACCGGCCGATTGAGCTTCCGCCGCCGCATTCTGTACCGGCCGATTAACATCGGAAATCAAGAAAAGACATGGCGAGCGGGATGCGTCAGCTTCCCGGTATGCGATTTGGTTGCCGCCTCAGTTTACTGGTGGGCGAATCGACGTTGGTTTCATACTTCCGTCGCCGCTTTATGTACCGGCCGATTAACATCGGGCCGCTCGCCGAATTGCGAAAAACACTTCACTGAATTGAACTGCGTTCTCACTGCATCTACCGATGCCGATTCCATGCGATGGCCAGTGGGGTTGTTGCAAACGGCAGAACGACCAGTGCCGTAAACGCCAGCAGCAGTGGATAGGCAACAAAGGTGAGCCCCGCTGGTTTCAGCAGCAGCGCAACGCCGTTCAGAAGAAGCCAGGCAATCCCACATCGCCACGCAATTGCCTGAGTCACCATGGATCGTCGCGATGCGGCGACGAACGCAACAGCCGTTCCTGCCAGGGCCACAATCGCAATGCCGAGCGGAACGAGAAGACTCAACTGGGCTTTCAACTGCGTCGTCGCATAGTTCTCCGTTACCAGCATGAGAAATACAGCAACGAAGACACTGATCGTGAACGTCACCGCAAAGACAGGGAATCGACCAGTCAGCACAGTTGACGCAACGGCTGTGATGGCAATCCAGATTGCGAACAGTGTGCCGCAAAGGTACCAGAACTTCCCGGCAATCTTTGCAAACTGCTCCGAAGTCACTCCAGCCAGAATTCCCAGCACTGCAGCGAGTATCAAAACAACGGCCCACAGACACCATGACAGCGCGGTGCTCTTCACGGCCGTGCGCAGGATGATTCCTGCATACGTCGTGTTGGTCATTGGACGTGTTGCCAGAAAGTTGCCCATTCGATCAAACTGTCCCTCGACGTTCAGATCTCTGATGGTCGATTTGTGATCACGGCCTTGAATGCCACTGAATGTTGTTCCCAGCAAAAGACCCGCAAGACCCGCGACCATCGGCAACAGAAAACCCGCACCGACCACGACTTCCTGCGTCTCTTTCAATGTCTGAGTGACGTTCCCAATCGCCACCATTCGAACCACGATCACCGCTGTCCCGAAGGCAATAATGATGCTCGTCGCAAGAGGCAGAGCAATGCCCTTTGATCGCCACTCGTACCACAACTGAGCCTGGCGTGAAGAGCCAAACGGTTTCACGTCCCCCGATCGCAACGTTGAGATTCGTTCCCATGTGTGCTCAATCCACTTCCACAGACTCAGTGGCTGAAAATTCTCGCCACATCGTTCATTGGAGATCACTCGCACGGTCAGATTGTACGAGATCACAATGATGGCAATCATCATGAAGATGTCGGACACTGCCACGTCTGTCCAATAGTGTTCTGGCGCCGTCATCCATTCGCCGTGTCGGGAACCAAACCAGCAGAAGCTCAACACAACTGGAATCGACGACAGAACCAGCGACGTCAAAGTTCGATGAGACACGCCGACAAGCATCTGAGCACTGGCCCATGCAGCGGCCGCGAAAACTGTCGGCCCCAGGATGGGATGTTGACTGCCAAACCACGCGTTCTGCCAGGCAAGTGATGCGGCCATTTGCAGGCTCAGCAAAATCGCTCCCGGAAACATGTGCCATGCCACGATCGATGCCGTCGTCATGGGTGCCAGGTACAGACGATTCAGCGACCCCTGAGCGGAAATGACTCCCAGCGAAAACAGCAACATCACGAACGGCGCAATCATGACATGCATCATGACAAGCGCTGGATCTGCAAGGTCCATTTCGTACTTGCTGAATGCCGAGTACAAGAGAAACGGCATCACGTTGCCCCCAATGAACCAGAGCGGAATCTGCCATCGGCCGCGTACCAGCAATTCCCACAGGAGCGCTTTGGAAACAGAATTCATCTGTCGTCTCTCCCCACAGTGTCAGACTGATTCCTGAAGGACTCGGCAAACAAAGATCTCGTCCAGAGTCATCGGCAGCTCTTCAACCACCTGAGCACCCAGTGCGGTTGCGGCGTGACGAAGCTGCCCGGATTCTCCGCTGCACACATAGGTCCATTCACTTCCGCCGCCTTCAGACGCAAGTGCTCCCAGCAGGGCAGGGGGCTTCGGCATCGGCTGACTGAATCGCAGCGTCATGCGACGATGAGTCTCCTTGATGTCTTCCATCGTCGACGTCAGCATGATCTGTCCCTGATGAATAATGGCGACCCGATCCGCGACTCGCTCCACTTCATCCAGCAAGTGCGACGAAAAGAAAACCGTGCGTCCGTCATCCGCAATCGTTCGAATGATCGAGCCAAGAATGTCACGCCGGACAACCGGATCAAGCCCCGAGGACGGTTCGTCCAGAACAAGCAGCTCCGGCCGATGAGCCAGTGCAATCAATAGCCCCGCGCGAGCCCGCTGTCCTCGCGACAGTGAACGAACAGCGGACTTCGGATCAAGATCAAAGGCCTCCAGCAGTTGATTGGCATAGGCCGAATCCCAGGTGGGATAGAAGGCCTGCGTGTATCGGATCATCTCGCGAACACGCATCCAGTTCGGAAGGTCGCGGTCTTCCGACAGATAACCAATACGTCCCAGCACTTCGACCGGATTCGCAATCGGATCCAGGCCGAAGACTCGAACAGTTCCGCTTTGAGCTTTTAGCATCCCAAGGAGATGGCGAATCAGCGTGGTCTTGCCCGCCCCGTTTCCTCCGATCAATCCAAAGACGCCGCCTCGAGGAACCTCAAGGCTGATCGATTTCAGCGCCACCTTGCTGTCAAACTGCCGAGTTAACCCGGCGATCGAAATCAGAGAACTTGCCGTCGATTGAGATTCAGGCATCGGGATTCTCCCTGGCACGAGTTGATGTCATCACAGAATGTCGCTGATTCAACAGTCGGGTCAGCTCTTCAAGGTCGACATCCATCTGCTCTGCTTCGGCGAGCAGGTGGTCGACTCGATCGGTCAGAATCTTCAAACGCTCTTTGCGAGCCAGCGGCGAACCCTGGTCCGTGATGTAAGTCCCGGCGGTCCGGCGTTTTTCGACAATGCCGATTTGTTCCAGTTCTCGGTACGCGCGAGCAATCGTGTTGGGATTCACCACGAGCTTTTCCGCAAGCACCCGAATCGGCGGCAACTCTTCACCAGCCGACAACCGCCCGGCTGCGACCAGATACTTGATCTGGTTCACAACCTGCAGGTAAATCGGCACTCCATCGCGAGTATTGATGTGGATCTGCACGTGTCCTCCCCCATCGCCAATGTTGTATTAATCAAATAATACAATAGTACAAACAGTACTGCAAGGGGAAAGTGTCATTTTCCGTCCACAAACCCTCCCCACCCAAACCCCGTTTGGGAGGGGTCGAGCGAGCGCCAGCAAGCTCGGGGGTGGGCAGGCTTCAGTGTTCAGTTTTCAGGCTTCAGTGTTCAGGCTTGAACAAAGCACCAAGAACTAAGAACCGACTTGAACTCATTGAGCGCGCAGTCGATTCAAGATCGCCCGCAGCACTTCGTCATCCGACGGCAAGTCACTGTGCAGGATCTGGCGCAGCGGAATGGGAACTTCATCCATTCGATAGGCTGTTGCTCGACGATGGATTCCGTAGATCGCCGTATTGAATCGCACATCGCAGCGAACACCCCACTGAGATGTGGGATAGTCGAGCAGAATCACAGGAAGCTTCGCAAGATTTTCCTGAGCGCGCTGCGTCAGTCGATGAATACGTTCGGCACCAACGAGAACCACGCAGTCCGTGTCCATGCGCTCCAGCATCGGACCTGCAGAATATTCTCCGGGGTTGTAGCGAGGATATCCGCGATTCATGCTGACACTAAAGGGATAGCCAGTTTGCCAGCACAACACACTGTCGGCACCGGTGACGTCCCCTGGGACTCGCATGCGCCGAACTACAAAACGCGTATGCAGATTCAGCTCCGTCACCAGCCGCAAGAGTGCTTCGACGGAAAGATGTCCCGCCGTTGTTTCAGCCAGCGCGACTCCGAAGAACACAGTTCCATAGTGACACGTCTTCATGCGTTCGGCCAGGTTCCGCAGAACCTCCATGGGAATTCCGCCGATCGCCGTTTGAGTCAGCTCGACGCCTCGCACCAGGGCTCTCAGCGCCCAGAGCACTTCAAAGTCACTGCCGCGCTCGATTAGAAGAAACTCATCCGCCTTCGCCGACGTTTCCGTTGGCTCACTGTCTACCACAACGACATAACGATCCAGGCGGCCTCGAGGCACAGCGATGCCAGGCGCATCGACGATGCGTTCCATGTGCCGCGGATGTGTCTTTTGAGGATTGCTGCCCCAATAGATGATCAGATTGGACCGATGCCGAATCTCACCGAGCGTCGAAGTGGATTCACCGGCTCCCTGAAACGCAAGAATCGACGGACCGTGTCCAATGGATGCCGTCGTATCAATGGTCGCACCGAGAAAATCAGCCAGCTCACAAACAGCGCGCTGTCCGTCGGTACTGGAACGTGACAGTCCAAAGAACAAGGGTGCTCGCGACTTCCTGAGCAGCTCGGCAGCAGTACTGACGGCATCTTCCAGCGACGCAGTTTTCCCGTCGAGTTCCGCAACAGGAGCGGTGATGGGTTGCTGCAACTGGCGAAACCATGGTTCCGCCACTGAGCAGCCTGGACTGAACGATTCAACCAAGTTGTTGCGGACTCGAACCGTCAGGTCGTCACAAACACAGCCGCATTTGGTGCACGCAATGTTATGGTATTCGATCGTTTCATCAGCAGACATCGTGCGTCCTTAGCAACCTGTTCAGCAACAACCCCTCGCTGAGCCACGGGTTGGGATGAATTCAACAGCCTGTTAGTCCACTCGCCACCGGGTCAGTTGCGATTCATCCAGTTCCACACCCAGTCCAGGTCCATCCGGAACAATGGCGGCCGGCGGTCCAAGATCCAGCGAACGCGTAATCAAGTCCGCTTCATGATAGAACGGACCGATCGTGTCTGCCGGAAACGAATCTGTATCGACTTCCGGAAACGCCGCGGCGACATGGAGCATTGCGGCCGTTCCAATTCCCAGCTCCAGATTGCTTCCAATCGTGCATCTAAACCCGGCTGCTCGCGCGATCCCAACGATATCCGCCGTGGCTGAAATCCCACCGTGCTTGCCCGGATAGATACTGAAGATGTCGGCCGAACGATGAGTCGACAGCTGCCATGCATCCTGAAGAGTAAACACGCTCTCGTCTGCCATGATGGGAACCGCGAAGTCTCTTCGGAGTTCCGCCATCGCAGCGAAGTCACCAGCCGGAATGGGTTGCTCCGCCAGCAGCAATCGCATGTCCTGAAGTTCCCGCAGACAGTACCGAGCCTGCTGGATGGTCCAGCCACAGTTGGAATCAATCGTCAGCGGAATATCGGGACCACACACTTCACGCACCGCACGCACTCGAGCGATATCCGAAGCGGGATCAAGACCCGTCTTGATTTTGACACAGGTCACACCCAACGCCAGATGTTCTTCCGCCATGCGGCGCGAACCGTCAATGTCGCGAGCCCACACGACCAGCTTGATTCGAACCTTGTCGCGAACTTTGCCTCCCAGCAATTGATAAACGGGAAGACCAGCAGACTTGCCGGCAAGGTCCCACATCGCCATTTCCAAAGCCGACTTGGTGAAGGGATTCAGCTTCACCAGAAAATCCATCGTCCGCCGGATCGCCGTGATGTCACGCGGATCACGCCCGATCAGCGCAGGAGCCAGGTAGTCACGAATCAGAGCCAGCACGGTTCCCTGAGTCTCCCCTGACCACAACGCCGAGACTGTTGCTTCGCCAAGCCCCACAAGTCCATCATCCGCATGAACTTTGACGATCACATACGGCGACGTTACATGCTCACCATGAGCCGTCCGCGCTGTCATGTGCTTCCGCAGCGGAACACAAACCGGGATGGCTTCGATCCGAGTGATTTTCATGGAGTCGTCTCGTGAATAGCAGATGCCGCCGAAAACTCAGCAAAGCGAATTAGGCCCGTTCGCAGTTCAACATCAAACTGCGTCTTCCAGCCGCCCGTTGAAAAACAGAAGCTCGCCGTTCCATCATTCCCGCAATGGCGAGAACGGCGGGAACCCAGTATTCCGGAGCATCACGGATCATGGATCCCCACATCCGCGGGAATGACGATGCATTTTCAACAAACTGCGGCAGAATCGTAGCGGACAGACACCCACGATTGCCAATTCGAGACCCGATTCATTCACACGCACGAAAATCACTGACAGACTCTCGCCTTTTCGTATCCCGTAAGTCAAAGCGACATGCTGTGGTGGAACCCAGGGAGATTGGCATCGAGTCGGCGGTTGTAAACTTCCTGTAAGAAGCTCCACTGCTCAGTCAAATCCCCCCAACTCCATTCGTCATGATTCGTAAGACTCTCAAAATCCACCGAGCAATCATCTCACCGTCAGCCTGACAAAAGCCCTCTGAATTCAATTTGGCACCGCTCGTCCAGAAGATTGAGATCGACAGGCATTGTTGAAGGAATCTCCGTTGCATCAGAGCATCTCACTCACATCAGCCGCACAACCACGGAATCTGATTGTGCATTTGCGATGGATGTCTTTCGCGATCTACTTTGTCATGTGTTCACAAGCCGAAAGTCAGAGCATCAACATAGAAAACACGTCGAGCAATCCGGCTCAGCAGCTGTCGACATCAACAACAACCCACGATCATCAGTCGCCCCTGCAGGACTTTGAAAGACTCGTGACGGACTCGTGGGTCGTCACCGCATTATCCGGAAAGAAGATGGTTCACACGTGGAAGTGGGGGCCGGGACGATGGTCAGTTGAGCGCTGGACAGACGGTGAAAGCGCCGGCGGAGAGCCCTGGAAAGAACTTGTCGTCTACTACTGGGATCCCCAGCAACGCAAGATCCGTCTTCTTGGTGTGAGCCCATTTGCCGGCGGGATCAGCCAGGGCACCATCGAGTTCGATGCCGATTCCGCCACTACCAACTTCACACTGACTCAGACATCCGGCCGCCGAGTCATGCAAGCTCGCTGGTCATTTCAAGGTGACAGCTTGTACCAGGAAACGTTGCTTGAAAGGGACTCCTCAGGCAAGTTCACGGAGCTTGTTGCATTCCAGCATCATCGAATCAAACGACGCGATGATCCACCGGCAGTTGATGCTGTCCGGCACGAAATTCCAGAATCGTTTGCCAGCATCAAATTCCTGATTGGCAAACCATGGAATGGTACGATCGAAGACCAACAACGGAGCTTTCAATCTTCCGTGAACTGGCTTCCAATTGCCAACTGCATCCACGCCACGATCAAGGAAACAACGAACGGAAGCTCCATCGAATTCGCTCACGCCTATCTCTATCACGAACACAAAGCCAAGACCCTGCGCTGTCTGATCGTCTGTGCAAACTCCGACATTTACGAAGGCGCCCTCAGCGAACTTGCAACTGGCGAGGTCCAGCTAAAACTGAATGGACATCACAACGGAAACAGTCTGCAGCTGGAGTCTCTGATCGAGCAAATCGCAGATGGAAGCCTGCAGCAGAACATCCAGTCTTCCGCGACGTCCAACGCCTCAGATCTACTGCTGAAACATCAACGCTGATTGCCTTCGGCGGTCTTCACTCCAAGATGCCTCCGGATCACCTGCAGATAATTCTTCATGTAATGATCCTCGACCCGCTGGCTGAAAGAGCTGGCTCCGAAGGCAACGACGCCTTTCGGTTCGGTAACACGCTCAACCGCACCCTCGGCCTCAACAGCACTGTCGACCGGAGCGTCTGAGGGAGCTTCACTCGGCGCGCTGAATGAATTTGCTTTCCAGCCATTCATCAGACTCTGAAACTCTTCTTCGCTCAAAGGAGTAATCTCGTCAATCTTCTCGCCGGATTCCGATGACGGCGAATTCTGTTCATCGGTCACCGCGGCAGAGGCCACTTCCGGGTTCGCGTCTGAGACTGATTGCGACTCGATATTCCCCGTCAAAGATTTTGTCATCAGCAACGGTCGTTCTGATCGAAAAACGCCTTCGTCTTTGAACCAGACGAGAGACCCACAGGCAACATAACCGGGATCGATTTGAGCGATGATGTCCTGACGATTGACGAAGCGAACATACTTCGCAGCGAGTTTCTCGTTCAGATAGTGGGCAAGCTCTGAATCGACCATCAGCGGCTGTCCGAACGTCATCACTCCGTCGATTGACAACTTTCCTTCATCCGCAAAATCGTTTGCACACAGCAATGCCAAAGCGCCACCCAAACTATGTCCTGTGATCCAAAGATGTTTTGGGCCGGTCGAGCCAATGATCTCACGGATCTGGTCACGCAGGTGTTGATAAGCAGTATGGAAACCGCTGTGCACAGCTCCGTGGGCTGTCGGCGCTGCATTCCTTTGAATATTGGCAAACCAATCCTGAAACTCATTGAAGTCGGTACCACGAAAAACAATCACAGTGACATCATCGGCGGACACGACATAACCGATCATCGATGAGTCCACAAAGGGCACGCACGACTTGAAACCCAGGCTCCGAAATTCCTTCTCGGCAAGAACCGGAGCGCGGTACGAGATCTCACTCATGCGTGCCAGAGTCTCCGACACAGGCCAGTTAGCAGAATCATCTGCACTCCATGCCGACTGCAATCGTTCCAAATCCGACATCTGAAGCCCTGCCGACGGACCATCCTTCTTCGGCTCAATGACGACAGGCTCATGCCCGGGGGAACCTGAAACGGCCGTAAAGATAACGAACAGCGCGAGTGCCACAGAGGCAAGCCCGAAACCCAGCACCCATCCGTTCGGTGCACCAAACTCCGGTGGAGACTTCACAAAACTCAAGACTATCAATACGCCCCCGGCAGCCAGGAGCCCCAACACCGTGGGCGTCAACCATGACATAGGAATATCTCCGCCTGAAATTCGCAAAGCCCAATCCGCTCAATCGCCACATCTGCGTCCTGCTGTTCCATCACCACGACTACAAAAGAAACGATCCGGATGAGATCTCCGGCAGCAAGGTCATGCCTTGACCTCAAGCACCCGCAAGGCGTCATCACAGAAAATCTTCGCCTTTTTTCCGGACGATTGCGAGGGTGAATGAAGCGAATTGCTTTGTTGTGTAGTCTACGATTATCCTCAGGTAGTCGACACTTTCGGAAACGATGCTGCCTCAGATCGCCAGCCTGCATTTGAGGTTAGTCTTCGGAAAGACGTCTGACATCAGGATTTGAGCTGTGCTTCAAACTTTGATCTGTTGCAACACGTCGTGTGGCTGCACAGGAAGGGTGACGCAGGTTCCATGACCGAATCTGAAAGAACGATTCCACTTCTGCCTCTAGTCACTTGCCCGACCTGCTGGCATCGTTGTGCTCCGGAAGAAATCCTGTGGGTCGCCACGCACAGCAGCCTCATTGGTGATTCCCGCGCCGGAGCAGCTGAATATCGACGATTCCTGCCAACGTTGTTTACTGTTGACGCACGCGCTCTGGATGAAAAAGGCGAGCCGTGTCATGAGCTGGCCTGTCCGCGATGTCATGCCATCGTCAATCGCGGCCTCCTGGAAATGGAGCCTCTGTTTCTTTCAATCCTTGGAGCGCCTTCGTCCGGAAAGTCGTTCTATCTCGCCACGATGATTCACACTGTCGGCTCAATGCTTAGCCAGCAGTTTCGCCTTCGGTTTGAAAACGCGGCGCCGCGAGGCAACCAGACAATCACGGAGTATGTGAAGACGCTGTTTGATTACGATGATCGTAACCAGCTGGTCAAACTGGAAAAGACCGATGTGGCCGGTAACGGTTACTTCCAGTCGAGAGTTGGCGAACAGGACCTGTTGCTGCCACGACCCTACCTGTATTCCGTTCAGCCAGACGATGCACATCCCCTGCACGCACGCTGTCGTGAAGTGTCCAGGATGGTGTGTCTTTATGACAACGCCGGAGAGCATTTCCTTCCTGGGGCAGTGACTGCGCTGACACCGGTCATTGACCACATGGCACGCTCCGAAGCTCTCTTGTTCATCTATGACCCGACACAGGAATCGGCGTTTCGACGTGCATGTCGTTCGTGTCATCAGGGCAGCCTTGATCCTCAGCTGGAACCCGGAACAAACACGTATCCTCAGGCAGATGTTCTGTCCGAAGCAGCTGCTCGAGTGAAGCAGCTGACGGGGATGTCGGCCACTGAGAAATTTGACCGCCCGCTGATTGTGATTGTTCAGAAGTTTGATGTCTGGCGCTATCTGCTGGACAAGTCGCTCAATCTGCTGGACGAGGCTGTGTCGATGGAAGACAACGGAACTGCGACTCTTCGCCTTGAGATTCTGCAGCAGGTTTCGGACGTCATTGAAGACCTTCTCAATCGATACGGATCATCGATCGTGACTGCTGCTCGAGGATTTGCGAGAGAAGTGATCTTCATCCCTGTCACAGCCACTGGGCGGAGCCCGATTATCGCCGGAACGGATGCGAATGGCCGGCTGGACCTGAGATTTGATCCGAGCCAGATTGCTCCTCGCTGGGTTGAACTGCCTTTCCTGTACGCACTGCACCGTGCAGGTGCGAGGGCTGGCAAGGCTTCACTGATTCCTGCGACCAGATTGTCCATGGTCGCCCCTTCCGAAGTCCTCAGAAGGGAGCGAAAAGATTGAGTCAGGAAATCGTCTTCACTTCCGCCCGTCATGGACTGCGAACCGGCAGCACCGGATTCTGTACGGTGCGAAGTACTCGAGGAATGCCTGGGAACCTTGCTCAGCTCCTTGAGCGTCTGACGAGCTATACTCATGTGTTCGACGCTTACGGCGATCAGGCGTCTTTGAATCCCGTGAACTTCGCTCATTACATCGCACGACTGGGAGACCAGAAGTTTCACATTCTGGCACGCATTTCCAATGCTCCGCTCGATCATACCAATCGCTCCAACAAGCTGGCCCACATCCTTGCGGTCGATGACAGTCAATTGCAGAAGCCGGATTCGGAAGGGCCAGCCGCAGAGTCTCTTGCGATTCCATGGGTGAGGGAGTGGCGCAGTGATGAAACGCCACACGTGCTTCCTGATGAAAAGCACATCCGACTTCCGTCCCCCGATCAGCTGAAACCGGAAAACTGCCATCGCTGGAAGATGGCGACAAAAGATGCGGGCTGGGCAGCGGTCCTGGCGTCAACGGCCGACGAACCTGGAACAACGGTGCAGGTGATTCTGCCCCGTGAGGTTGGTCGCGAACGGGAAACGTGGGCTCTGGAACTCGTGCATGAAGCACTGTCTCTGCTTCCTCCGGAGAGTCGATGGGAAGTGACTTACAGCACCTTCTTTGCGGGCAACCTGCCCGTCAGCATCCATTGTCAGTGGCAGTTTGTTCTGGACGGGACAGATGCAGCAAAACGGGCACGACTGGTCCCTCGAGGAACAGTGATCGACATTCCGGGAATCGCTGCCCTCGGAACACCAGCTCCGCAAAATTCACTGTCGACGCTGACAGCGGACAGATCACGCCCGCGGGACAGTGATCGCTCCGACTTATTGAGCGCGAAGCGTCGCTCAACGATGGCAGCAACATCCACAGAAGTGACCGGAGGCGTAGGTCAGGATGGCGGGCGCGGCAATGATGTTGCGGCCGTGGCCCCGTCAATGCAGAGTTCGTCTGTGCCGCCGGACTTCGTTCCGGAGAAAGTAACACCGCACGACTCGCGGCGACGATTCGCCCGACCATCCACGCCGCTCCTGTTGCGCCCGGTCAGCCTCGTGATCATTTTTCTTCTGGTCTCCGGTGTCGCAGTGTTGCTGATTCGCGAGTCGCTTCGAGGCAAGGATTCGACAGAGTTTCAGGAGATCGTGACTTCGTCTGATCGTGAATCAGAAAAACGCGAACTTAGCCAGGAGAAGAAAAGGAAGGATCGCGTACAGCGAGATAAAGACGCGGAAGAAGAACGTCAGCGACGGCGAGCCGAAGAGAACAAACAACGGCCCGAACTTGCATTGCTGGAAGCGAAGGACAAGGCTGAGCCCGAGGCCCCGGCCGTGCAGGTGCCGGCGTCTGACCAGGATGTCAAACCGACCGGTCACGCGTCGCCTCCTCTGCAGGAGATTCGTAAGCAAAAGAACCGTCTCAAGCTGAAACTGCCTGAGTCGGGTCTGAACTCAGACCCCGATGGTCCTCTTGTGCTCGCAAAGATCCATGTTGTATCACCGGAGCATTTTGAACTGACCCGCATTATTGGCGGAGCATCCGTGCTGAAGCCAGGGATGGGCTTCTTTCTGGAACGCAGAGAGAACAGCAACGACTCGTCAAGGGAGTGGGATGTGATCCGCAAATCGACGACAGGTGTGGACCTCGGAAGCAAACCGCACGTCGTCGGAACATTTCGACTGGACAGGAACTTCGATTTGTCATTTCGCTGGAGCCGTGGCAATGACAACTTTGAGATTATCAACTGCCTTCTGGAGATGCAGGCCGACGACCCTGTCTCCGGGCAGGAACAGGAAAAATGTACGCTGCGTGAAGTGACTCGGATCCCGCCCGTTCGCATTGCTCTCCGTGACACGATCACAATCGAACCTTTGCTGAACAGGAATCAGTTGCCCAACACTCAGGCTCTGGAACTGTTTCAATGTGAGTTCAGCAAGGTGAACGCAAATGTTTCGCGAATCGGGCCAGCGTATCTGCACGTTGGAGATCAGGTCCGGTTTCGGATTGAAAGTAAGGAAAAAGGGACTTACCCGGCCTCTGCAGAGATCCAGGCGACACTGGCAGAGAATGACGAACAAGTCCAAATCGAGCTGAAGCTAAGGCTTGGTCTGTTAAACGGAGAAGATAAGCCCGAAATAGTCTTTGCCCCGTTTACGCCTGGCCTGCTGGAGACAACAGGCAACGAACTCGAAGAGAAGCGTGTGGAGATTCAGAAAGAGCGCAAGCGGCTTGAGAATGAACGGACAGCGCTGGAAACTGAAAAGAAACTCGCACCGCGGAAGAGTAACGGCGAGATCCGGGATTCCGAGCTGAAGAAGAAGATTGAGGCGTGGGAGGACACCGTGAAGACTCAAAGTCAGGCACTCGAACAATACGATGCCAGATGGAAAGCAGCAAACACGCTGGCAAACGATTTGAAGAAACTGGTTGAAGACATTTCCACAAACGGTCAGTTGCATTTCGGAATGCGGCTCATGATTCCGGATGCTGGCGATCAGGGGATTGAAGTGCTGACGACAGAGAAGAGCCCTTCGCGTTAAGTCATCTTGTTGGTGCAATTCAGAGAAAGTTCAACGGTCAGGAAAGGTCACACGTCGCGGTCAACATCAGAATCCGCACTATCACCGCCGCACTCAGAGCAGTTTTCCAGAACCTAAACCATGAAGTCAGTCCTCCCACAACCTCAACCCGCCAGTTTCTTCGTGCCCATCGGCATCGGAGTGCTGCTGCAGATGGCATCCGTCGGACTGGTGACTGCAGTGACGGTGATTGGGTCAGCCCCTGCGGGCTCCAGGGTTCCGGCCACTGCGCCACTGGAAAACAGCGCCACATTGCCAGCAGGGAACTCGCCAGAAGCGGTACCGCCAGAGTCAACGCCACGTCTTGCTGCTTCAGACCAACCCGCGAAAAATATCGACAACTCCGGCGCACCGATGCGCGACGATGGCAATTCGGCGCCGGACGAGGCAACCAGCACTGAGCCGAATCAGGCCGCCAATCCGGAGATGGCAGACACGAAGCATTCGCAACCCGCAGCGACCGATGAGCCTGCTCCGGGCGAGGCAGACCGAGCACCAGTGGCAGGCAATGCGGCCGCTGCCGCTCAGGCAAAACCTCTGGAGGATGTTCGTGCTCGATCTCGCATCCTGAAGATTGCGGGAGAAGGAGTGCCGGACGAAGTAACACTGTGTGAAGTCCGTGTGGACAATCCTTCGAACGTTGAACTGGAACTCCTGGACACGGAATTTCCAAAGCTCAAAATCGAACTGGAGAAGCAGCCGGTCGAAGGGCAATCCTGCAAATGGACTGTCCGGCAGGTATCGGCTGCCGGGTTCGACCGAGTGCAGCCGTTGGGAGAATTTCAGATCACCGCGAAGCAGCTCCGTTTCAAATGGCATAAGAACGCAGACAAAGGCAAGCTGCCGTTCTGCCGACTGAAGATCTCTGCTGACACGGACACCGAAGTGTGCAACCTCTGGTCGCCAGTCAAACTTGCAGCGCTGAAGATGAACATCGATGTGAAAGCCATCGAGATTTCGACCTTTGTACCACCGGGAATCCTCTTGCCGCCGGCAGAGTCGATGCGTCTGGATTTCACACCGGAAGGCTGGCCAAAGCACCAGCTCTCCCGTAACGACCTGGCACTGGACGTACCCTCTGATACAAATTTCTCCGACGAAGATTATGGTCATGATCTTCTGAAGATCCAGCTGGTCCTGAAACAGGAACGCGGCCTGCTAAGGCTCCAGACAACGTGGTTCACAACAATTCCAAAACTCTCGACGCATCGGGGAAAAAGCGAAGTCACCTATGTCGAACAATCCCTCAAACGTTCCGACCTCGAAAAGCTTGTCAAGGATATGATTACGGCTACAGACCACTGGGAGGAGGAGGCAGATGACGTTGACAAAGAGCTTGAAAGAACTGAGGCTCAAAGGGACCAGGTCGCCGAAATTCTAAGAGGCAACTATCGCGAAGACCTGGCAAACAAGAAGACTCAGCTTGACCAGGCGATCATAGACCTCGAAGAAGAGAAGGCTGCCGCTGAAGAGCTTGTCACCACATTTTCAAGTGCTCATACGGCAATGAAGAAGTTAGCAGAGTTATCCCATGAAATTGAAGAAAACGGGCGCATAGAATTTCGACTTGTTCGTCCACTTCAAGGAGACAACAAATACACTGTCATTTCAACCAGTATAATCGATGAAGCTCCTGAATAAGTTCTGTTCGGGAGGGCGAAGCTCCTGCTGAGCCACCGTTTTCGCCGTCTAATAGCTGAAGCCTCGCCGTCCCGGATTGACCGCGGTCTTTTGTTTTGGAAACCCTTTTTGTCTTCACGATACAAACCAAGTCCACCAACCGATCGTCATAAAGAACACTGACATGGCATCCATCCGCAAAGAAGACGTCCAGGAGATTGTTGTTGAGGTTCGCGCACTGCTCGAATCACGCAACGATCCGTCTGAAGCGGAACTGCAGCGACTGGTCAAAAGATATGCGGCTGCCGTTCAGCAGGTAAACTCTCTTCTGAACACGTGCCTGGAACTTGTGGAAAGAGGCCTGAAGCTTGACGCGATTACGAGGGCTGACGAACACAGTCTGCTCGACATCGTATCCATCCTCGATTTTCCGGAGCAGCCCGTCTGGGTCGAATATCTGAGCCAGTTCGATGTTCCGCCGCCACCTGTCCTCGATCACTACGCATCCCGACAGATCAACGCCTGCTACGCGCCTGCCCGTCGGATGGAACCTCTGTACCGCCTGAACCGACGTCATGCACTTGCAAACAGTCCATTGTCAGTACGTCTGGGTGTGATGCGACGCATCCACAAAATGGAAGAAGGGACAGCAAAGGAAGTCGCTGCCCGGCAGATCGAGTTGTTCGAGACGGAGCGATTGAAGACCGTTCGAACAGAATTGTCAGTAGCCATTCAGCAGAACGACCATGCTCGGTTAAGTCTCCTGTGTTCCGAACTCAGCAGCAAAGACTGGGTGAAGGCTCCGGATCCGATTCTCATCAAGAATGCCGTCCGCGCGCTTCGGCAGGAAAATGCCCGACGCTCAAAACTGCGAATGATCGAACTGGCAGCACTCCTTCAAAACACCTGGTCCGCTCACGATGTTGCCGGCGGACGAAGGGTCCGCGATGAATGGGTGAATTGCCAGAAACACGCTCAGCTGAACGACGACGATCCGCTGATGGTCGAAACACAGGCGGCGTTCGGATGGCTGCAGGAAATCGATGATGACGATGCAAAAAAACAGAAGTACGAAGATCTTCTGGCGCAGCTAAGAGACGGACTGGATCAGCGAAAGGCCAAAGAAGTCCTGATGCCGATTGAATATGCACTGAATGGATTTGAACAGGGCATGCCCGATGCGCTAAGACATCGACTGAACACCTGGTACGACGAACTCGATACCGAAGC
>JAEUII010000381.1 GCA_016795145.1 Planctomycetaceae bacterium
AGTCAAGCGCTGTCGAATACACAACTGTGATTGGACACTTTTTAAATGTACGGAATTCGCTACTTGCTTTTCCCACGGATACGCCTCTGAGCGAAAGGATGCGTAGTTGCGAAGCAGCAATTGTTGCATTCTCGAACAAGATTTCAGAGTTTCTCGATCTAGATCAGGGGTTTGCCGACGAGATGACGAGGCGAGTAGCAAATGCCGCTCAGTTTTGTCAGACGCCACAAGTACAAGAAAGTTCTTTCGTCGCAACGATGAAGCAATTCGCCGAGGAATGCGATTGGGAAGGACTGGAAATGATCGCGTTGCGGTATGCCTCGAACGAAGACCCAGGCGTTCAGCATGCCGCAAGTTCTTACCTTTGCTTGGCTTTGGCAAATAGTGATTACCCTGAGAAACACGCTGAAGCTAACGCCGTCGCGGACGGACTCGTGGGTCGTGAAGAGGCCACTATCGACGATTACCGTCTTTGCTTTTCGGTGAATCGAAAAATTGGCCGAGATCCACGTGCGCAGGAAGTGCTCTTGGAAGCAGCTAACCGTTTCGGCCATCTTCCTCCGGACTTCCAGGCCGTTGCAATGCAATTTGCAATGGAGTCTGGAAATAAGGAATTGCGCAATCTGCTCAGCCCCGGAATTGGAGGAACAGATGAGTAACAGCAAATCGTTCTCGGTCGGCATGGATTTCAAACACGTCCACAAGACCATATCCGAACACGTTTACGAGACACCATTGGCCTTTCTACGCGAAAACGTCCAGAACGCATTGGACGCGATCCGAATGCAGGCCCATGCGGATGGGAAAGACTCCAGCGATCCATCGTATGAAATCTCAATTGTGGTGACACCAGATGAGTGTGTTATTCGAGACAACGGCATTGGCATGTCAGCAGATGACCTGAGAGTGTATTTCTGGACGATCGGTGCCAGCGGCAAGAGAACGGAAGAGGCAAAAGCGGCTGGCTGCGTTGGGATGTTTGGAATCGGCGGCTTCGCAAATTTCGGTATCTGTGACGTACTTACGGTGACTTCGCGAAAGAATGGGGAGTCAACTGGAACACTGACACGACTGTCGCAAAACGACATAGACAGCGCAACGAACGAATTGCCGACAGTACATGCTGAAGACTCAGCTGAAGCCGATCCTCGCGGTACCATCGTTTCGGGGCACTTTAAGAAACAAGTCAACCCTGAGGAACTCAAATCGTATATCGTCAGTTTTGTGAGATACGCACGTGAGAAAGTCTCCTTCAATGATAATGGCGTCATCAGCCAGAAAGATTATTTTGACGACGATGCCAATGACGGATTGGTTGCAATTGACGACGCTCCGAGGCATTGGAAATCGGGCGACCTTTCACTCGGCATTCAGTTCTATCGAACCCAAAACCATGCCGCTTTAGTCGCCAAGGTCTCAAGCCTGAAACTTGGTGAAGAGTCCGTGCGATTTCAAGCCCGATTGCGACTAGAGGGCGGCTCTCTCGACGTTTTGAAAAGAGGATTCAAGCTGTGCGCAACTTCGATATCAACCCAAATCGGCATTTCTGGTCGGGTTGACTGTGATCGAATGACACCAACGGCCGGGCGTGATTCACTGAATTCGGAATCAATCAATTTACTCCAAAGAGTAGCCGCGCTTGTGGAGGAAGTGGGCGTAACACATATACTCGCGTCGCGGGAGTTGCTGGCGCAACATGTTCGAATCTATCGTTACGTAGCCCAGAAAGGTTGGATTGAGAAACTCGGACTGGCTGACGTCAATATGGCGGATGGCTCCATAAGCCAGCTTGACTCGATTCGCACTCGCGCCGCACAGGGAGTTGGGGTATTTTTTGGAGCGCACCAGAAGCAGGCATTGAGCCAAATAATGCAGGCCCGAGGAAACATTGTTGTGCTCTTGCAGGGAGATCGCCATCGTCAAAGTGCTCTCCAGGCATACTTGACATCCTACTGCAAAGCAAAACCGTTCACAGGAATTGTCGAGTTTCAAGAGAAGTACACAGGCCTTGATCGATTCGAGCGAGTATTCATCAGCGAACTCGAAATGACGATCAACTCAGAATTTGATATTCGTGATGTGGAGATTACTGCGGGAAAACTCACCGAGGATATTCCTGTCTATCTGTCCGAGGATCGATTAACTCGTCCTTTGAGAATTTCTGTCGACGTTCGCCATGCAGAGGTGGCAAAACTTCGAAAGCTTGACTTTGGCCCCTTGCTCTATTCGTTAATCGGGACCTTCTGCAGAGAGTATCTGGGGACAATTCTTCGCAAGCAAAGTCCAAAATTCTTCGGAAGCGGTGCGATCAATCTTGACTCGCTCGAAAAGAAGCGATCCGAACTTTGGGTGCTGGTAAGCAATGATATTCACACTGTGTCTCGCACTTCGAAGCGGCAGATTGTTCGTAGTTCGGATGTACACACAATCAATGCTGGTGGCAGTGGTGGAGGTTCAAGTTCGACGCCAGCAAGTGAGCCTTTAGTGAAGAACCCAAAGTTGCTTCGAATTCAGGGTGATGAAGAATTTGCCGACATTCTTGGTTATTACATCCGTATTCCTGACTCAGCCTCTGCGGCATTTGGCGATGTGATCAAACAATACGACAATCGAGGAGTTGTTTGGGCTGGAAATAAGATCCTCTTCGTCGCGTCAGATGGAATAAGCAGTGCCTTTCAATTTGAGATTCGCCTTGAACACGTCATTTCAAGTGACACTGAAGGGTTGAACAATATTGAGGGCGCTGAGCAAGCGGAGAGGTCGGTCCAAGATCTAAACGGCGGCCTGTATTTTCCACTTCCACCTGCTTTGGAGAATGTTCTTGTTCCCAAAGGCGCCGAAGAGATACGAATTGAGGTTTCGTCAGGCGATTGGATTGACACGAGAAACTCGCACTCATGGCGAGCCAAGGAAACTGCATGATTGTCAGCCAAACCCTCGTAAATGAATCTTGGAAGTCCACTCATGTGGTGGGGGATGATGGCTTGACGCCTGCACAGCGTCCGTCGCACAACATGTGGTGGCCAAGCAGCGACTGTGTGCGAGTACAATGCCTTGCGAAGATTGAGAGCGTTGCATCATGACCACGCAGAATCTGATCCCGAAGGACAAGACGCTTTTCGGTGCCTTCGAACCGAAAGACGTTCTCATTTGGCTCGACGGTCCTCGCACGTTCACGCTACTCGATCAGGACGGGATGTTGTGCCTGGCTCATTGGCTTCAGGAAGTCGGCGAATTGTGGCAGTACGTGGTTGTTCCTGTGAACGAGAGTATCCTGAGGGAATTGAACAACGGAGACCTTTCCCTGCGAGATGCCTTAAACCAACCACGCGTCTATCTGGTCAATGTCAACGCGGATTTTGCCGTGGAAATCGTCTACCTGACCTCATGGGAGGATCTACCTCAAGCAGCGTTACCGACGCCGGGGACGATGATTCGACGAGACCTTGAACTGTACTTTCGCATTACGTCAGACGAAAAAGCAGCAGCGACAGGACTCACGGTCAACGAACAGCAGATTCTGGACTACATGAAGGATGGTCAAGGTCACACATTGAATGACATCACCACGATCGTGGTCAATGCCACTCTGCGAAGCTCGATCGGTAGAGTTCTGGCGTCGCTCCGGGAAAAGGGGCTTATTGAATCAGGAAAGTTGACCTAATGCGTTAAGTGTGCTGCGTCTTGCTTGTCGTCCCGCTTTCCGGCGGATTGATGTCAGAAACACAATGGCAGCTGCCTGAAGGCGGTACTTCGAACGGATTACTTCGAACGGATAGAGATGACTGACAGCCAAACCATCGTCAACAAAGCCTGGAATTTCGCACATGTGCTGCGGGATGATGGCTTGTCGTACATGGCGTACACGGAACAGATTACCTTCCTACTGTTCCTGAAAATGGCGGATGAGCAGTCGAAGCCGCCGTTTAATCGCAAGTCCATCGTCCCGGCTCATCTGTCGTGGCAAAGTCTCCTGGATCGGGATGGGGATGAACTTGAAGTTCACTACCGCAAGGTGCTGGAGGAACTCGGCAAGCCAAAAGGCATGCTCGGCGAGATCTTCAAGAAGGCGCGGCCTGAAATTCAAAACCCATCCACCCTGCGAAAACTGATCGTCAACCTGATCAACGAGGAGAACTGGTCGGCGATGCAGGCGGATGTCAAAGGCGACATCTACGAAGGGCTGCTTTCCAAGAGTGCCGCCGAATCACCCAAAGGGGCCGGGCAGTACTTTACGCCTCGCGAACTGATTAAAGCCATTGTCGATTGTGTTCGTCCCACGCCGGAAGACACGGTCTCCGATCCGGCCTCAGGCACGGGCGGCTTCCTCCTGGCAGCTCATCAGTTTGTCGTGGACGAATACGGCAAAGAACTGGACAAGGACCAGAAGAAGCACCTTCGCACGAAGTTCATCACCGGTGCCGAGCTGGTCCCCAATACGGCTCGCCTGTGTATCATGAATCTGTACCTGCACGGCATCGGAGTCGATGCGGACGCATGCCCGATTCGTTCGGGCGTGGATTCTCTGGCATCAGATCCGACCGAACGAGTCAGTCTGGTCCTGACCAATCCTCCGTTCGGAAAGAAAAGCAGCATCTCCATCGTCTACGAAGATGCCGAACTGTAGAACGACGATTCCACCTACGAACGCACGGGCTTCTGGGTGACGACCAAGAACAAGCAGTTGAACTTTCTGCAGCACGTGAAAACCATGCTGAAGGTCAACGGCCGCTGTGCGGTGGTTGTGCCGGACAACGTGCTGTTTGAAGGCGGTGCCGGAGAAACAGTTCGTCGCAATCTGCTGAAACAATGCGACGTGCATACTCTGCTGAGACTACCCACAGGCATCTTTTATGCTCAGGGAGTCAAAGCCAACGTGCTGTTCTTTGAGAACAAGCCAGCTCAGGAGAGAGCCTGGACCAAAAAGCTGTGGGTCTATGACCTGCGAACAAACATGCACTTCACTCTGAAAACCAATCCGCTCAAGCGATCAGATCTCGACGAGTTCGTGAAATGCTACAACCCAAAGAACCCCAATCGACGCAAAGCGACATGGTCCGAAGAAACGCCTGAAGGCCGCTGGCGTTGCTATGACTACGACGAACTGATGAAGCGAGACAAAGCGAACCTCGACATCTTCTGGCTGCGTGACGAGAGCCTGGAGGAATCCGACAACCTTCCCGATCCGGATGTCCTGGCTCAGGAGATCGTGGATGATCTACAGACAGCTCTGGAACTGTTCGCGAACATTGCTGGTGAGTTAAAGAAGTAGACACACGCCCTCCCGATCATTGCTGACGCTCGATCGACCTCCCCCTAAACAAGTCTAAACAAGTTTGGAGGGGAGGAGGGTTCAGGGTTCAGGGGCTACATTACTCTGCAAATGAGAACGACACGTGCATGCGGCGGACGCCATTCTCGTAATGAGCCTCCATCGACATTTCGGAGATCTGCGAGCCAAGCACAGTGAAGGCCTGGAACAGGCGATTCAATGAGGAGTCGCTTAATCCAGTCTTCAGACCTTCCGCAACAGCAGTTCCCGTGTCACCTTCACCAGTCAGCTCTACCTTTCCATCCACGATATCGCGAATCAGCTGGATGGGGAAAAAGATCGTGTTGTTCAACGCGTCTCTGTCTCCAAAGTCCAGTTCTGAAGCTTTGAGCTGCGTGGCGGAAAACTTATGGCGGTTCGACTCCTCCTTCCGGGCCTCACAGATTTCGCGAGTCAGCGCTGGAGATGTTGAAAGAATGATCCATCCGCCTGGAAGCATGACACAGTGAGGAAGGCACTCTCCTTCGCAATGAACTTCAATCTCCTTTGGCAGTCTTCCTTTCTGCCAGTCTCCCGAAAAGGAATATGCCGGATAATCCAGTCCGTCAATTTTGGTTTCGTCCCATATCTTCACGTCGCCTTCCATTTCAAACGCCTTCAGGAGGGCGCCCTTTGCCTTTTCGATGGCAGCCGCTGCATCCTGCCCTTCTGAAAGTCGAGTAATCATGGCAAGTCGGGGGACGGGAATTCCGTTGAGCGTGACAACATTATTCTCACCGCGCTCGAAGAAGCGAGTTTCGATGGTCAGTGGGTCACGAGCACCGCCGCAAACGATGGCTGTGGGCGGAGAAAAAACGGCGTGCAGTTCATTTCGAAGCACCCGACGAAACTCACCCAGTCTTTCGTAATACTGTTCGCTCAGTTCGACAAAAGACACTGAGCTTCTGCGAGATGTCCCGAACTGCTCCTGCATCGATTTACTTGCAAGACGATCTTCCACTGCAGAAAGATAGGCCTGCAGCGTGTCAGCAAGTGAAGCTTCTGTCTGGAGCGACCACGTGGTCGCGGACTTTGGAATGAAATCCGCAATGCCGGATTCGCTGATCGTTGCGCCAGGCTCCTGCCCGGAATGCCACGCATCGATCGTCAGCTGCTCGGCCAGCATCATGCGAACTTCCCCTTTCGCATCTCCGGGTCCAATCTGACGAACGGCCGTCTCAAGATCTCCCAGCAAGTCCTCGGTATCCAGTTCTTTCACAGCAGCTCCGAGAGGACTGTCCGCGTACTTGTTCCATGCCTCCTGAGCTTCCTTCAGGGCCCCCGCGAACTCGTTTGAGTCGTATCGCATGAACATCAGCTGCGATTCGTCATTCTTCCACAATTCACCGGCAGTCAGATCCAGAAGCTTTTCAGGTTCTGCTTCCACTTCCCCAATACGAAAATGAAACGCTGAGCCGACTCTCTGAATTCGTATCAGCAGCTCAAGATCACCGATCACTTCTGATGCCTCTTTCAGATCCGGATCGCTCAGATCATCGGAAAGCCCCGTTGCGAACAATGTCCCGATCAATAACTGAGGAGGCATGAAATCACGAACGCGAGCGGTGAAGTTCAGTTCGCCATCGACATACTCCAGCTTCACAGCGGAGTCTTCGCCGAGTTCCGCGGACAGCTCATCCAGCGCTGTTTCCAAAACCGAAGGTATGCTCTCACTGCGGAATCGAATCCACAGGTCGATTTGTTCCAGCTTGAAGGCCTTCAGACTTTCCAGCAGCTTCGGATGAAGTTCTTCCAGAGCCTCCGTTTCACCACTCTGTACAGCCCCCACACAAAGCGCCATGTACATTCCAAGAGGAACTGCACGACTCACTCCGTACATCGACTTCTTCGTCTGAGCAAAACAGATTTGCTCCGGCACAATATCGATGGCTTCCGACTCAAAACTCTGAAGAAGATCTCCGGCATCCTGACTGCCGCCACTGATCCCGTTGACCAGCGAGACTCCCGCATCGGATTCCAGAAATCGCCTGACCACCGGTGCAAGATCCGATATGTAAATGAAGTTGACTCGATCTTCCGCGAGACGCTGATGAAACTCCGGCGTCTCTTCATCGCCCGCCTTCGCAACAGCCGAAAGCACAGACACATTCATCAGGATGGCTGTGCAAAGGAAAGGAAGCCAGGTTGCATTAAGAATTGAACGGGATGTCATCAGCAGTTACTCGCAGGAAAGACACGATGAATGAAAGCTTGTGGGTGGCAAAGTACCCTGCCCAGGGACAAGACTCAACCGTGACAATGGCGAACTTACAATGTCGTTGATCGCTCCGCGATCACAACGAGCGTCTCGCACGCACAACATGGAGTCCGACCATCACCTCGCCCAAACACACGGCCGTTCTTTTGCCGCCTGGTTCGGCGGCACGAACCGCCACTTTACGCAAAAACCCCGGCAGTTTGAGGTGCTGCCGGGGTTCAGCGAGAAAGTCCGATTCAATACGGTTGCCTACTTCGCGCCTTCGGTGCGGAAGTCACCCGCTCGAATGACGATCAGCTTGTCAACGGCGACATACTTCTGGAACGCGGCTTTGATCTGATCTGCCGTCAGAGCTTCAATGCGTTTCTCTTCGGCCGCATCACGAGCAAACGAGCGGTCCAGATACAGGTTCGATGCCAGGCGGCCTGCGATGGCTCCATCGCTGGTGCGAGAAACCTTGCGGGCTTCCAGCCAGGCGACCTTCGCTTCGGCCACTTCCTTCTCCGTCGGCCCATCCGTGATGAATCGATTCAGCTCTTCAAACGCAGCCTTTTCCACTGCGTTGATGTTTGCTGGATTTGTGATCGCATTGATCGCAAACCGAGCATCAGTGCCGCGTGAGGGAATGCTGACCGACGACGTGACGCCGTAGGACAAACCTTCCTTCTGACGAATACGATCTCCCAGTCGAGACGACAGTGTGCCGCCACCCAGGATGAAGTTGCCCAGCTGCAATGCAATCGAATCCGGATCTTCGTCGTTCATCGTGAAGGACAACCCCGCCAGGAACAGCGCATTCGCTTTGTCCGGAGTGACGATATCGCTCTTGCTTCCCGTCAGATCCGGCTTTGCGTCGCGGACCACTGGCTTGTACGGAACATCCGACTTCCAGTCATGCAACACTTCTCGAATGGCTGACAGTGCGGCTTCTGGTTCGAAGTCACCAACGATGGCGATCTCACCGGTCGCTGCGGAAAGCTGCTTCTTGTAGATGTCTTTCACCTGATCCAGAGTCACCGCCTGGGCCATCTCGACAGACTCTTTCATCGTCGGAGAATAGCGAACGTCGCCCTTCGGATACTGCGACAGACTTCGAGACATCAGTTCGGCAGCCAGAGCATCAGGCTCTGTTTCACCGCGAGAAATCCCGTCGACGGCTCGAATCTTCATCTGTTCGAATTCGGTTTCCGGGAACGCCGGGTCGCGCAGAATTTGTCCGAGCAGCATAATGCCTTTTTCGAGTGATGACTTGCGGGCTTCGATGCTGAAGGACAACGAACCGGCTCCACCACCGCCGCCTCCGCCACCACCTCGACGACCACGTCCGCCTCCGCCGCCAAATCCACCGCCGATTCGAACGTCCAGCTTGTCCATTTCCTGCTGCAGAGCCTGGCGGTCCAGCTTGCTGGTTCCAGCCATCAGCATGGATGACAACATTGAGGCTGCGACCGTGTTGTCCTTCAGAGATTCTTCGTTGCCGTAACGAAGTGTCAGAGTCATGTTGACCGTTTCACCACGGTTCTTCTTTGGCAGCATGGCGATTCGCACGCCGTCCTGTTCGACGATCGTGGTGCGAGCATCCAGGTTCTCCGGAGACGGATCAAACGCTTCCCCGGCGGCCACAGCTGCGCCACCCTTATAGTCTTTCACAACATCGGCGATCGATGGCACCGAAGGAATCGACATGCGCTGTGGAGTGTCTGTCGGGATGAACAAACCCAGCGTCCGATTGTGTGGCTGGAAGTAGGTCTTTGCGACACGGTTCACGTCATCCACAGTCACGGCCTGAGTCCTGTCACGCAGCAGGAACATCAGTCGCCAGTCACCAATCGAAGCCGCACTGCTCAGCATTGATGCAACGCCGGATGCGTTGGTCATCATCTGATCGGACATTCGCTTTGCTCGCAGCTTCGCTCGGTCCACTTCTTCTGCAGTGAAGGGCTTGTCGCCCATGTGTTCGATCGTCTGCAGCAGAATGTCACGAACCTTTTCGAGATTGCCTTCGGTCGGAGATGCTGAGAACGTGAACAGACCTGGATCATGCGACCGATCGGATCGACCCGACGCACTGGTCGCCAGCTGTGTTTCCACAAGGGCCTGATCCAGTCGGCCGACCTTCGTTTCGGAGATGATGCTGCCCAGAATCGACAGCGGTGCCCAGTCTTCGTGAGCCGCCGCTGGCATGTGATACGCCACAGCCACAGATCCAAGCTTGCCGACTCGCTTCAGAATCACAGTACGATCGCCGTCCTGTGGAGGTTCTTCCGTGTACGTCGGATCCAGCTTTCGCTCAGGCTTTGGAATTGAACCGAGATACTTCGTTGTCAGCTCCAGGGCCTTCGCTTCTTCGAAACGACCGGTCACGATCAGTACGACGTTGTCTGGCTGATAGTACTTGCGGTAGAAGGCCTGGAGGTTGTCGATGGGAACTCGTTCAATGTCTGAACGGTTACCAATCGTCGTCTTGCCATAGTTGTGCCACTCATACGCAGCGGCCATCACTCGCTGAAACAATACACCTTCCGGACTGTTTTCGCCTCGTTCAAATTCGTTACGAACGACAGTGAACTCAGACAACAGATCGTTACGATCGATGAAGCTGTTGACCAGTCGATCGCATTCCATGTGAATCGCGAAGTCCAGGTTCTCATCCGTTGCCGGCAGAGTCTCAAAGTAGTTTGTTCGGTCCTGGTTCGTCGTTCCGTTGAAGCTGGCGCCGTGATCTCTGAGAGCCTTTGGCACTTCCGGAAATGTTGGCGTTCCTTTGAACACCAGATGTTCCAGCAGATGCGCCATGCCGGCTTCGCCATACCCTTCATGACGCGAACCGACAAGCACGGTCATGTTGACTGTAATCGTTGGCTGCGAGTCTTCCGGAAACAGAAGCACACGAGCCCCGTTGGGATACTTGTACTCGGTCACTCCTTCAACCGTCACTACCTTCTCCGGAACATCGGCCGCAAAGACCGATTGCCCCAGACCGAGACTCATCACGGCCATGAGAACAAGTCGACGAAATGTCATGAATCCACCTTGCATGAAAAAAGACTGAAACAAACTGCAATGAATACTGCGTTACTCCTGAACCTGCATTGACGTCTGGTGGGGACTCCGCCTGGCTGCAGCTTCGAGACCATTCTGCCGCAGATTAGACCATGAGCCCCACCGACTTTCCACCAGGCCACAAATGGACTCGGAGCGGAGAGCAGAAGGAACACTAATCTTCACTGATCTGCACTAATGAGATCTCACAACACGAATCGTTTCCACTCAAGTTCCCCTGAGGCACCGAAATTGATCAAGTATCCAACTCTCTTCCTGCTGATTCGAAGATAGTTGAAGATCTGAGCCTCATGTTCAGAGGTCAGCGATGAGACCGCTTTCAGTTCAACCACAATCCCTGCGAAGACGAGCAAATCGGGACGGTAGGTGGTCGTTAGAGGATGGCCTTTGTAGGACACACCAAGCTCCGCTTTACTCTGAAACGGGATCTTTCTCAGCGTCAACTCGATCTCAAGGCTTTGCTGGTAGATCTCTTCAGCCATTCCATACCCAAGCGAATTGTAGACTTCGAAAGCGGCCCCCATCAGATCATAACCTTCCTGTTTCAACATGCACCGTATCCCTTCTCAAAAGAGTGCCAGACCTCAGTAGTTGAACCGCCGTGCTGCGTGGTCTCTATTAGTGAAGATGAGTGCCAATTAGTGTTTCCCTGTGTTCAATGCGTCTCCCACCCTCCGACACCAGACAGAGAAGTATAACGCACATTACACTTAAGGTGCATTTCAATATACACACTAAAACGTACAAATGAACTCGACATTACCCGGCGTCGCGGTTGCAGACCAATTTCGCAGTGCGACCCGAGTTCGTGGGTCGCTCCGCCGGCGATCCTCAACAGGAGTGATTCGGGGTTGATCATCATCGGCCACCTTCTTCGAGGCTCCACGGCGGCATTCTGTGTTTCCCCGCAACACGTCGCGAACTGCGCGAGAGTACGAATTGGCAGAACCATGCTACACTGCAACTTGGCGGATCAGATTTCGAATGCAAAGTTGCTGTAACCCAGCTGGTATTCCGTTGATTGTCGCGGAGGTGCTGTGATGAGTCAGGTCTGGTTTCTTCTCAGCATATCATTCGCCGGAGTTTGGCAGGAGGGGGCACCGGAAGCGAAAGCCTCCGACTGGGCTCACGGGCGGTTGCTTGCGCCGGGAGTTCTGCTGCATCAGGATACTGTTGAGTCGCCTCGGCGCAATCATCGGCACATCGTTCGTATTGATCTCAAACAGCCAGGTTTGCATCTGACGACGACAGCACGCACGGCAGACTGGAAGAAGAACGAAAGCGAAACGAAGCGGCAGACGGTTCGCAACTTTTTGCGGTCGGAACGTCGGGACAATCGCCCGGTGATTCTGGCCTTTAATGCCGATGCGTTTACTCCATGGCCGGTTCCGTTCGATCAGGAAACCATCAGCAATGTTCAGGGGTTTGCTGTTTGTCGAGGACACCTGGTGTCGCCTCCGACGGGCTCGCCTTCATTCATTTTGAAGAAATCCGGTGATGCCGCCATTCGAATTGCAGACAACACCGACAAGCCAGATGATATCGAGGTGGCAGTGAGTGGGTTCGCACTGTGCCTCAAGGACGGAATGGTTCAGCCATCGGGTGAGGATCTGCATCCTCGAACCGGGCTTGGTCTTTCTGCGGATCATCGTTTTTTGTTTGTCATGATTGTCGATGGACGACGACACTCCAGCCTTGGTGTCACAACCGCAGAACTTGGTCAGTGGCTGCTTGATGTCGGAGCCCACGATGGTATCAACATGGACGGCGGAGGATCCTCAACGCTGGCGTGGTGGAACCCTGATGCCGCCGGTGATGACAAAGCAGAACTTCTCAATCGGCCGGTTGGGAATGGCAGGAAACTCCTGACACCCGAAGCTGATCAGGCGGAGTTCTCCGAACGTGCGAATGGAAACAATGTTGGGATCTGGTTTCAAAGTCCGTGATTAGACTCGGCTCAGCGTTCCGGTCTCTCCTGCAAACGTATCAGTCTCAACACCCAGTCGCTGCAGCACGGTGACGAACAGCTTCGCCAACGGAAGTTCTTCCACTTCCATTTTGGCATTCCAGCCGGCATCCGTGTCGATCCCAGCGCCGGCCTGATTGTCTTCGTTGCCCTTTCCGAACTTCAGATAGCGACCATTGGTGAAGCCCAGATTTTTTCCGCCGGCGGAGATGATCGGATAATTGCGTGACAGATGAAAACTGCTCGATGCCGACCCGTGCATCGCGAACGTATTGTCGAGCATCGTGCCTTTCCCGGTTGGCTCGGGCGTCTCTTTCAGTCGCTGAACAAACCGACCAAACTCTTCGGCCTGATAGCGATTGTACGTGCCAAGATTCTCCCATCCTCCCGGCTTCTTCACTTCGTGAGTCAGACCATGAGCACCCTCGAGCCCGACGGCTCGTGACAGCAGGTCGTGGGGACCTTCGCCGTTTTCTCGCCCAAGCTGGAATGTTGCGGCTCGAGTCGAATCACTGAGGAACGCGAGATAGATCAGTTCGTACATCGTCTGAAAATACAAGCGGGCTTCTTTCGGTTCCGCGTCCAGATGAAGATTGCGAGTATCCACCTGGGGAATCGGCGTCTCGATCCACTTCTGAGCTTTCGCAAGTTTCTGCTCTGTGTCACGCACAGCATCCAGGTATTGCTTGAGTGTTTCCTGATCGCGACTGGAAAGCTGTCGTCCGAGTGAACGAGTATTGTCGATCAGCAGATCCAGCGCGCTCTTGCTTCGCGATAATCGTTCGGCCGCATCCTTGCCGGAGGTCACAAACAGCGTCTCAAAGATCTGACGTGGTTTGTTCATGGCCGGAATCGGTCGCCCATCGCGATTGAACGACTGAGTCTGAGCACCTCGCGGACCACCGACGCCACCATTTGTGGACATCACCAGCGAGGCATGACGAGTGAACTCCGAAGCATGCTCGGCGTACAACTGATCCAGCGAGATCGTATTCTTATACGGACCATGACCACCAATTGGCGCGCCGGTCAAGTACTGATCCGCGTTGGAATGTCCATGAACGGTACGAGCTACGGGATGAGATAACCCGGAATAGATCGTGATCTCACTTCGCAGAGGCTCAAGGACATCCAGAACCTTCGTGAGTTCAAAGTCCGTCTCACCTCCGCGAGGAAACCAGCACCAGTCGTGCCAGGCGGGATCCGATTTCAGCGGCAAACCAACTCCGTCCGGATGATAGACGCTGACAAAGCGACGCGGCGTCTGGTCGGCTTCACCGCTCGTGGCAAAAGTCTCCAGCCATGGCAACGCCAGCGCGATGCCGGTGCCCTGCAGAAACGTCCGACGTGCCAGCATGGCTTTGTGATTCATGGTCGACTTCCCGCGTTGAGATGTTTGAGTTGACTGCGGCATCGTCTGGCTCCGTGAGGTGGCAACTTCACTGCGAGAATAATGGATCTATCGTCACTTCGAACTGAAAATCTCGCTTTGAATAACAAGGTGAATCAGATCCTGCAGTCCATCACCCTTTTGTCTGACTTGCGCCGTCAGACTGTCAATGTCCGCACTGTCGCTGAACGAAAGCGGCCGGCCAAGTCCATAGGCGGTCACCTTATGAACCATGGCTCTCACAAACTGATCCTGTCGATCGATCAGAAGGTAGCGGCGCAGCCCTTCAATGCCATCCAATGGCTGCCCGTTAAACAGTTCAGCCTTCGCATCCACGGGTTTATCGTGGATTTGAGTTCGATACGCGCCCGTCGCATCAAAGTTCTCGAACGCGATGCCCCATGGATCAATTCGTGAATGGCACGAAAGACATGCAGGCTTGTTGCGATGATTGACGATGCGTTCCTTCAGAGTCATCTTCAGAATCTCCGGGTCGGTCAGGTCGACCTGAGGAACATTGGGCGGTGGCGGAGGAGGCGGATCATCCAGGATTCGCTTCAACATCCAGACGCCTCGCTTCAGCGGATGCGAGTCGTTGCCATCGGAGTTAATCGTCATGACGGCAGCACATGTCAGCACTCCGCCTCGATGTGACTGAGTCTCCAAAGGAACCGGACGGAAATGCGGGCCGAAGACTCCAGCCAGTTGATAATGTCCGGCAAGTCGCTGGTTGACGACAAGATAGTCGGAGTCAATGAAGTCGACGACGCTGCGGTTCTGCTTCAGAACGTAATCGAAGAACGCAACAGGTTCTTCAAGCATCGCCTCCTTCAGAGATGCATCTGAAACATGCGTGACGGTATCCATACGCTCAAGACCCAGCCACTGTTCGACAAACTGATGAGAGAATCGTGAAGCACGTGGATCCGCCAGCATTCGATCGATCTGCTTGTTCAGCACGTCCGGATTTCTAAGAGTCCCCTGCTCTGCAAGCGACAGCAGCTCTTCATCGGGAATGCTGGACCACAGGAACACCGCAAGCCGGCTGGCAAATTCCAGATCGCTGATTCGACTGGTTGGTTTGGCGTCTGTGGCTGGTGTTCGCTGAGTCAGATAGAGGAACTCTGGTGTGGCGAGTGCTGTTGCGAGCACTTCAACCAACGCCTGCTCAAAGGTTGAAAACTCCGGTCGGTACTTTGCGAACAGTTTCATGAACGGATCAACGTCCTCCGTGGTCACCGGACGTCGCCAGATCCTTCGCAGAAATTTCTGCAGCACTTCTCGACCGTAAGCGTCTTCGTTCGACTTCTGATCGCTGGCGATAAAGATGTCCGTGTGAGTCTTTGGCGGCCACTCAGGATAGTATGGTGCAGTGATTTCGATGGACTCAATCA
>JAEUII010000446.1 GCA_016795145.1 Planctomycetaceae bacterium
TGGTGGCACCACATCATGGAAGCCCTGCCGCAAACACGCACGAAATTGCCCAGCAGACGTCATCAAAGCTTGTTGTTCTGAGTGCTTCGGATGACCGTTACCTGTCACATTGTCGTCAGGTTTACGAACACCAGCAGATCCTGCTGACACCTGTTCACGGCGCTGTCATGGTCAGGTTTCCCAGCCCTGAACATATGACGATTCAAACATGGTCCGGCGGAGAGGCTTCAGGCATTCAGAATGTTTCTAAGTGACTGTTTCACAACAGGTTATGGCGCGTGCTGATTTTCCCGATGATTGGTCGACATTCCAGACATTAGAGAAATGGCCCTTTTCGCAGAATTCCGAGGGAGCCATATCCGATCAACCCCTTAGACTCTTCAGCCTCGCCTGTTGAGATTTCGTCGTTTGGAATGTCGATTCCCGGCAATTCAAACTCCCTCCTGTTCTTGCCTCCGTCACCGCAAAGCCATGTTTGTGGTGATCCCTCCTGAGGTGATCATGGCTTCCGAAACAACACTCCGGCTTCCTCGTCGACGCTTTGTCGCCTGGAAAGCTTCTCTGCTGATTCTGTCTGCGTTGCTCATCGGTGGCGGTACAGCTTCATTCGTACTGCGCCCGAACAAGGGGCCCGGTGATGCAGACTTTCTGACGATACAGACAGAACCATTCCAGGAACTCATTACTTCGCGAGGTACCCTGGAAGCGATCTCTACCAAACGTGTTCACTCTGAATGCCACTGGACTGTCAGCATTCTGAGCCTCGTTCCGGAAGGGACGTGGGTTGAAGAAGGCGACGTTGTTTGCGTTCTGGATTCCGCAGAGATTGAAGAGTTTCTTCGATCGCGTGAAATCTCTCTGATCAAGGCCAACGCAGCTCTGACCGCATCGATCAAGCAGCAGGAAATTCAACAGGCAGCCGCTGAGCGACGACTCTCAGACGCTAAGTACCTGTTGCAGACGGCCGAGCTTGAGCTGTATGAATACGTGGATGGCAAGTATCCAAAACAGATGCAGCAGCTTGAAAAGAACATCGACATGTCGGAGATTCAGAAGGAGACAGCGTCGGAAGACCTCGCATTCGTCAGTCGTCTTTGGATGATGGGCCTTGCCAATCGTGCGGAGAAAGATTCCGCTTCTCTCATTGCGACATCTCAGACCGAGCAGTTTCGACGTCTTCAGGCACAACGTGAACTTCTTGAAAAGTACACGAACCCAAAGACAGAACGACAACTCAAATACCGCGTCGACCATTACCGACTCGGATTGCTTCGCACCGAACTCGCGAACTCTCTGGCCGAGACTCGTTCACAAATGAATGCACTGGCTGACGAACGACGACTGCAGATTTATGAACGGTATGCGGCATCAGCACGTGAGAGCATTGAAGCCTGTACGATCCGGGCACCTCGAGCAGGTCGAGTCATTCACGCCAACAACTGGTACCTTCGCAGTCGAGGTCTTCGAACGATTGAAGAAGGGAAATCAGTGTACTTCTCTCAGCCGATCTTCGAGATCCCTGATGAATCAGAGTTCAAAGTCAGCTTCCCCGTCGACGAAACTCTGATCACAAAGGTGTCTGCCGGCATGCCGATTGAAGTTCGACTCGCAGGCTATGAACAGGATGTCGTCTCAGGTACTGTCACTGCGATTCCAATGTACCCTCGAATCCGAAGTCCTTACGGAACGGAGATCAAGGAATACTGGCTTGAAGCCACTTTGACTCCCACCGATGCCCAATGGGAAAACATGCATCCTCAGATGGATGCCGACGTGACATTCGCCATTGCCGACATCCCGGACGCAATCACAGTCCCAAGGTCATCAGTCGTTCGCGAAGGCAGTCAGAACTACGTCTGGCTGCAGCATGGTGACGACCTGATGAAGTGCGCTGTCCGGCCAGGAACTGTGTCAGAGGACAAAGTTGTGATTCTGTCCGGACTGCACCCTGGTGATCGGATCCTGGAAAATCCGCGAGGGACGGCAAACGTGCCTCAATCACTGCCAAATGAAACTCCGGTACGGAGTCAGCCGGCAAAGACCGAAGTCACCAATTCGCTGGCAGTTTCCGGCGGCGCCGTTCGGGGATAGCGCCGGTTGAATGGATCATTTGAACGTCGATCAGAAGTCGTTTCCGGACAATGGATCCTGCGGAACAAACTGAGTGAACCGGCGACGTGAACCACCGGACGTCAGCAGCTGCAGATACACTCGCCGATCAACCGTATCAGAAATTGTCTTCGCAGAACCGTCGCAGAGACTGAAACAGCAGACCCCTGGATGATTAGAAGACGGGCACGGGGTGCCTTCTCCGCCATATCGCATTGCGTTGGGAGTCCCGTCGAAACCATACGGAACTGGTGGATCGGGGAAGTTCGCTCCATTCGCCTGACTTGCGTCAATCGGATAGACGAAGGTGCAGTTTTGCGGATTCGGATTGGACCAGACTCCGGCAAAGCCCGCATTGATGTTCTCCGCAATCAGCAATGTGTTGCTGGCCCCGTCAAAGATGGAATTCAATGAGTGTGAGAAGTTGTCTTCACGAACCTGAATCCACGAAACGCCAGTGTCCTTGTTGATCACTTCGTCATCCGGATCTGCTCCCGGAGCTGGACCGCCTGGCGACGCACCATCTCCATCCCAGTCGGCTGGAATGTTCACATAATGGTGCATTTGAGACTCAAATGGATTCTGACTGGAATTGATCCGACCTGTGTAGGCCATGAGGTTCGCCATGCTCGCGTAGCCACTGTTAATGACATACGAAAGCCCTCCATCCTTCTGCCACGCAGATTCGTCATCCGGACATGTAAGTACCTCGATGCCTGTTCGGCCAACGCTGTTGTTCGCGGTCGAAAACGGCGACGCCTGAAAGTCCCAGCGGTCATAAACATCCTGTCGATCCAGCTCGGGAAGACACGTGACAACCCAGTTGACTCCTCCAAGCGGAGAACATTCGACCTGATGTGGTGTTGGGTTCGCGATACCTGGAGGCGGAATCGGAATGTATCGGCCATAGGCCGGAATCTTGTCACGGCTCTTTGCCGCATTCGCCAGAACAGCAATCGTCACATTTCGCAGATTGCTCAGACACTGTGTGCGACGAGCAGCTTCTCGTGCCTGCTGGATTGCGGGCAGAATCAATGCCATCAATGTTGCGATAATTGAGATCACAACTAGCAGTTCAATCAATGTGAACCCGGCTCGACGAACCAACGGAGCTACAGAATCGCCACGACCGCGATGCATAGGGAGTATCCTTCGCGCAGAGGATTGGGGATTGGGATGGACGCGGAATGCTCTGGCGGAATCAGGAACCCGCCCTCAAAAACCGCCTGAACTGCGCAGGCTCGCATCCCAGGTATGGAAGTAGGCGACCGACACCAGGGGCAATGCTCAAAACGGCAGTACTGCCGCTTTCTCCGTCCAGTTCTTCAGGATTCCTTCAGAAATAAAGAACTCGATGCTCTGTCGCCTTCCACAGATCAGAAGGCTTCAGCTTAACGATCGCTGATTTGCTGCCGCAGTCGATACAACTCCTGCAGAGCCTGCATTGGGCTGAGCTCATCAACGGACAGTTTGCGCAGCTGATCAATCACCGGATCTTCCGGCAACTGAAACAGAGACTTCTGCTGGCGACGCTGCTTTGTGGTTTCTCTTTGAGGAACCTTCGGGCGTCCATCCGCGCTGACGTGATCGCTTTCCAGCGTCGCAAGAATTGTTGCTGCGCGGTCCGTCACCAGCCGGGGAACGCCGGCAATCTTCGCGACATGAATCCCGTAGCTTCGCCCAGCTGCACCTTCCACAATTCGGTGCAGGAACACAACGTCTTCGTTACTCTCCCGAACCGCAACGTTCCAGTTTGAGGCATTGCGAAGCGTCGCTGTGAGATCGGTGAGTTCGTGATAGTGCGTCGCAAACATCGTGCGGCACTGAATCTCGTCATGCAGGAATTCCGTGATCGCCCAGGCAAGAGAGATTCCGTCGTAGGTACTTGTCCCTCGACCAATCTCGTCCAGAATGACCAGGCTCTTCGGCGTGGCGGTGTTCAGAATTCGCGCGGTCTCGGTCATCTCGACCATGAAGGTACTTTGCCCGCGCGCCAGCTCGTCACTCGCACCAACGCGGGCAAAGACACGATCCGCGACACCGATCAGTGCGGACTTCGCCGGAACAAAAGATCCGACCTGTGCCATAATCGTGATCAGCGCGGCCTGGCGAAT
>JAEUII010000454.1 GCA_016795145.1 Planctomycetaceae bacterium
CAACTGCTCGTACTACTGTCATCAGGCGAGCGGCGTTGGACTTGGCATGGCTCTGGGAACCGGAGCTGGCACGGTTCGCCTTGAGGATCTCGACCATACGGACTTGTACATTCTGATCGGGGCCAATCCGGCTTCGAACCATCCACGCCTGATGCGTTCGCTGATGCAGATTCGTCGAAACGGCGGTCGCATTATTGTGATCAACCCGGTGAAGGAACTGGGGTTGATGAACTTCCGAGTTCCCAGCGACGTCCGTAGTTTGCTGTTCGGTACCGACATTGCGAGCATGTATGTTCAGCCGCATGTCGGCGGCGACCTCGCACTGCTCACCGGGATCGCGAAAGAAGTGCTCGCGCAGCATGGCCAGGACACCGGCTTCATCGCGGCTCATACGGATGGCTTTTCTGCGATGCTGGAGAAGCTGAATCAGATTGAATGGCCCGACATCATCGCTCAGGCGGGAGTTGACCACGACACGATTCGCGAGATTGCTCGCCAGTACATCAAGGCCAAGAACGTCGTCATCGGATGGTGCATGGGAATTACTCATCACCTGCACGGAACTCGCAACGTTCATGCGATTGCCAACCTGGCACTTCTTCGCGGGATGGTGGGACGTGATAAAGCAGGACTGATGCCAATCCGCGGACATAGCAACGTCCAGGGACTGGGCACAGTCGGAGTAACTCCGGCTCTGAAACAGAACATGCTGGAACGCTTCGAAAAGCGTCTTGGGTTTCAGCCGCCAAAGTCGCCGGGTCTCGACACGATGGCCTGCATGGACGCGGCGTATGCCGGGAAGATGCAGTTCGCTTTGTGTCTGGGAGGAAATCTTTACGGGAGCAATCCAGCGGCCGCTCGAGCGTTCGATGCCATTCAGAAGATCGGCACGGTTGTCTATTTATCAACCACACTGAATACCGGGCATGCCTGGGGCACTGGCGAAGAAACACTCATCCTCCCTGTGCTTCCTCGCGATGAAGAACAACAGACAACGACGCAGGAATCGATGTTCAGCTTTGTCCGAATGAGCGACGGTGGTCCTTCACGCCACAACAACGTTCGCAGTGAAGTGTCGGTTCTGGCAGACATTGGCCAGCAGATCTTCACGGACGATTCACGGCTCGACTGGTCAAAGATGCACAGCCATGCCGCCATTCGAGAACTCATCGCCGATCTGATCCCAGGCTATGAGGACCTTCGCACGATGGATGATTCTCGCAAGGAGTTTCATGTCCCCGGGCGTGCCATTCGCAATTACAAGTTCCCGACGGACAACGGTCGTGCAAAATTCCACGTCGTCGATTTGCCGGGGCGCAATCTTGGGGTAGACCAGCTTCAGCTGATGACACTACGATCAGAAGGTCAGTTCAACAGCGTGGTCTACGACGAAGAGGACCTGTATCGCGGACAGGAACGCCGTGACGTTGTCCTGATGAACATTGAAGACATGAAAGCACGCGGCCTCGCCCGCGACACCCGTGTACGGATTCGAAGCTCCGCCGGCGAAATGCGCTACGTGCTCGCTCGAGACTATGACATCCGCCAGGGCAACGTGGCCATGTACTATCCGGAATCCAACGTGCTGATTCCACATGACGTGGACCCGCTTTCCAAAACCCCGGCCTTCAAGTCGATTGCGGTTTCGATTGAATCAGAACGGGTTTGAGAACCCTGAACTCCCCTCGTTTGCACAGATGCGCATTTGTCGCCTTGTTGCATCAGATTGGTGCGTCTGTCGGCGCACTGACTTTCCTGTTCGCCACGCCTTCACAGAAGTACTCAGCTCACGCGATCAGCTGATCGCGTGCATTTTCTGCATCCTGTTCTTCTGAATGGCTGACAGCTTTTTTGCCGCCCAAAGCGTTTGCTTTTTGCTCCTGCGAAATTCACGACGAACCCATTTTTCGCAAATTTCTGTCACAAGCGAAAAATCATCCGTTTGTTCTGTTGGATGACCTGCCACCTCATTGTGGTCCGCGCGGGAATGCTCATCCGCCGGGGGTCCCGGACGGTCGTACTCCTGAATTACTTTCGATTGCTGGAGAGTCTCATGAATCTGTTCGCGTCCATTTCTCGCATGCTCCGATCTCCACAGCGCCGCAGTACAAAACGCCGAGTTCCGCTGGATTTGGCGCAGACTCTTGAGACCCGAGTTCTTCCGGCCACTTTCGTCAATCCGACAACGATGACGTATACCGACGTGGACGGCGATGATGTGTCCGTCACATTCTCGAACCCGATCCTGACGGCGTCCAACGTCAATTCTGTCTTTCAGTTCAATCGGGGAAGCGTTAACGGAAACAATGTCTTTCCTCAGCAGCTTCAGAAAATCAGTCTCACCGGAATCGCCCGGGCTGCCGGAACAAGCATCACGACCGTAGCAACGCGCAACTTCGTCCGGGGTGGTGATGGCTTCGCGGCCACCGGACAGATTGATGCCACAGGACTGGACCTGCGTTCCGTCACTGTGGACGGCGACCTTGGACGAATTCTGGCAGGTGACCAGACCTATGCTTCGGCAGCCATCACGAGTCTTAGTGTTCAGTCGATGGGACGATTTGGCAAAGTCACGGGAGCCATTGATCTCAACAGTGACGTTCGCGGCGCCATTGGCACACTGACAGTAAAAGGAGATATCAAAGGCGCATTCCTCTCTGTGACCGGTGAGGCTCTGGGACGCATTGATACGGTCAACGTTGGTGGATCCATCATCGGGGGCAAAGAAGCGTATTCCGGACGAATCCATGCGTCGGGCAACATCGGAAAGGTCACGATTGGTGGTGATGTCATTGGCGGACAGGGAACTCATAGCGGCGTTGTTTCGTCATTTGGCAGCATCGCCGGAATCAGTATCGGCGGGTCACTCATAGGAGGCAGCAACACGTTTGCCGGAAGTATTCTGACGGATGCTCGCCCTGCAAACCCGGCGACGGGACATATTGGAAGCGTCACCATTCGACGCGACATCCTTGGCGGTTCAGACACGGGGGCCGGTTCCATCGTGTCGGAAACGGGGCGAGTCGGAAATGTGACGGTCGGCGGCTCGCTGATTGCGGGCTCCGCGGGGCGCAGTGCTCATGTGTTTTCGAAGCAGAACATGGGACTGGTCAACATTGCAGGAAACCTCATCGGAGGCACTGGAGATCGCAGCGGACAGATCGAATGCCGAGCAACACTGGCAGGTGTGACGATCGGCGGCTCAGTGATTGGTGGCAACGGTCAGCACAGTGGCGAAGTTTTTTCGCAAGCGTCGATGCACAATGTCACTGTCCGCCAGAACATCATTGGAGGAACCGGCCCTGACAGCGGCAACATTTTCTGCGGTCAGGACATGCAAACGCTCATTGTTGGCGGATCTCTGATTGGCGGAGCGAGTGATCGAAGCGGTCGCATCTACGTCGGACATGACATTGTCACAATGAACCTGGCTGGCAGTGCCATTGGCGGGGCGGGAACTGAGAGCGGGACCGTCAACTCGCAGGGGATCACCAATGCTCAGATCGGCGGATCTGTTCGAGGTGGCTCAGGAGAAGACAGTGGTACGATTCTCGGTCGCGCGCATGCGATCACAACGCTCCGAGTGAACGGCGATGTCATCGGCGGTAATGGAATCGGCAGTGGTAGAATCTTCGCACGGGACTTCGTCACAGCCAACATCGGCGGATCGATCATTGGTGGCACGAAGTCTCGCACCGGCGGCATCTTTGCAGCGGAATCTATCTCGAACATGACAGTTGGAGGCAACCTACGAGGCGGAAGCATGACTGGTGAAGCGGACCTGATTCAAACGGGGGTCATCGTCACCAACAATGGCAGAATTGGCACACTGACTCTGGGCGGTTCATTGATCGCAGGGGTTGATGGGACTTCCGGGACCTTCCTTGACAATGGAGCAATTCGAGCCGCTGACGATATCGGGACACTGACGATCAAAGGTAGCGTCGTCGGAAATGTGACTCACGCGGCTCAAATCTCAGCACGGGGGCAGCGAACACCGCCAGCGGCCTCGGACCTTGCGATTCGAACTCTGAATGTGAATGGCCGAGTCGAATATGCACTGATCTATGCCGGCGCTGACAGTTTCGGCAGAACCAATGCCGACGCACAGATTGGTTCAGTGAGTGTTGGTGGTGACTGGGTGGCGAGTAACCTGGTTGCGGGAGGTCATGCTGGAAACGACGGCCTGTTTGGATCTCTTGATGACACCAGTCTGTCCGGTCAGCTGACCAGGGACAGAGTCGGAGTGAACTCCCTGATCAGCAGCATCCGGATAGGGGGCCAGCTCATCGGCACGGAGTTCACGTCCGACCTTTTTGGCTTTGTTGCTGAGTCTGTGACAGCGATCTCTGTCGGCGGCAACAATGTCCCAATGCTCGCAGGATTCCATAATGACCACGTGCTGCTGGTCGGCGAGATCGATGGACTGTTTGGCGATGTCTGGGTCAAGGAATACTAAACAAGATCGTACCCTGAGTTTCTCTCAGGTCTGGACTTCTCCAGGAGACTGACAACACACGGACACACGGCATTCGAGGCATCCAGGGACTCGACCGTGTGACCGGTATCCTGGAGCAGAATCCACTTCCATCTTCACGCCGCTTGCAGTCCCCCTGAAGACTCAATAGCTTTCCCGGAAAGGAATCACTGTTATCCACCGGATAACGTGTGGTCGAACCTCCAGCGACTCACTTCCGGGGATGTGCCTTGAAGGCCGAAGGACAGCCATCCGATCGACATCGCCCGCTGGCTCAGATCTCTACGGTCTGGTCGGTTGTCATTCAGGCCCGCGACGGAGCTGGCGTCTCCGAAGAAGTGCTCGCGCAGTTCTTCGCTTCCTATCAGGGCGCTGTGTACCGCTATTTTCTGTCATCGACAGGACGCAGCGACGTTGCCGAAGATCTGACTCAGGACTTTGCGCTGCGGTTCATTCGGGGAGATTTTCGTCGCGTCCATCCAGACTCCGGCCGCTTCCGTGACTTCCTTCGAGTCGCTCTGGCGAATCAGCTTCGTGACTACTTTCGACGCCAGACACTTCGCAAAGGAGAAGAACTGCCGGAGCAGGCACAGGATCCTAAGCATGATGCTGCTTCGTCCGGTGAATTCGATACCCACTGGCGCGATGAACTCCTGGCACAGACATGGATCGATCTGGAACGGCATCAGAAGGATTCAGGACAGCTCTACTATTCTGCACTCAAACTGAAGGCAACGGAGACTGGACAACCGAGTCAGGAACTGGCAACGCTCTTTTCAAATCAGACCGAAACTTCAATCAGCGACACAGCATTCCGAAAGCTGCTTCAGCGTGCACGGGAACGATTCGGAGAACTCCTGCTTCAGAATGTCGCCAGTACTCTTTCACTTCAGACGCGTGAGGAGCTGGAGCGAGAACTCATGGATCTTCAGCTTCATGCGTATTGCCGAACAATTCTGGACCGCACAGGTTCGGTCCTCACCGATCCGAAACGCTGAAACAGGATTGCAACGACCATTCTGAACCTGCATCCGCAAATACCAGGTTGACCGCCGGCTCCTGCGTTACTTTGCATCCTCAGCGAGCTGCTGAAGCTCTTTGAATAAATACTGAGTATCACGGAGTGTCAGATCATCCACCGGCGGATGATCTGAATAATTCTGCTCCGCCCAAACCCGATAAGTTTGGCAAGTCGTCGGTTGTCCGTTCGCACTGGCGATCATCGCAAGAATGATCAGGTCCATTGTTAGTTCCTGCCGAGGAGACGCCTTCAGGTTCCTCAGCAAAAGCTGCTCTGCTTCTGCAAACAGTGTGTTGCGATAACAGGCCAAAGCCAGAGTGTTGCGAACGGCCGTGTTGTCCGGGTCCTGAACATTCGAAAGCCGCGCCAGGCGTAGAGCTTCGACGTTATCCCGCAATTCCGGTGGTGCAATCAGCAGTCGCCAGGCCACCTGATTCTGCAAGCGAGGATCACGACCACCGCTCGTCAACTGCCTTACTGCTGCCAGCAGTTCGCCGATCGCAGCCTCAGTGAGGACCAGATGATTCTCCATCGTGATCTCCAGCGGAGGCAACGGCCTTTCCGAATCCGCAGTGGCCGCTGGCTCATCGTTGCTGGAGCGATCAGAAACCTCCGACGACCAGCTTAGTCCATTCGCGGCCAGCCTTTGCGTCATTTTGGCCAGGTTCCAGACTCGCACGCCACCCGGATCACTGCTGAACTCAACGAAGTAATCTCCGTCCGACGAGAACGAACTGGAAGTGCTGAAGTAGTCTTCGAGTTCATCGATGCGTGCGATCACAGTCCGTGTTTCCGGATCGACAATCCCCAGCCGACTGGGCATCATTCGCAACATCATGAGCCGGTCTCTCGGATGAAACGCTGCATTCGCTGCCACGACCGGCGCGTCGAGCTTCAACGTTTTCGCGGGCTTCCACGACGTCGTATCCCAGAACTGAAGCTGTTCAAGCGTTGATGACACAAAGTACTTTCCATCGAGCGATGCGGACGGAACCGAACCGTTCCCGACATGCAATTCGGCAAGCTTTACGGAAGATACCGGATCGAAGACTTCCGCCACGTCGGCTCGCCAGCCACGTCGCGCGATAAAACTGCCGCTGCGCGCGACATCAAGCCCGTAGGCAGATTCACCGACCGTTCTGACAAACTTCCCGTCGGACGTTCGAAGCTCTGTCATCAGGTCCTGACTCTGTTCATGCCGCACAATCGCTCGCTCGCCACCGTTCAGCAGGACTCCATTCTGTACGAACGGAATAGATGCGATATGAGGCGGTCGCATTGTCCATCCTTTCGAAGCCTCGATCTGCGATCTGACCAGAGGCCATCGCTGAATTGACGAACGAGTCAGCACAACAAGCTCATTGCCGGTTTCTGAAAACTCCGCTGCCAATGTCCATACCAAAGGGACTCGCTGCAGAACGCTTCCGGAATGGAGGTCAAACAGCTGAAAGCCGGCGAGCGAAAATACGGCTGCGATTCGGCCGTTCGGGTGAAAACACACTCCGGCAGGCACATCTGTTCTGTTCCGGGAATCCCACGGAAGGTTCAAAACCTCGCCCTCCGACCATTCCGCCAGCCTCAAAGCCCCCTCCTTCAATCGCCAGCCAATGCGATGTCCATCATCACTAAAGCTTACAGCATCAAGTGATTCATGACTGCGAACTAGCACGCGTCCGGTCCAGACATGTCGAAGCAGCGTTTCTCCGGTCCACGAAGTTGTGATCAGGTAGTTGCCGGAAGGATGCCAGCTGATTCCGGAAATCTTCGACTCATTCCCATCGAGCGTTGATGCCACACGTGTCGTCTCTGCATCACGAATCAGGATTCGTCCTGCCTGGTTAGGGACGGCAATTAACTTTGAATCCGGGCTCCATGCGACTGTAATTGCATCCCCCGCCGACTGCCTGTGAATCACTCTGCCATCGTCCGTATTCATGACGGACAGCTGTGATGAGACGAGTTGATCAAGGATCGCAAGCCGTCGGCCATTCGGGCTGAATCGAACCAGCAACGCTGGAACTTCAATGGTGTGTGCCTGAAGCGATGGCGTAGCCTCCTGCCCTGACAGCGACCCAAGCATCACAACAGGAGTGACGTGCCAGAACACCACCTGACTCGTCTCATCGCAGACATCACAACCGGCAGCCAGCTGAGGAATCTCGAACATCTTCCTCCCATCGCTGACCCGGAAGATTTGCCAGTAACTCTCGAGATCGGTAGCGATCAGAAAGTTGCTCCCCTGACTGAACCACATGGCTTTCACATTCAGATGAGCACCATCGCAAAGAACGGCGGAGTTTCCTGTCAGCGAGCGAATCATGATACGTTCGGAGTCACCTGGATCTGCAAACTCTGCAAGCAGTTGACCCGATGCGCTTAAGGCAGCGACTGGCGAACCGCACGGAATGGACGACGTGAAACTCCAGTCCGCCCGTGCCATGCACGACAGCCATTCATTGCGTAGTTCGAATCGAACGCTCTCAGACAATTGTGAAGACTGCAGATCAAGCAGAGGTATTCGGTCTCGCAGTCCCGAGAGTCCTGTCTGTCGATACCTCGAGACTTCCCGAAGCTGAGCAAACGCTTTCGACTCCTGCTCCGCATTTGCCGTCCTTTCCAAAAGCGAAACCGTCTTTTCGTGCTGCCCTTTCAGCTCCAGAAAAATAAGCCGCCCCACAACCAGAACTGCGAGCAGGGTGATGATGGCGGTCAGTGACACAGCCAGCATTCGATTGCGACGACACCACCGTAGGACTGGTTCCCAGAACGGCAACCGCTTCGCGTGAATCGGGCTGTCGTTCAGAAAGCGAAACAGATCGTCTGCCATTTCACCTGCAGTGGAATAACGCTGGCGAGGATCCTTCTGCATGGCCTTTTCAACAATGATCTGCAGTGGTACCGGGATCGCCGAATCTCGCTTCTTTAGAGCCGTTGGTTCATCAAACAAGACTTGTCGCAGAAGCTCTTTTCGGTTGTCTTCGGCAAATGCCGGTTGGCCACACAGGAGTTCGTAAAACGTGACGCCCAGAGAATAAACGTCCGTGCGATGATCAACGGGAATTCTGCTGGCCATCGCCTGCTCGGGACTCATGTAACGCAGAGTACCCAACAAGTCGCCGGTTGCGGTCAGACCCTGTTCTCCCTGGATCTGAGCCAGCCCAAAGTCTGTTATCCAGAGCGTGTCGCTGCGATCGATCAAAAGGTTCGATGGCTTGATGTCACGATGAATGATCTTCTGCGAATGGGCATAACTAAGTGCCTGAGCCGCCTGCTGCACCAGTTCCGCCGCATAGCGATAGCGATCTGTCCCGGGGCCAAGCAGTTTCGCGTACACCCAGTCGTCTTCCGAGGGATCGGCATTGCCTTGCCTGCCGACGGATCCCGCGACAGGATCTGTTGAGGCCAGCTCGGTGTCTGACGCAGATCCGTTGAGCGTATTGATCGTGCCGACGACACGATCCAGACTAATGCCCTCGATCAGTTGCATCACCAGAAAATGATGATGTCCTTCATGCGCAACAGAAACAAGACGCACGATGTTCGGGTGCGCCAGTCTTTCAATCACATGGGCTTCGTGACGAAATCGATCGAGGCGTCTGAGGTCGATACCGCCCGATGAAGGAAGGAATTTCAGCGCAACGCGATGCTCACTTTCGAAGTGGATCGCTTCATACACGATCCCCATTCCACCACGTCCGATTTCCCGAACAATGCGCCACGGTCCAAGCGTCTGCAGAATGGTCGATGAACCAAAACGATCCAGAGCGGCGACTCGGTCCGGACCGAAAGCCACTGCGTCCACTGGCTGAAGGTCATCCGGGCCGACATCATTACGCTGCATTTCAGCTTCCGAAAATCTCCCGACTTCTCCCTGCTGCGGAATTCGAATCGCTTCAACAAACGGAGGAAATTCATCCTCCGAGTCTTCCGAGTCTGCAGCTGTGTGTTCTGACTTTGCATCCATAGGATGTCAGCATAGCGACGGTAACCGGTGCCACTTCAAGGCCAGATTACATGATAGGGTATCTTTTCAAATATCCCGTCACTGGTCCCGTTTCCTGCGTTTGTTGTAATGAATTAAGAATCCACACAGCTTCTCCAGGGAAAGCCGTTCGCATCGGGCGATGAAATCGAGATTTACAACATCCCTACTGTGTACGGGAGCAAAGTGCAGGACGACTGTCCTCAATCGTTTGCGATGTCTGGAGCGATGAATCGCAGTGCAGCACTCAAGCAGTCATCACTACGTTTGAACCTGGGTTGTACTTGCTCAGTGTTGCCAGTAATTTCGATCCAGAGTCCGGTAATTGATCGCTTCGCTGACGTGAACCGCTTCGATGTGATCGGATTCAGCGAGGTCGGCGATTGTACGGCTGATGCGCAGGATCTTGTCATGGGCTCGAGCGGAGAGACCCATGTCTTCCATGGCGTGTTTCAGCATCGCCTCGGCGTCAGGCCTCAACTGGCAGTACCTTCGAATTTGCTGAGGCTTCATCTTTCCGTTGACGCGGACTGACGCACCGCGAAATCGATCGGCCTGAAGTTTTCGAGCCACAAGGACTCGATCACGAATCTGCTGGCTGGACGTTCCATCGGCCCGGTCGGAAAGTTCGCGGAACGGAACCGGCGGTACTTCAATGTGAATATCGATGCGATCCAGAAGTGGTCCGCTGATTCGACTCAGGTAGCGTTCGATCTGCATCGGATTGCAGGTACACTGTCGCTTCGGATCACCTCGAAAACCACACGGGCAGGGATTCATCGCGACCACGAGCATCACGTTTGCCGGAAAAGTCACACTTCCCATCGCTCTGGAAATTGTCACCGTCTGATCTTCAAGAGGCTGCCGCAGAACTTCGAGCGTTCGTCGATTGAACTCGGGCAACTCATCCAGAAACAAAATCCCGTTGTGTGCCAGGCTGATTTCGCCGGGCTGAGGAATGCTGCCACCGCCAACGAGCCCCGCTTCGCTGATCGTGTGATGCGGCGCACGAAAGGGACGTCGCAGCATCAGGGGTTGTCCGGACTCCAGCAAAGCGACCGCGCTATAAATGCGAGTTGTTTCAAGACTTTCTTCGGGTTCAAGTTCCGGAAGGATCGTGCAGATTCGCTGTGAAAGCAAAGTCTTGCCGGTTCCTGGTGAGCCGATCATCAGGAGATGATGACATCCGGCCGCCGCCACCATCGCAGCACGCTTCGCCAGCTCCTGACCTTTCACGTCCACGTAGTCGATATCGTACCGGCCAAAATCCTCGCGAGCATTGTCCCAGCTGAAGACAACAGGATCCAGTGGCAGTTGTCCGGAAAGAAAGCCGACGGCTTCTGCAAGTGACGCGGCGGAAATCACATCGATCCCTTCAACCACTGCCGCCTCGCGAGCATTGCCAGCCGGAACGACAATGTGAGTCCTGCCGGAATCACGAGCCGCCAGGGCCATGGACAACACGCCTTTGACTGGACGCAAAGTCCCATCGAGGGCGAGTTCGCCGACGTAGACAACGCGGCGCCGGGGATCTTCTTCCACCTGGCCGTCAGCGATCAACAGTCCGAGTGCAATCGGCAGATCGAGTGACGCAGCATCCTTGGGAAGGTCGGCAGGAGACAGGTTGATGACGACTCGATCATCGGGCCGATTGTAGCCGCTGTTCACTAAGGCCCGCTCGATCCGGTGAGTACTCTCCTTGACCGCCGCTTCCGCCAGTCCAACCAGAATCGTCTTTGGCAAAGCACATGGGGAAATATCCACTTCCACTTCAACAGCGCGTGCTTCAATTCCAAACAGCGTGTACGTGGCAAGTCGCGAGAGCATGACGGCGGATGTCCTGGGTGATGTTTCTTTTGTCACTCAGGGGAGTGTGAAACATTTCGCCTCCTCATGCAAACCACGGTCTCATGAAATCCATGCGGTGCTTTGGCCTGCTTGGCGAATCCAGCCAATGCGCCGTCAGCGTGGCTGCAGCAGAAACAGTTCACGAGTTTCCGACAGGCGTTCCGAGCGAACGACGCGAAACTGTGATTCAGCGCACTGAAGAAAGTGCTGGCTGGAATAATCTTCAAACACATCGCGGCGGTTCTGAAGAAGCTGCGCGACCAGAGGATCTGAGCGGTCAACCCACTCGAAGACGACGGTGGCATTCAGCTTGCGAAGCCATCGCATGACATCACTCAGCAGCAGATTGCTTCCAATCACAAGATGATGAATCAGCGCGAGACACAGGACGAGATCCGGTTTCGATCGAGCTTCCAGCGTAGGTCTCTCGTTTCCGTTCCAGCCGATTGAAGGGCTGGGATCGGCAAGGTTGTAGACAATTGGCGTGATCTTCGAATTCCGCTCATCCCGAAGCCGGCAGTACAACTGATCGATCGTGAGATGATCTGCATCCATAGCCACCACCTGAGCACCGCAGTCGGCCGCAATCCTTGAGTAGCGTCCCTGGTTGCATCCCATGTCCCAGACCGTTGATGGATTCAACGACATGCAGACGTCTCGAACGAATCGCTCCTTCACGACAGAATCATGAGCCACATGAGATGACGCAACGTTGTAGTCGGCCCAGGTTGATCCAGCAGGAGACCATCGCAGCTTCTGAACAATCCCTATGAGGCCATCAACGTTCTTTTGAATCATTGCTCGCTCAAAGCCGGATGATTCGAGCGACGTGCGTACAGGCTGGTGTTTCGACTGGCGCTGAAGGATTGCATGGAGCCAGACATGAGTGAATGCGCCCGGCCGAAGCAGATCTCGCCATGACAGCATTCTTGCAAAATCAGCGACCGGAACACCCTCCGCAGAACCTCTGAGCCACGGCTGGAACGCGACGTTCTTCCAGGCCTGAAGCATCAGCGGGAAAAGAAACTGCTGGCAAAACTGTCGATAGCCATCCCACGCTTCACCCGGCATGAGACGCTCAATGGACGCAGTATCCATCAACAGCACGCGGCTGCCCTGAAATTGAAAATTCAGAGGCGTCGCATCCTTCAGAATACAGTCCTCAGCAAGAGCACCTTTCATCAGTTGCAGCTGGAGGAGGGCTGCATCCTTCAACATGGAGAAGCACCATTCCCATGGCCACGTCAGCAGACGCAGACGGCGATGCTCCAGCGCGGCAACGAAGCCGGAAGATGCCACCAGTGAATCAAATTCCGGAACGCGATGAGTTGCGACGATCGATTCGTTCTGAATCGCTTCCTTCCAGAATCGCTTCGAACTCACACATTCCCAGTTCGCAAGCGATCGTGCCGAGAGCGCTCTCAGCACATGCTGCTCATGATGAAACACGCGGGCATCACGATCACGGAATGAGCCGTTGGCAAAGCTAAGAGATTCCGAACTGAGTGACAGCATTTTGGAATCTGCCCGCGGTGAAATTCGGCGTGAAGATCCAGCCGAAGCCTGAGATCAATCGTGGTGATCTAGTGAACGACATCGGTCGGAGGAGCGGCTGCTTTTGCTGCCCGAAGCGTTCGCCACCAATGACGAAAGAACACCATGATTCCTGCGGTTCCGCCAACAATTGCCTGAAGCAGGAGACTGCCTGAGCCTGGGTCAAGATATGCGAATTGAATGAGAGTATTCACGGCTGCACCCCAATTCTTCCCTGAAGCTTTTTGATCCGTTGTTTTTGAACAGGCGATTGCAGGCCTAGTCGCTTAACCGAAATTGGTGCCGTTGGTTTCGGTAGTTTTTTGTTGTTCAGGAAATTTCTCGGCGAAGTTCCAGGAGAGAACGTCCAAAGGCGAATTTCCGGCAACTAGACTTCATTGATTCACCCTTGAAACAGCAGACCGAAAGCAGGGGATGCTGTTTTGTCCAGACTTAGTGGTTTTTCGTGCCTTGACTGGAAGAGGCGCTGTCTCCGGCTACGATGTGGCTGGGAAGATTCTGTTGAGATTTCAAAAATGGCCTTCATCAAAGGCCAAGAGTTCTTGTCCACACCAGAGCTTAAATAGAGGACGTACTTCGACCATGCAGCTGCGATCCGTCAGGCAGGCCTTTCGTACTGTTACCGCACTCGCGGTCCTGTTGGCAGTTTCCTTTGGATTCGCCGGGCCCGCTCAGGCTCAGCAGAAGTCCGCAAAAAAACAGGACTCAAAGCAGAAAGCGGACAAGCCAGAAAAGCCGGAACACGAGTACATCCGAATTCGGAAGAACGACAAGAATCTTGCGGTGGCACTGGAGACATCGATCATCACCTTCGAGGGGTCAAATACGTACCCCAATGCAAAGGTTGATCTGATCGGCGCGATTCATCTGGGCGAGCCGGAGTACTATCAGCAGCTGAATGAACTCTTCGAGAAGTACGATGTACTTCTGTTCGAAGCAGTCATGCCGGAAGACGCCGTGAAGCAGGATCTTCGACCAGGTGGCGGCGAAGGTGCTCGCCGCAAGCCGCTGACTGACGAAGAGGAATGGACCGATGCCAAGGTCGGCTTCACTGCAATTTCAGTCCTTCAGGTTGGGATGAAGGATGCGCTGGGAATGGAGTTTCAGCTGACGGGTGTGGATTACACAAAGGACAACTTTGTGCACGCAGACATGACGGCCGAAGAGTTCGAAGCCTCGATGAAGGAACGCGGTGAGAGCTTTTCCGGAATGATGCTGAACGAAATGGGGAAGTCGATGGCGGCTCAGCAGAAGCAAAACCCGCTCGCCATGAACCTCGACATGATGATGTCTGCTTTGTCATCCGATCCAGGTTACCGCATGCGTCGCATCTTTGCTGTGCAACTGGCCAAAGGCGGCGAGGGCGATGCGTTTGCCAGCTTTGACGGTGCCTCAACAATCATTACGGAACGAAACAAGAAGTGTCTGTCCGTTATGGAGCGCGAACTGAAGAACGGCCATAAGAATATTGGCATCTTCTACGGCGCTGGACACTTCGCGGACATGGAAAAACGAATGGTGAATGAACACGGCTTCAAGCGCAAGGGAGAAGAGTGGATCGTTGCCTGGCACCTTCGAGATCCCAAGGAAGATACTGGCAAGAAGCCGGCTTCGAAGTAGTTCTTCACGGACCTTCCACCGTACCGAAGACGGGACAAGACAAAGGGACGGCCATGACGCCGTCCCTTTCTTATTTTCCAGACATGAACTTCGAGTCACCTTCTGGACGAAGGAGTCCAGCGGACGATTCAAAGAACTTCCGGCGCCGCCCGGTCAGCTGCTCCGGCTGGCTCGACTGTTCTTCCAGGTCATGCAGATTCGCCTGGCAAACTCGACAGCCCACCGTCGTCAGATGAAACTCAATATAGTTTGAAGCGTCTCCGCTCAGGGTTCCCAGCAGGTAGCCACCAAGTTCGGATCGCGTTGGACAGCTGAGCTTTCCGCGTTGCCAAACTTCGCCAATGGAGTTTCCGCCCTGATCGCGCTGGCGAATCACAGAGGCGACGCGATGGCGAAGTGCGGTGTCGTTCCGGAGCTGATTCTCGAATTCCGCCATCCGGTTTGCCGGAAGCAGTTCATCCAGCCACGCGACGACTTCACGGTCAGTCCACTGCATTGTTCACCTCGTAAACCCAATTGGTCGATGCAAGGAGGCAGGTTGTCGATCCGCAGAACTGTGCGATGTTCGCAGTCTGCTCCTTGTCGGCAAAGCATATCTCGATTAGATTCGCCTTTTCCAGTGGTTTGCGGTGAGCAGCCAGGAACAGCGACTTTGAGAAGGACGGTATGTTCCATCCGTCCGGGGTTTTGAGAACGTGCAGTTTCGGTCGTTTCACAACTCTGATCCTCCCCGATTACACCAGCTGTGGCATGCCTGTCAGCTGGGGCGAAACGCGGCAGAAGGGTTCTCCTGCGATATTTTTGAACTGTTCGCCTGCTCACAGCCGTACTTTGATCGAGAAGGTTTGATTCTGGCATTCGATGGTGAAAGAGCCGTCGGATACGTCCATGCCAGTTTCGCCGTCAACGATACTCAAACAGATCTCGATCGTCGACAGGGAATTCTGTCAGCCCTGATGGTGCATCCGGATTACCGTCGCCGCGGCATTGGCCGGGAACTCGTTGCACGTGCTGAGCAGTATCTGCTGAAGGCCGGCGCGGTGTCCGTGGAAGCAGGCGGCGGACTGAATCGTAACGGGTTTTACTGCGGCATCTACGGGGGACTCGAACCTTCCGGATTCTGTTCATCGGCCGCGGCATGGAAAGAGTTCTTCTCGGCCTGTGGGTACGGGCCTGGCTCCGAGACCTACATCCTGCGGCGTGACCTGCTGCAGAGCCGTGATCCGGTCATCGCGAAGCTCCTGCGACACAGAAGAAACTTGAACCTCGTGATCACCGATCGACCGGGCAATGAATCATGGTGGTGGTTTGTCCGTTACGGTCAGCTCGACTCACTTCGCTTCGAACTTCGAACGCGGGAAAAGGAAGACCTGGTGGCTTCCGGGCAAATCATCGGCATGGACATTTTCATTCCCAAATGGGGCGTGCGAAGTGTCGGCATCCGGGAAATCTATGTTCCGGAATCTCAGCGTCGCCACGGCTTTGCTCAGGCGCTGGTGCTGGAGATCTGCAAACGCCTGAGAGAAGAATCGGTCCAGCTCGTGGAAGCTCATGTGGCGGCAGACAACAAAGCGGCCGTGGACCTGTTCACGACTGCGAGATTCGAACTTCATGGTCGACTGCTGACCTTCCGAAAGTCGCTGCAGCGGGCTGACGCGTGATGCTCTCGGAATTGTTGCCTGCACCATGGCGTCCCGTGCTGGGGGATGCAGCAAGTCAGGAAAATCTCCAACGGCTTTCTCAGTTTCTCGCCGACGAAGAGCAGCACAAAGCCACTGTCTTTCCCCCGCGTGACAGGATCTTTCGTGCTCTTGAGCTGACTCCGCCTGACAAAGTGCGAGTCGTCATTTTGGGGCAGGATCCTTATCACGATGATGGCCAGGCGGAAGGCCTGAGTTTCTCCGTTCCTGCCGGTATCGCGATTCCGCCTTCATTGCGAAACATCTATCGTGAGCTTAACGACGACCTGGGAATTCCACCGGCGAATCATGGCCATCTGGCTGCGTGGTGCCGACAGGGAGTCCTGTTGCTGAACACCGTGCTCACCGTGCGGGCTCATGAAGCAAATTCGCATCGAAAACGAGGATGGGAAGAGATTACGTCTGCGATTCTGAACAAGATCAACGAGCTGCCAGGAGTCGTCTTCATTCTTTGGGGCGCACCGGCACAACAGTTTGCTCGATCCATTGCAGAACGGCACCTCGTTCTTCAAAGTGCTCACCCGTCGCCATTGTCGGCGTACCGAGGGTTCTTTGGCAGCAGGCCTTTTTCCAAATGCAATCACTGGCTCAGAGAGACTCACGGAACGGAAATCGACTGGCGATTGGGAGAAGTTTCAGGCTGAGGCAACACGGTGCACCAAGTGCATAGCAACAAAAAAGGGAATATCTGACACATGCTGGCGCGGCGTCTGACAGCACAGGGAATCGAGCAGTTTGATGAGTTCCTGCTCAGCCTGCGCGATGATCCTCGTCGCGATGCGCCGCTGCATCTTCTCACAGGTGCAGAATCGTCAGCGGCGATTGATGCGGAGGTCGATGCAGAACCACGAGTGTTCCATTCTCGCCTCGAAGTCGCTGAACATCTCTCGAAGATGCTTCGAGTCGACTCGTCCGCACTTCGCCGCGACAAGGGATTCTGGTCCTGGCTTGGGCTCGCCTGGTTCGAGTCGATCTGTCCAATACTGGAAGGACGCTGGCAGCCTGGCGAACGCTATCGCTGGATCGCGGAACTCGAGGATCCTCGAAAGTCGTGCCGACATTTGCTGGCCGGACCCTACCAGATCTTTCGCGCTCATCGAGACGATCCTGCCCGAGCACTGTCACTCCTTTCCGGGCCTGTTTCCAAAACCGGCCCGCTGGTGTCATTGCTTGCCTCGCGTCCATCGCTTGTCACATGTCGCGCCGTCGTCGGAGTGGCAACGCGACTGTATTATGATCATCAGCATGGGCGTAATCGCTCGGGACTCGGCGGCCGTGGCCCGGGAAGCCCAAGACGCCTGGTCGATTTATTGAGCCAGCTCGATCTCACATGGGATCTTCATTCGCTGACGACGGAAGAACTTCTGGAACTTCTCCCGGCCGAGTTTGATGACTTTCATCGTTCACAGAATGCGCGTCAGCCTGGTTTGTTCGATTAGTGACTGCCTGAACCACAATGGTCGTTTGCACCGACCTGAGAACTCAGTCACATTCCGTTGTTGGATCTGAGTCCGCCTCCTTTGTGACATGTTGAGGTTTGAAGTGCGACCACTGATTTTGACGATTTTTGTCAGCCTTCTCCTTTCCTTTTCTCCATCAACGGTGCTCGCTTCGGCGGCCGATGAAAAAGGTGATCGCCCCAATATCATCTTCTTTCTGATCGATGATTTGGGCTATGCAGACTGCGGTTTCAATGGCGGCAAGATCATCAGGACGCCACGAATCGACGAACTCGCAAACTCCGGAGCCATCCTGACATCTCATTACGTTCAGCCCGTCTGTTCGCCAACCCGAGCTGCTCTGATGACTGGTCGGTATGCAACCAGGACGGGTGTCTACACGATCGTCCGCCCTCAGGCGAAGTGGGGCCTGCCGCTGGCAGAGCGAACTCTGGCTCAGGGTCTGCAGCAGGCAGGATATGAAACGGCAATCACCGGCAAGTGGCATCTCGGTGAGTTTGAAGCGGCTTATCGTCCAACGGCTCGAGGGTTTGAACATCAATACGGACACTACTTCGGAGCCATTGACTATTTCACTCACCTGAGAGACGGAGTGCACGACTGGCATCGTGACGACAAAGAGGTCCATGAAGAAGGATACAGCACTGAACTAGTCGCGAAGGAAGCATGTCGGTTGATTGAAGCGCGCAAGTCAGCGACGTCGAAGCGACCGTTGTTCCTGTACGTTCCCTTCAACGGTGTCCATTCGCCGTTCCAGGTTCCGGAACGATACATGGAGCCTTATCCGCAACTGACGGGAAATCGCCGGAAGATCGCGGGAATGCTGGCGGCGGTGGACGAGGCGATCGGCCAGATCGTGGACACACTCAGGGCCAATGGAGAATTCGAAAATACGCTCATCGTTTTCTCCGCCGACAACGGTGGACCAAACCCGGGACCAGTGTCCGACAACGGCCCGCTGAAGGCAGCTAAGGGAACGCTCTATGAAGGAGGAATCCGTGGCTGTGCGTTCGCAACATGGCCAGGCAAGATACCAGCGGGACAGAAGATCGATGTCCCGGTTCACGTTGTCGACTGGTATCCGACTCTGCTGAAGCTTGCCGGGGGCAAACTGGAACAGCCACTGCCCATCGACGGGCAGGATCTCTGGCCTGTGCTGACAAAGAAGGCCGAGTCGGCCCATGATGCCATCCTGCTGGTTCAATCTCCTCAGCGAGCCGCCGTTCGAATGGGCGATTACAAACTTCTTCGACTCAGTGCCCCACGTGCTGCCGCGGCCAAAAAGAAAAAACAGGCGAAGAGTGAAGAACCTGTGCTTGCTCTGTTCAACCTGAAGAATGACATCGGAGAGACCAGGAACCTGATCTCGGAAGAGCCGGAACGGGCAAAGAAGATGGAAGCTGTTCTCGACGAACTTCTCAGGAACGCTGTCCCTCCGGGGAACGGTAATGCCGACGAGAATGATGAGCAGGCAATGCATCAGCCAGCACTTGATTCATCGGAAGTCCTGACCAGCGTGGGCTCAGCAATTCCAACAGCATTCTCTCCGAGCGAGCCCACTGTTGCTGCAGACCCGACGGAATCTGCAGTACTCGAATCGATTGAGAAGCGGCGCGACGCAAGCTGGCAGATGGCTCGAAAGATCTGGGAAGCTGCGGAACCAGGATATCAGGAGGTCCAGTCCTCAAAACTGCTTGCGGATGCTGCCGAAGCGGCCGGGCTGCAAGTGACTCGCGGCGTGGCTGAGATTCCAACTGCGTTCACAGCCGAGTTTGGATCGGGCAAACCTGTCATCGGAATTCTCGGCGAGTTTGATGCACTGCCGGGACTGACACAAAAGGATGTGCCCGAACAAATGCCTCGTGATGATAAGAACTCCTATGGTCATGGCTGCGGACATCACCTGTTTGGAGTCGCATCGCTGTCGGCAGCGATTGCTGTCGCGGAGCAGATTCGATCCGGTGCGATCAAAGGGACAGTGAGATTCTACGGATGTCCCGCTGAGGAAGGCGGCAGCGCGAAAGTCTTCATGGTACAGGCCGGACTGTTTCAGGATTGTGACGCCGTTCTGCACTGGCATCCGGCCAGCCGGAACTCTGCCGGGGACAGATCCAGCCTGGCTCGAATCGCCGTGAAGTTTCAGTTCTCTGGCCAAACGGCACACGCAGCAGGGTCACCTCACCAGGGCCGATCCGCTCTGGACGCCATCGAACTCACAGCGCACGCGTCGGAACTGATGCGTGAACACACGCCGGAGCAAACTCGCATTCATCACGTGATTACCAGTGGGGGCGAAGCACCGAACGTTGTGCCCGCGTTCGCGGAGATGTACTTCTACATTCGCCACCCGGAAGCAAAATTCCTGAAGCCCCTTTACCAACGACTGGAGCTGTGCGCGAAGGCGGGAGCGCTCGCAACGGAAACGGAACTGACCATCAAGTATGAAGGTGGCATTCGCGAGATCATGCCCAACCGAACTCTGTCCGGAATCGTACGAAAGCGACTGCAGCAGCTAAATGATCTACGTTACAACGAAGAAGAGCGTCAGTTTGCCGCACGACTCCAGCAGCATCTCCAGGAGCCGGAATCGCTCGAAACACTTTCGCTGGTTGAAAACGTGGATGGCACAGTTGGCAAAGGCTCGACCGACGTCGGAGATATCTCGTGGGTCGTTCCAACCACAGGATTCTCCACGGCATGCTGGGTTCCGGGAACGCCGGGGCATTCGTGGCAGGCGGTCGCCGCTGGTGGTACGACGATCGGAGAAAAGGGCATGCATCTGGCCGCTCGCACACTTGCGACGAGCGCTCTGGATCTGTTCCGTCAGCCAGATGTCCTTCAGGCTGCTTCTCAGGAATTGAAAGAACGGCTTGGCAAGGAGACTTATGAATCACTGATGCAGCCGGGCCAAAAAGCCCCGCTGGATTACCGTAATCCTCCAGCGAGAAAGTAACGTCAGCGACTCTGTCAAAAAACAGCGACGTTTACACAGCAAAGTTCATCAGTTCATCCAGCCACAGAATCAGTTCGTCGTGGCCAGCTTCGAGCAGGCGGGCTTTCGATTCGGACCACCTTGGGATCGACTGCAAAACGACCGGCAGGTTTCTGGGACTGTGACTGCGAAGCACATCCCGAGCCTGACGAATCACAATGTCCACGAACTGGCGGAGGTCCGGCGCTGTAATGGCTCTGGCAAGTCTTTCAATCTGACAGCAGGCGGGATCCCACGCGTTCCACGGCAGCTGATCCCCAACGCGGACGTGTTGAAAGTGAAGAAACGCGGAGTCTCGTTTGAGACTTCGCACAAAACTGGACAGCGCGGGGTGAAGAAAATACCAGGGCGAATTCGGGAGGTCACTCCCCGTTCGACCGACGAGATCATCTGGCCCACGGAACTTCTGGACAATTCGTTCTGAGTCCTGCTGGGTGACCACGACAGCCAGAAGTCCGGCGAGATAAAGGTCCTGGAACGGATGGAAGATCTCAGCCACCTGATCTCCATCGTCGCTGATCATTTCCTGGCTGATGCCATTGAACGATGCACTCACCGCAATCGCTTCGTCGCGACTGAGGACGTTTGCCGGGAGTGTGGACAGGAATCGTATGCGAGTGTCGGAATCTCCAAGGCAGTCGAGGAAGACTCTCATCTCATCAAACAGGTTGGCCACCAGTCGATTGGAACTCGTCTGTCGCACAATCTCACAGTAACGAGGTTCCGACAGTGACTCGCGCTGCCCGGAGAGTTCGGAAGCGATCACAACCAGATCTCGGGGACGGCCAAAAGTGTGCCGCCGCAGAAAAGCAAAACTGTCCTCGGGCGCCGACCGGCGCTCCTGCTGTACAACGTTCATTCCCAGAAAGTCACGGAAGCCACTGCTGGATTCGTAGCAACTGGTCAGTCGATCCATCAGCGATTCGAGTTCATCATCGGAGTATCGCAGGATTGTCGTGGCACCGAGCAGATTCGTTTTTACATCGGATTCATAGTTGGCGAAAGCCTCATGCCGAATCGAAGCATAGACCTTGACGTGACTGTTGGCGCTCATGATTTCCCAGGCGGCTTCAATCAGTCCGGCCTGCACTGTGATCCACGCCTCACGGCCGAGCTGCCGTACCGCCTGATCCACTTTGTCGATAAAGAAATACGTCGCGCTGTGAATCCGCCGCAGCATTTGATCAAGGAATGTCTCGGTATCATCCAGCAGAGAATTCGCCTGACTCACCGTTAGATTCGTCAGCTCCTTGAATACAACCGTCGGTTCGATTCGTGACCCCATCAGCCATCGACGAAATCGCACGGGAAACGCTTCCAGTTCATCTTCTTCCTCTGGAGTGATGCAACCTGGATGATTCGAAATCGCAGAGATACGAATCGCAAGATTCCAGAAGCGCTTCGTTGTCGTCAGATCAGCGAGTGAACTCTCATACCGCACGGAAAGGGACTTGAGTTCACTCATGAAGTCCAGATACGGGCGTCCCTGCGGCACAAAGCACAGCGAAGATTCACCTCCGTCAACGCCTCCGGACTGTGACAACAGGTGTCGCTTGTAGCTCAGCAACAGCGTTTTCCCAAGCCCCTTCGTTCCAGAAAGGAAGTGCTTGTTTCGGCGCGTCAGAAACTCGTCCACGAGCGGATTTCGAAAGACCAGCTGAGGCAAGTCCTGAACATCAATCTGAATGGAGTCTGTTGACCAGACCTGTCGCTGGAGTCCATGAGAGCGAAAATGAGATGCATGCGACGCGCCAGAATCACTCTGAGTCTCGTCCTGAACCGGTATCGCAATGCCCTGTGATGCCAGCCGTGCCAGAATCTCCGCAACCGCCGCATCATAGTCTTTTGAAATCAACTCGAGAGTCGGACTGGCACCAAGCAGCGGGCGCCAAACCGGCTGACGACTTTCAAATTCCTCCCTCGATATCCCCGAAAGCAGAGGCACGATCACTCGACGGCGCTGCGCGGCTTCACTGACTTCGCTGGCAAAGTAGTCAGACGACAAAGAGGCTGGCGAAATCAGCAGAAGCACTGCGCGAGACCGCTTGATGGCTTCGGTAAGCTGACGCACAAATGATACACCGGGCAGAGCATCACGCTGGTAGTACCATGTTGAGAGACCGACTTCTTCCAGCCGTCCAGCGATCCTGCGCAAATCCAGTGAGTCATCCGCAACGTGACAGAGACAAATATCAATCTGCTGTTCTTCGGGAACGGTGACGAACCCGGAACCGCTTACGACTTCAGGCTCCTCGGCTCGCAGTTCGGCGGCGAACTCCTGACAGGTTGCAAATCGCCTTGATGGTTCTTTGGACAGAGCCCTGTGGACCGCCGCAACGGAATACGCTGGCAGTTCCGGACACAGCGTCGCAAGATTCCCGGGCGGGACTTCACGGTGCATCCGCAGCAATTCAACAGGGTTGCGGCTCTGAAAGACTCGACGCCCCGACAGCATTTCGTACGCTAAAAGCCCCAGAGCGTACTGGTCGGTCCTGCCGTCCGTCACAGAACACGCTGCCTGCTCCGGCGAGGCATACTGTGGCGTACCGGAAAACTCTTCACTGCGAAAGTCGGCGCGAAGGTCTCGAGCGATGCCGAAGTCCAGAATCTTCGGCTGACCATCCGGCGCGAGGCATATGTTCTCCGGCTTGAGGTCTCGATGCACAACGCCGCGGGCATGAGCATAATCCAGAGACCGAGCCAGCTCAGAGATGATCGAACAGACTTCGGCAAGCGGAAGTTTCGACCGCTGCCGCAGCACGCTTCTCAGTGGCTGCCCCTCAACATATTCAAAGATAATGAAGCACTTACCCGCGTGAATACCGAAGTCATGAACAACCGCGATCCCTCGATCATTCAGGGAAGCTCCAAGTCTCGCTTCGTTGGCAAGAGCATCCTGAAACGACTGTTTCTTGCCCGGCAAATTGACGGCCACAATCTTCATTGCGACTTTGCGATGAAGTAACTGATCCGTCGCCAGCATGACCCGGCCCATGCCACCTCGCCCAAGACTTGCCGTCAGCAGGTAGCGTTCGTGGATCAGCGAACCAGGCTGAAAGTCATGTTCCACTTCGGAATTCTGACTGTCATCACACGGAAGAAACACCGTGCCATGCTGGTCGACGACGCAAAATGCGCCCGAGTACGCATCGTCCTGTTCCGCCTGCCCCGATTCGGCGACTTTGCTTGTAGCGGTGTCTTCCAAAGGCAACTGAGGCCCGACGTCTGTCGTTGAGAATGGATTGACAGGGTCGCTCATGTTCCGCTGTTGCCCACTACGCCTTTCGGTCTATCTTCAGACCACATTTATGACTCAGAACATTCCGCCAGCAGGTCCGCTGCAGACTGAAGCTCGTCGGCGATTCGCTCCGAAAGAGATCCGGCACCGGAGCTCTTCGTGCTGTCTGACGAGCCCGGCATCACCGGCCATGTGTATGTTTCCACCTCAAGATGGGGAGCATAATCCAGCAATGCCACAGCCTTGAGTGCAGCTTCGAGATCGAAGCGAGTCGTCCTGAGCGGGCCAAGTGCTGTTGCGTAAATCGGAACGTGGAAGTGAACTCGCCACGCTTCAGCTTTCAGAAACTCATCCGCGGGCTGGCGAGTCAGGTCCTCCAGCGAAAGGTCCAGACGAGACTTCGTGGTACCATCGGCAAAGCGAGCAAACGTCTGATGAAGGTAGCGTGGCTCGGCGTAAGCCTTGAGTGCCTCAATGCCTTCCGGGTTCTCCGAAGGCCTGAGGATTTCGACTGCGTTGGTGATGTGAACTTTGTTGATTCGAATCCCTTCCTGCCTGAAGAGTCCAATCGACGCCGTCACATCTTCAAACTCAACCGCCTGGTGGCACACGTCAAAACAAAGACCGATGTAGTTGCGTACGACGTCTTCGCAACCCAGTGCTTCGGCCTGAGCAAAGAGACCGCGGAAGACCGGGATGCTGTCGCGTCGAGTATTTGAGAGTTCGCAAAGTGGTTCAGGCTCAAGTCCCAGTCGAATCAGTCGTCCCGTTGTCTCATGCAGATGCTTCAAATAGCGAGCCATGCGAATCAGGTTACTGAAACAGACGGCGCGAAAGTCCGGAGACTGCGGATTCATCCGACCGCCAAGAGGAACCGTAGAGAGGCTTCCTTCGCCGCCTTCTGGCAGCAGTTGTGCGAGGATCGTTGCGCATTCTTCGGTATAGGTCATTCGGCGAGCATCAGTCCAGTCAGGGAGGTACACCTGCTCCTTGACTCGATCGCTGTGAAAATCTCCAAACGGAAACGTATTCAGCGTGAAGCAACACAAGTCGTGCTGCCAAAGAGTCTGCGCCAGCAGTTCCAGCGACGCTCGATCAGAAATCAGCTCTTTTGTGACCGCGGCCGAAAGCCACAACCCAGCCGCGACCGGAAAATTCAGCCGCTGACGCGCTTCGGCGGCGTGTTCAGAAAGTCCGGAGACAACTTCAGCGACAGTCCGCGCGGGATGCACGTTGGTGCAGTAACTCAGTGGCAGTGAGGAAAGAGTCATTGGAATCTTGCTGTTACTGTCGCGGAAGGTTCAAACTGGTTTGAGGCAAGCGAACAACGTGAGTGAGAACCTGGCAACGAATCGGCAGGCTCCACCAGGTCAACGACTTTTCAGCCCGTTCTGGCCCTTGCTAGCCGAGAATGGGAAGGAGCAAACCGGAACCGTGCTGGAACTCCTTAGTGACAATGGAACCAAGCAGAGTCGTGCTGGTGCAATCGTGAATTTCAATTTCCGCCAGTGATCCGATCAACCGCGGGTTACCGTCAAATACCACAATGCGGTCACACTCCGTTCGACCGGTCAACTGCAAGGCAAGCCGTGCGGCGTCTTCACTCGCATGCTGCATCGCCTGCGGCTCGACGCTGTCGTCGTGATCATGGTCATGGCCATGGTCGTGGTGATGATGATCATGGTGATGCGAATCCTGAGCACCGGGATTCACCAGGGGCAGCAACGACGTGCCATCCAGAGGCTGTCCTTCGCGTGCGGCTCGCTTTGTCGCAGACTTGCTTGGCCCTTCGACCAGAATCCTGACCCGTCGCCCAATGAACTCCGCGTTGTCTTCCTCCGCAATTCGGTTTTGCAGTTCCAGCATCTCGTTATTGCGCTGGCGTTTGACCTCTTCAGGAATATCGTCCGCGAAGAGTTCGTCCGCCTTTGTTCCAGTCCTCGCGCTGTACTTGAAGATGAAGCTGTTCTTGAAGCGGCATTCGCGAATCAGATCCATGCTCTTCTGGAACGACTCATCCGATTCGCCACAGAAGCCCACGATAAAGTCCGACGACACGGCACAGCCTGGAACGATCTCACGAATCCGCTGCATCATGTCGCGGTAATCTTCGACCGTGTAGCCTCGCTTCATCCGCTTCAGAACTTCGTTGCAGCCTGACTGAGCAGGCACGTGAAGATACTTCATCACTTTTGGAAGATCGCGAACCGCCTGCAGGAGGTCGTTCGTCATATCTTTCGGAAAGCTGGTAATGAAACGAATGCGTTCAATTCCATTGATGTCGTGCAATCTCATCAACAGATCGGACAACCGAACAAGTCGCCCATCTTCCGTGTACTTGTAGCTGTTGACGGTCTGACCAAGCAGAGTAATCTCGCGAACGCCCTGATCTGCCAGGACCTTAGCTTCCTGAACGATATGGGCTGGTGGACGACTCTGTTCGGGACCACGCGTGGCGGGAACGACGCAATAAGTACAGAACTTGTCGCAGCCAATCATGATCCGGACAAACGCCTGGAACGGAGTCGGTCGCATCTCCGGGTCGCGAAGAGGATCGTAGCTCTGGAAGCTGTCGGAGACTTCATCGCGTGAACCGTCACGACGTCCGAGACTGACAGCCTTCTGTTGAGTGCGTTGCTCGGCTTCGCGAGTCTCCCGGATCATCCGAGGAATCTCAGCCAGCTGTCCCGTCCCGACAACGATATCGACAAACGGTGCCTTTTGAAAAATCAGGTCCTGATCTTTTTGAGCCATGCAGCCGATCACACCGATGACTCGCTGAGGTCGATTGCGTTTGCTGTACTTCAGACGGCCAAGAGCACTGTAAATCTTGTGTTCCGCGTGTTCTCGCACACTGCACGTGTTGAACAGAATCGTATCGGCTTCTTTGGGATTGTCGGTCAGCTGATAACCATCTCTGCGCAGGGCGGCGACCACCAGTTCGCTGTCCAGCATGTTCATCTGGCAGCCAACGGTTTCAATGTAGAGACGACCGTTATGGTCTGTCACAGGCTTTGAGTCCGGATCCGACATGACACTCACAATACGCAGACGAAGTGTGCAAACAGGAACATCAATACCAAAAGGCAGACGTCACCCAGGGAGTGACGTCTGCCAAAACTTCCGAGCCAGCAGGCTCGACCTGGACCTGGAACAATTGGCCCTTGTCTATGACTGAACGCGTTCCATGTACTGACCTGATTCCGTGTCGATCTTGACGCGGTCACCTTCTTTAATGAAAGCAGGCACCTGGATTTCCGCACCGGTTTCGACGGTGGCTGGCTTTGTCACGTTGGTCGCGGTGTTGCCACGTGCCGCTGGTTCTGTATAGGTCACAAGCAGGATGACCTGCTGAGGCGGGCTCATGCTGATCAGCTGCCCGTTCCAGTACAGCAGGCCAACGGTCGCGCCTTCCAGAAGCCAGCGCATATCGTCCTGAACCGTCGCCGCTGGCAGGCTGTGCTGTTCGAAGGTCGTGTTATCCATGAACACGTAGTTGTCGCCGTCGCGGTAGGAGAACACACCGTCATTGCGATGAACGTCTGCGGTCTCGAGAGAATCGCCGCTTCGGTAAGTCTTCTGAAACAGAGAACCCTTCAGAAGGTTTCGCATCTTTGTGTGATACAGAGCCTGGCCTTTGCCGGGCTTGACGAAATTGCACTCCAGCATTTCATAAGGCTCATTGTCGATCTGAACCTTAACACCTTTTTTGAATTCACCGGCGGGAATCGTACCCATGGAACACGCTTCTGAGTTCTTGGAAGTGAAAGCTCGGCTGTGAAGTAGGCTTCTGGCATCCTGACCTGGAAACCCATCGTGGTTTCGCAATTCTGGACGCAATGACAGCCAGCGAGATGGCCGACGCCCGCTGTTCCTTACAGCTCCCAGGCAATCGGAGGGCGGAAAAAGTAGCAAAAAGCCCTGTTTGAGTGAATCCAGATGTTCTCCAGAACCCGTTTTTTCGCAATTGCGTGCATTGAGTACCCGGTTTTTCGGTTTCCGGAGACTGGCCAGCGCTGCCTGGGTTTGTGAACCCGGCTCATTCGTTAGCTGGTTAGCGGCAAAGAGCCGGGAGCAAATTCTCCAGCCAAAGCGCGAATCGCTGTTCGATGGACGCTGCTGTGGCAGTCACTTCAGTGTGACACAGCGGCTGATCTGACAGCCCGGCCGCCACATTCGTAATGCAGGAAACGCCGAGAACATCAATCCCGCGAGCCGCTGCGAAGATGCTCTCCGGAACGGTGCTCATCCCCACTGCGTCGACACCCAGGCTCCGCATCATCCGAATCTCGGCGGGCGTTTCGTACATCGGACCAGGCATCATCGCGTAGGTGCCCTGATGAATGTTCAGGGCCGACGGAACCTCGAGTGCGATCTTCACCAGCGCCTGCGACCAAACACCAGGGGCCACTGCCGGCATGCGGGGAACCATTGCGGTGGCTTGTGAAGCGTCCTGTACGGTTTGAGCCCAATCCACGAACCGGCAACCTGGATAACGAACGTGATCTGAGATCACCATGAGATCGCCGACCGAGAACCGTGGAGAGATCCCCCCTGCGGCGTTCGTCACAACAAGCCGGCGTATTCCCAGTCCATGAAGCAGAGCGACTCCCGAAAGCAGGCGAGCCGTTGAGTGGCCTTCGTAGGCATGCAGACGACCAAGGAGAAAAGCCAGTCGTTGCTGCCCGAGCTTCCCCAGAATCAGTCGCCCTTTGTGTCCTTTGATTCCCGGGAGCACCATTTCGGGTATCTGATGGAATTCTACAACCCGAAGATCATCCAATGGCAATCGGTCGACGGCATCTCCCAGCCCTGACCCAAGGATCACTCCAGCGTGGATCTGATCTGACAAAGCCAGTCCTGCAATCGCTCTGACAGCCGCGGCCGCTGTTTCCCCAAATTCCACTGGGGCAAAATTTGTGACATCAGGATGCGACACAGAACCAACCTGAACGAGAAACAATGACGACTTTGCAGGTGCTATACGGGCTGCCGAGGCAACACACGAACTTCGCGACTGAATAGCTTCGAGGTCGGAATGTTATCGGCATTCTTGAATATTCCGGGAACTCCATTTTTGCCGTTGATTGTTTCGCAGAAATAGGACTCAGCGGCAAGGAATCGCCGGTGGCAATGTGACAACGACTCGATAAACTCCCCGCGTGTCCGGTGCCGCCTGTGTCACGTCGATTGCCGCACCGGAAACGTTCGCTGTCTCAGCGCCCCGTCGGTTACAGGCCCACCGCTGAAAAACAGAGTTCACTATCCGTTCTACAATGCTCACATCGGGATCTTCAAACATGTCGTTGGAACTGATTGCGATGATCGATAAGGCGGCGGCTGCTGGAAAGCTGACCGCAGATTCACCTTCAAACCTGAAGGCATGGTTGACTCGCGACTCACTGCAGGAATATCGGCCGAAGCTGGAAGCTCTCATTCGCTCTGAGAAGTGGCAGGAACTGGATGGCATGTTCTGGACGGCGATTCCGTTCGGTACTGGCGGTCGTCGCGGCCCAATGGGCGAAATGGGACCGGCCACCATCAACGATCGAACGATTGCTGAATCTGCACATGGGATGGCGGTCTATCTACGGTCCACGGGCGTGTCATCCGGAGGCTCCGTGGTGATCGCCCACGATACTCGAAATCACTCCTCACGCTTCGCCCGCATCGCAGCCAGCACCTTTGCGGCCCACGGACTGAAGGTGTACCTGTTCGATTCTCACCGTGCGACTCCTGTCCTTTCGTATGCGGTTCGCAAGCTGAATTGCAACATCGGGGTCATGATCTCCGCATCACACAATCCCCCAGCGGACAACGGCTTCAAGGCCTACTGGAGCAACGGTGGCCAGGTGATTCCTCCCCATGACAAGGGGATCATTCGTGAAGTCGAGCGAGCCGAAGTGATTCCGACAATGTCATTCGCCCGCGGCGTATCTCTCGGCGAAATTGAGATCATCGGTGAAGAGATTGACAACGCCTATGTTCAGGAAGTCGTACCACTGTCTGAGTCCAAATCACGGTCTGTCTCGGCGATCTTTACTCCGCTGCATGGCGTGGGTGAATCGTCGGTGTATGCGGTTATCGAGGCGGCAGGGTTCTCAAACGTCAGCCTCTTCAAGCTGCATCGTGCCCCCGACGGACAGTTTCCCCATGTTCCAAATCACTTGCCGAACCCGGAGAACCTTGAAGTCTTCGATCCCGTCATCGAATGGACTCAGCGGACCAGCCATCCGGCTCAGCTGATCCTTGCGTCAGATCCTGATGCGGACAGACTTGGTGTGATGGCACGCGATCGAGACGGCAAGTTCCGTTCTCTTAGCGGCAATCAGGTCGGCGCACTCATTACGGATTTTCTGCTGCGACGCCGCAAGGAAACCGGACGGTTCTCGCCGAAGGACTACGTGGTTGAGACTCTGGTGACAACACCGCTGACGAAAGCGATCGCTGCCCATCACGGAGCGCGTTGCTTCTCCGAACTGCTTGTTGGATTCAAATACATCGCGCAGACGATGGAAGAACAGGGCACAGAACATTTCGTGTTCGGTACCGAGGAGTCGATTGGATTCCTGGCGGGAAGTTATTGCCGCGACAAAGATGCGTCCGTGTGTGCTCTGTACATTCTGGAACTGGCCGGAGAACTTCAGGAACAGGGAAAAACGCTGTTCGACCAGCTCGAGGCGCTGTACTCGGCCTGTGGTTATCACTGCGAAGGTCAGAAATCGATCTACTGCGAAGGGCCAACGGGCAAGGCAAAAATCGATGGCCTTATGAAGACTCTGCGTGAGAATCCGCCACAGTCGCTTGGCAGTATTCAGTTTGCGGAAGTGGTCGACTACGAAACTGGCAAGCGAATGGCACTGCCTTCAGGCCAGTCGCTGCCGCCTGTCCAGAAGCCAAAGGGCGACCTCCTGATCTTCCACAGCAATCCCTCCGCTCCTGTGCGAATTCAGATTGCAGGCCGGCCTTCCGGAACAGAACCAAAGATCAAGTTCTATTTCTTCTGTCAGTCAGACGTGAAGAACGGCGATGTGGCGGCGGCGCGAGCTGCTGGCGATGCCGCGATGAAAGATGTTCAGAAGGCACTGAACGACTGGGCGAAGACTCAGCTTCAGTAGCGTTCGATGCTGGTTCAGGCGTGTTGGTGTCAACGTTGCCTTCATCGCTGCGCGGGCTGGTTCACCAATGTCAGGTCTTTTCATGTCCGGTTCACTCAGCACTTCAATCCGAAAATCCGCAGGGCTCCTTGCGGTGCTGGTGTTGCTGGTGCTGGTATTCGGATTCTCACTGGATCGATTCCTGACGCTCGCAACGCTTCGAAGTGTGCTGAATCAGATTCCGGCGATCACGTTCGCGTCGGTTGGGATGACGTTTGTGCTGCTGACCGGAGGAATTGATCTCTCGGTTGGTTCAGTGCTCGCGCTCACTTCTGCAGCAGTTGGCGTGATGATGGGAACGTGGAAATGGCCTTTCATTGCGACGATTCCCGTCGCCATGATGATTGGTGCCGCATGCGGAAGTCTCAACGGCGCAGTCACGGTCGCTGCGAGGATTCCGTCATTCATTGTGACACTGGGAATGCTGCAGGTCGCTCGCGGCGTCGCATTGCTGTCGACTCAGTCCCGTCCCATCTTCATTGGCAAATCCGTAGAAGGCCTGGCCGCTCCATTGCCCGGGATTGGCATATCGATCGCATTCCTTCTGTCGATTTCCTTCGTGATCCTCGGCCACCTGATCCTTCGGCAATCAGTCTTTGGCCGCTACTGCACCGCGCTGGGCAGTAATGAACAAGCGTTGAAGATGAGTGGCGTGGATGCTCGCTGGATTCGCCTGATCGTGTTTCTTCTGAGCGGCGTTTGTGCCAGCGTCGCGGGGCTGATCGAAACCTCAAGGCTCAGCACCGGCAGCCCAGGCGAAGCGAGGGGTTTTGAACTTCTGGCAATTGCATCGGCCGTCATCGGCGGGACGAGCCTGTCCGGCGGACGAGGGTCCGTGGTGAGCACTTTTTTTGGCGTGTTGATCATTACCGTTTTGCAGCAGGGACTGGCTCACGCCGGCGCTGGCGAAGGCACTAAATACGTCATCACAGGTGCGGTGACGGTGCTTGCTGTCTGCCTGGATTCCTGGCGTTCCCGGCAAAGCGCGTGACTCTTGCTGTTTCGTGCGGGAAACCCATTTGAGGATACAGCGAGGGCAGTTACGATCCCGCTCTTCAGTGATTCCCAGGATTCCTGAGGCACGACAGCCGAACCTGAATTCGCCCGGCTGAGTCCCTTGCCATTCACAACACAAACTTGAACCTTCAGCAGAACTCGATCTCATGGCCGTCAGAACTCGATTTGCCCCCAGTCCTACAGGTTACATGCACATTGGTGGCATGCGAACAGCGTTGTTCAACTGGCTATGGGCTCGGAAGAACAAAGGGACCTTCATTCTTCGCATCGATGACACGGACCAGCAGCGAAACATTGATGCGGCTCTCGGGCCGATTCTGGATGCCTTTCGCTGGCTTGGCATGGACTGGGATGAAGGTCCGGAAGTCGGCGGACCCAATGGACCATACTTTCAGTCTCAGAGACGTAGCCTCTACGACGCAGCTCTGCAAAAGCTTCTGACGTCCGGGCACGCCTACCGCGACTTTGAGCCTCCTGCTGAAACTCAGGCACAGCGAGAACTCGCCGAGAAGGAAAAGCGTGTCTACGTCAGCAGCCGCGCGTCACTGGCGATTACGGCAGACGAAGTGGCAGCGAAGGTCGCCGCAGGCGATCAGTTTGTCATTCGACTAAAAGTACCGCGTGGTGAAAAGGTCGTGATCAATGATCATGTCCGAGGAACGGTTGAATGGGACTGCAGCCTGATGCCAGATCCGGTTGTGGCTCGAAGCGACGGATCGCCACTGTATAACTTCGCAACGGTCGTTGACGACGCAGCGCTGGACATCACGCACGTGATTCGAGCCGAAGAGCATCTTTCCAACACGCCAATTCAGGTACTGCTGCATCGCGCGCTGGGGAACAAGACGCCGGAATGGGCTCACATTCCTTACGTCGCTGCACCAGGCAGCAAGGAAAAGATCTCAAAGCGAAAGATCGAGCAGTATCGAAAGAACCCGATGTTCCAGAAGCTGTTCGAGCTGGGAGATTCGGTTCTGTCGCGACTTGGCTTCGACGCGAAGTCGGATGCTCTTTCGCCGGTGATGGTTGCGTACTATCAGCAGGTGGGTTTCATCCCCGCTGGAATTCTGAATGCACTGGTTCGACTTGGATGGTCTTACGATGACCAGACTGAGATCCTGTCGCGCTCAGAAATGATTCAGAAGTTCTCTCTGGATCGAGTGATCAAGAGTGCTGCGGGACTTGATCCCGACAAGATGATCAGCTTCCAGTCGCACTGGATGGGGCAGCTCACAGCAGCACAGAAGCTTGATGGCGTGCTTCCGTTTCTGAAACAGGCAGGACTGATTGACGACACCCAGTCGGCTCAGACACGCGACTATGTTGCTCAGGTGATTGATCTTGCCGGCGATCGCCTGCGTATCTTCGGGGACATCTTTCAGCTGGATGAGTTCTTTGTGGCCGATGACCAAGTCGTTCGCGACGAAAAGAACTTTGCAAAGCGAGTGGTTTCATCGGAGTCAGCGATTGCAAACCTCGAAACGCTTCAGGAATCATTGGCGACGATTTCAGAATTCAAGGCTCAGCCACTTCATGACATGCTGCAGTCGTTCCTTACCGAACGCAGTCTCAAGCCCGGTGACCTTTTCCCCGCTCTTCGCTTGTGCCTGACCGGGAAAGCTCAGGGAGCCGATTTGTTCAGAACTCTGGAATTGCTGGGGCGTGACCGCGTCTTAACTCGACTCAAGAAGTCTCTGAGTGACGCTCGAGCAATCAAAGCTGGCTGAGTAAGAAGTTCCGTCACTGACGGAGCTCTGTTTTGCTGACTGAACTGGATTTTGATTCCTTCCCAGGAACTGTCGTTGAGGACTTTATGGCAACAGTACTTGTGACCGGCGGAGCGGGATTTCTTGGCAGCCACCTCTGCGATCGTCTAATCGCACGTGGTGACGAAGTCATTTGCGTCGATAATTTTTTCACCGGCTCCAAGGAGAATGTTCGCCACCTTGTGGGACATCCTCGATTTGAACTGATTCGTCACGACATCGTCCATCCGCTATATGTTGAAGCCGATCGGATCTTTAACCTCGCCTGTCCCGCGTCACCTCAGGCTTACCAGTTCAATCCAATCAAGACGATCAAAACGTCCACGGTTGGCATGGTCAACATCATGGGGCTCGCAAAACGCTGTGGTGCCCGGGTGCTTCACGCTTCCACTTCTGAAGTGTACGGAGATCCCGAAGTGCATCCTCAGACGGAAGACTATTGGGGACACGTAAATCCAATCGGGCCTCGCAGTTGCTACGACGAAGGCAAGCGAATCGCCGAATCGCTGATGATGAATTACCACGAAGCACATGGCACGGAGATTCGAATTATCAGAATCTTCAACACGTATGGTCCTCGCATGGCCCCCGACGATGGTCGTGTCGTTTCCAATTTTATCATTCAGGCGTTGAAGGGCGAAGAGCTAACCGTCTACGGTGATGGGTTGCAGACTCGCTCGTTCTGCTACGTTGATGACCTGATCGAGGGAATGTTGCGACTGATGGATCAGGACTCTCACACGGGGCCGGTGAACATTGGCAATCCCGTTGAGAACACCATGCTGGAGCTGGCGGACGCCGTGATCAGAGCCACGGGAAGCAAATCCAAAGTTGCTCACCTGCCGCTCCCTAAAGATGACCCCAAGAAACGCTGCCCAGACATTACCAGAGCGAAATCATGGCTGGGCTGGGAGCCACAAGTGCCCCTTGCACAGGGACTGGTCAAGACCGTTGAGTGGTATCGGAAGAAGCTTGCGGGGCAGACGTGATCTGAGTCATGGTTCCGTCAACGGACGCCTTATCACCGACTTCGGTGCTGGTTCACCAGCTTCTCCGTCGCGTAGTTCGGTCGGTTCGTCAGCGCCGAAAGATGCGGGAACGTCACTTTTTTCCGCCAGAGCAAGATCGTCATCCAGAATCATGATCTTCTGCCAGATCTTACGGCTGATTCCATTCGTCAGCGTTTCAATGTCGTTCACCGACTGCAGAACAACGCCATCTGATGTGCTTTGGGCGTAGAGGGCGGCCAGCTTCCCAACAAGTGACAGCATCTCGCTGCAATAATCCAGATACCGAGTGAGCTGGAATGGTGTCAGGGTCCGTTGCGGCGATGACGGAGTACGATGCCCCGGTTTCGCGACGATCTGACTTGGGTCCTTCGTCAGCTGGTGCATATCGATGACGTGCGAAAGTGCTCTCAGTTCATGCAGTGACTGAAGAATTCGCAGTCGTTTGATGCGGGATTCAAGTGTGATCAGAAAGAACAGAGCCGCACCAAGAAGCACGAGACCGT
>JAEUII010000465.1 GCA_016795145.1 Planctomycetaceae bacterium
CGCTTCCGATCGGAGACGGTGTCACTGGGCAACAAACTGGTGGGCGAAGGTGAAGACGGCAACAAGTTCTTCATCATTGCTCAGGGTCAGGTGGAAGTGCTGAGCAAAGGAGTGCATGGCTCGAATCTTCGTCTGGCCTTGCTGACCGAAGGCGAGTTCTTCGGCGAATCGGATCTGGTGTCCGACAAGCTGTCGGATGTGACGGTACGTACGATCACGCCGTGTACTCTGCTGACGCTGTCACGCCGCGATCTGGATTCGGTGCTGGCGGAGAATCCAAGCCAGCGAACGGAATTTGAACGAGCCATCAAGGACCATCTGGAACTGCGTTCGACGGTGAATCGTTACGGTGAACGGAACATCGATCTGGTGTCGGGTTTTGCGGAGAACGTGGAGATCCCGGAGACGTTCGTGGATTACTCCGCGACGCCACGAGAATACTCACTGTCGTCGGTGCAGACGGTGGTCCGCGTGCATACTCGAGTGTCGGACCTTTACAACGGCCCGTACAACCAGCTTGAAGAGCAGATGCGTCTGACGATCGAAGGGATCAAGGAACGTCAGGAATGGGAGCTGATCAACAACAAGAAGTTTGGTCTGATCAATTCGGTGGATCCGGCGATGCGGATCAGCACACGTTACGGCGCGCCGACACCTGATGATCTGGATGAACTGCTGGCGCTGGTGTGGAAGAAGCCGGCCTTCTTCCTTGCTCATCCGAAAGCGATCGCGGCGTTTGAGCGCGAGTGCACATGGCGAGGTGTACCGCCGGTGACAACGACACTGTTTGGCACGCCGATCATACTGTGGCGAGGCGTACCGCTGATTCCATGCGACAAGCTGGAGATGAAGAGCCGTTATCAGTCGAACCAGTGGTTTGGCACGACGAGCATTCTACTGTTTCGAGTAGGTGAAGCGGATCAGGGCGTGGTGGGTCTGCATCAGTCCGGCATCCCGGGTGAGATCATGCCAAGCCTGTCGGCACGACTGATGGGTCTGGACAGTCTGGGCGTGGCATCGTACCTGCTGACGCTGTACTTCTCCTGTGCAGTGCTGACAGACGATGCACTGGGCGTACTGGAGAACGTCGAAGTCGGCTACTACCACGACTATGACAACCGTGCTCCCAAGGTGAAGTAAACGGGTTCGTCCTTTCGACTGACTAACGATCGCAGGTCTGCGAATCGCAGAATCGATCTGAGGAAATGAAATGTCAGAATTGTCTCACGACATGATCAGTCAGATCGCATCACGACTCTTTCAGGATGCGGTCTCAGCCAGTCAGCAAAGCGCGCCTGTGTCGGTGCCTGGCGCATCATCGATCCCGGGATTTGGGTCATTGCCATCACCATCCATTCCGGGAGCGGTGCCTTCGATTCCGCCGATTATGCCAGCCGGGATTGTGATGCCAATGTCAGCGCCGACAGCATCACCGTCGGTTCCGGCATTTCCAGGAATGCCTGGTGCACCAGCGTCGCTGCCGACCGTACCGATGATGTCGCAGGGGCAGCCTGATGTGTTGTCGCCGTTGCTGGCATTGAATTCCGGGTTTGGACAGATGCCCGCACCTTTGGCGGATTCTGCCCACTCAGGAACTGGTGGAACGCTGAATGCATCTGAAACACAGGGAATTTCTGCGTTCGTGGCAAAAGTACGAGCCCTCAATTACTCCTCGGATACCGGTCTTTGCGAGTCTTCGCAGACGACGCCGGAGGGAATGAGTTTTCGCCGCGCGGCTCAGGCATCAGGGACGACTGGACGAGCTCTTGACGTGAATCAGATCCGACGAGACTTTCCGGCACTGAATCAGCAGGTGCATGGGAAGCAGTTGGTTTGGTTTGATAACGCCGCAACGACTCAGAAGCCGCAGTCAGTCATTGACGCGATGAGCACCTATTACTCGAGGGACAATTCGAACATTCATCGAGCCGCGCATACTCTGGCGGCTCGTTCCACTGATGCCTACGAAGGTGCTCGACAGAAGATTCAGCGCTTCATTGGTGCCGGGTCAGCGGAAGAGATCATCTTTGTTCGCGGAACGACGGAAGGAATCAATCTGGTCGCCCAGACAATGGGCCGTCATTTTCTTCGACCGGGCGATGAGATTGTTTTGTCGACGCTGGAGCATCATGCCAACATCGTGCCATGGCAGATGGTCGCGCGAGAAACCGGCGCGGTGATTCGAGTCATCCCGGTAAACGATCACGGAGAGATTCTGCTCGACGCTTACGAATCGCTGCTGGGACCGCAGACGAAGATTGTGTCGCTCACCCACGCGTCGAACAGCCTGGGAACCATTCTTCCGATTGAGTCCATGATTCGGTCAGCGAAGCGCTGGGGCGCACAGGTGCTGATTGACGGTGCGCAGACGGTTGCTCATTTGCCCGTGAATGTTCAGTCGCTTGGCTGTGACTATTTTGTGTTTTCCGGCCACAAGATTTTTGCGCCCACCGGGATCGGTGCGTTGTACGTCAGGAAAGAGCTGCAGCAGGTCATGCCTCCATGGCAGGGAGGCGGCAACATGATTCGCAACGTCACGTTTGAGCAGACAACGTACAGTGATCCGCCGGCCAAGTTTGAAGCAGGAACACCAAGCATCGGTGATGCCGTGGGACTGGGAGCAGCTCTGGACTACGTGACTCGGCTAGGTCTGCCAGCGATTGCTCAGTACGAGCACCAGCTTCTGGAATACGGCACAGCACGGCTGAATGAAATTCCGGGACTGCGACTCATCGGAACGGCGAAGGAGAAGGTTGGGGTACTCTCGTTTGTGCTTCCGAATCGACGGCCGGAAGACATCGGCAAGATGCTGGATGCCGAGGGCATTGCTGTTCGGTCCGGCCATCACTGCTCACAGCCATCGCTGCGACGTTTTGGACTGGAAGCAACCGTTCGGCCATCGCTGGCATTCTACAACACGAAAGAAGAGATCGATCGACTGGCCGACGCGGTCCGACGCATCGTGCGATAGTATTCAAAGGAAGGCACAGGATGGCCTCGAAGACACTCAAGCTGACGTCTCTGGATGAACTTGGCAATGCGGCCGAGTGTTTAAGGACCATCGCGCATCCTCATCGGCTTCGCATGATTCAGATGCTGCTGCAGAGTGAATACACGGTTGGCGATCTTGCCGAAGCCTGCGAGATACCAAGCCCGATGGCATCGGAGCATCTTCGGCTGATGCAGCGCTGCGGGATGTTGACCAGCGAGAAAGATGGCCGACGTGTATTCTACAAGGTCTGCGACCCGCACATCGCGGACTTACTGAAGTGCGTTGAAGGACGTTACGGCGTTCAAAAGTGATGATGAAATGCGGAGATGCAGTCGTTACTGTGTGACTGTGATTTGAAGGCAGATTGAGCAGGGAGGATCGTCATGAGTGTTGCGACCATTACACCGAACGAACTGGCTTCGAAGATTCAGGCTGGCGAAACGATCGAGCTGATCGACGTGCGAACTCCGGTGGAGTTTCGTGAAGTGCATCTGACGATTGCTCGCAATGTTCCGCTTGATCAATTGAACTGTGGCAACCTGATCAGTCAGCGAGCTGGATCGGCGCCGTTGTACTTGATCTGCCAGGCTGGAAGCCGCGGCCGAACGGCCTGTGAGAAATTTCATACGGCCGGCTACACGAACGTGATCAACGTCGAAGGCGGAACAAAGGCGTGTGTGGAAGCCGGACTGCCGGTTGTCCGCGGGCGTAAGGCGATTTCATTGGAGCGGCAGGTTCGAATTGCCGCTGGCTTTTTGGTCTTGTCCGGTGTTGTACTCGGCCGTTTCGTCCATCCCTGGTTCGTCGGCCTGAGCGGCTTTGTCGGAGCCGGCCTGATGTTCGCGGGAATCACCGACACTTGTGGCATGGCTCTGGTACTGGCTCGTATGCCATGGAATCAGGTCTCGTCCGGTCCAGGCTGCGCGACATAGCCCATACAATGCGCCAATGCTCTGCTTTCGACAGAGTGGCATAAACTGCCGGAAGGCAGCCAGAATGGTGGCAACGGCGAATCCCAGATTCTGCAGATTGTCCCTGTCCGCTGAAGTGGCGATTGACAGGAATGGGGGCCTCCCTAGAATCACGACCTGTTTGGTGTTATTTATGGAAGCAGCCGCCCGGGTTTGCCGATGAAGTTGTCCAAGAAATCAGACTATGCACTTCGTGCCTTGTTCACTTTGGTGGCAAGTCGAGGGCGTGGACCAATTTCCATTCGGGAAATTGCGGAGAAGAATGACATTCCTCGCCGGTTTCTCGAACAGATCATGCTGGATCTGAAGTCTCGTGGCTGGGTCAACAGCATTGCCGGGCGAGACGGTGGTTTTGAGCTGGCGAAAGATCCGGCCGAGATCACGATGGGGGAGATTGTTCGTCATTTCGACGGCATTTTGGCTCCGATTTCCTGCGTTTCGACGTCTCATTACGAGCCGTGTACTCAGGAAGGGGCCTGCAAGTTTCGCCGAGTCATGCTGGACATTCGAAACTACATCGCGCGACTGATGGACGGTGCGACTCTGGAAAAAGTGTTTGGCAGCACAATTGTCCGTCGCGAAGAAGTGTTCTCCGCAGAAATGTCTTACGGAGATGGGATTTAGGTCATCTCCGTGTTTTTTTGGCCAAAAGTATCACACACCTGGTCGTGGTTTTGTTTTTGGGGTAAATGTCGATGAAGCGGTTTTCTCTGGTGGCTCTGTTTTCCTTCGTCACCCTCATCGGGTGTTCGTCGGAATCGAATTCGACGGCTCCGGAAGGAACGCCATCTGTCGAGCTGCTGAATGTCTCTTACGACCCAACTCGGGAACTGTGGAAGGACATCAACGCGGAGTTTGAAAAAGTCGCCGTGGCTCAGACTGGCAAGGCCGTCACGATCAAGCAGTCACACGGGGCATCCGGAAGTCAGGCTCGAGCCGTCATTGATGGCCTGGATGCGGACGTGGTTTCTCTGGCACTGTGGTCCGATACGGAGCAACTGCACAAGAAGGGTTTGCTGAAAGACGGCTGGATCGATGCATTCCCGAACCGAAGCCTGCCGTACACCTCGACGATTGTCTTTGTGGTTCGAAAAGGAAACCCAAAGGGAGTCAAGGAGTGGGCTGATCTGGTCCGCAACGACATTCAGGTGATCACGCCGAACCCGAAGACTTCCGGCAACGGCAAGCTGGCGTTTCTTGCCGCGTGGGGCAGTGTCCTGAAGAACGGTGGTACCGAAGAAGATGCTCGCAAGTACATCACGCAGCTTTACAAGCAGGTACCGGTACTCGACACAGGTGCTCGAGGTGCCACGACCACGTTTGCTCAGAAGGGCATTGGTGATGTGCATCTGACCTGGGAGAACGAAGCTCACCTGGAGATCAAGGAAGCCAATGGCGAACTCGATCTGATCTACCCTTCGCAGAGCATCCTTGCAGAGCCTCATGTCGCACTGGTTGACCAGGTGGTAGATCGCAAGGGAACGCGCGACGTCGTAAAGAAGTACCTCGAATTCCTCTACACACCGGAAGGACAGGCGATCATTGCGAAGCATTTCTATCGCCCAACGGATGCCAAAGTACTGGAAGCTCATAAGGCTTCATTCCCGGACCTCAAGTTGTTTCCCGTGACTGATGTTTGCGGTGGCTGGGATGAAGCTCAGACGACGTTCTTTGCGGATGGTGGTGAGTTCGATCGCATCTACGAAGGCGGTCAGAACAAGTAGTCGGTGATGATGTCGACGAGCTGATGGTGAGTCCGTGTCTGGCGGGCAGGCGAGTGAATCAGGTTCTGTTTCCGAAAACTCTGTGAGGTGTAGCCCATGTCTCGAAACCGTGCTCCTTCTTCCGACCGAGCGGAATCGCCAGAGCCTGATGAAGAGGAAGTGATTGAGCGTGTGAAGGACGCGCTGCAGAATCTGCGATTCGGACAGGTTACAGTGATCGTACAGGATGGCGTTGTCGTCCAGATCGATCGGCTGGAACGTCGCCGACTGCTGAAGACAAGAACGGGCGGCTAATCGTCGCAATGAAGGCTCGACTGTCGAACCGGACATACCGGACGGCAGCGAGTTTCCGAGGTTTCTTTTTTCGTCGGGATACCTGCAGCTGCGAACATGGCTGCACCGCGGGTTCGCCACCTGGCGAATCTCTGACATAGCAACAGACGCGTGTCGAACATCCGATGAGTTCGGGTGGTCGCTGGACAGGAAAATTCATGGGTTCCCCAAAACATCGCCGACGGTCCAGTCCGCTGCCAGGCTTTGCCTCGGGCCTTACTGTGACCGTCGCTTATCTTGGCATCCTGCTGATAATACCGCTGGGTGCGTGCCTCATTAAGACAGCCTCGCTGGATTGGCCGCAGTTTGTTGCCGCGGCCTGGTCGGCTCGCGCACGATCGGCCTACTTCCTGACGTTCTCGACCTCTGCGATCGCGGCTGTCATCGACGTCATTCTTGGAACGCTGCTGGCCTGGGTGCTTGTCCGCTACGAGTTCCCTGGCCGTCGCCTGATGGACGCGGTGATCGACCTTCCATTCGCTCTGCCGACTGCTGTTGCCGGGCTTGTGTATTCCAGCCTGTACGTGAAGAACGGATGGTTCGGACAGTTCCTGATTCCACTTGGGATTCAGGGATCGTATTCACGGCTGGCGATCGTGCTGGTTCTTGTGTTCCTTGGGCTGCCGTTTGTTGTCAGAACCATTCAACCGCTTCTGGGAAGTCTTGAAGGCGACATTGAAGAAGCCGCTGCGTCTCTGGGAGCCAACCGATGGCAGACGTTCTGGCGAGTCATTCTTCCGTCGCTCCGCCCTGCTCTGGCGACGGGCTTTGCACTCGCGTTTGCTCGCGGTCTTGGCGAATACGGTTCAGTCGTCTTCGTCTCGGGCAACATGCCGTTCAAGACGGAGATCGCACCGGTCCTGATCGTTCAGAAGCTGGATGAATACAGCTACCCGGAAGCGACTGCGATTGCTGTGGTGCTGCTGGCGGGATCGCTGCTGGCTCTGGGCCTCATCAGCTGGCTTGAAGCAAGGAATCGACGCTATGCATCTTAGTGCCCGACAAACTCGCATTGCCGGCCGTCATGTGGCGAACGAGCCGCTATGGCTTCGAATTCTGCTGATCGGTATCTCCGGCATCGTTGTGACCGTGTTGATTATCGTCCCGCTGGTTTATGTGTTTGTGCAGGCGTTTGGAAACGGACCTGCCGCATGGTGGGCGCAGCTGGTGAAGGACCGGGATACTCAGCATTCCATTTTTCTGACCGTCGTCCTGGCTCCCGTGGCCGTGCTTCTGAACACGATCTTTGGACTTGCTGCCGCCTGGACATTGACGAAGTTTCGATTTCGCGGTCGAGTCCTGTTGCTGACTCTGCTGGATCTTCCTTTTGCTGTTTCGCCCGTTGTCGCGGGGCTCTGCATTCTGCTGGTTTATGGCATGCAGGGATTCCTTGGTCCAACGCTGCGAGAATGGGGCATGCCGGTTGTGTTCTCATGGCCCGGTCTGCTGATGGCCACAACGTTTGTGACGATGCCGTTTGTTGCACGCGAATTGATTCCGCTGATGGAATCGCTCGGCAGTGACGAAGAACTCGCTGCTGTCAGCCTGGGAGCCAGTCGCTGGCAGCTGTTTTGGCGAATCACTTTGCCGAACATCAAATGGGGTCTGTTATTTGGCATCATCCAGTGCCATGCCCGAGCGATCGGAGAATTCGGTGCTGTGAAGGTTGTCTCCGGTGGCATCGGCGGTCAAACCGACACGATGCCGCTGCGAGTCGAGAAGCTGTTTCAGGAATACAACAACCCCGGTTCCTATGCCGTTGCGTCCGTGCTGACGCTGATGGCGCTCGCTACTCTGGCGGCCCGAATCCTGCTGGAACGATGGACCGAATATCAGCTGGCGGCGATGTCTGAAGAGAAGGAAGGATAGAACAATGAGTATCAGTATCCAGAATGTGTCTCGTCGGTTTGGCAACTTCCAGGCTCTGAGTGATGTCAGCCTGAATGTTCCTTCCGGAAGCCTGACCGCACTGCTCGGGCCCTCGGGATCCGGCAAGACAACACTGTTGCGAATCATCGCCGGCCTGGAAACGCCGGACACAGGCACCGTGCTGTTTCAGGAAGAAGACGTTACGGAGAAAGCGGCTCGCGATCGCGAAGTGGGCTTCGTGTTCCAGCACTATGCTCTGTTTCGTCATATGACGGTGTTCGAGAACGTGGCGTTTGGCCTTCGAGTCCGAAAAGTCGCGAAGGACATCGCGAATGCTCGTGTGAAGGAACTGCTGTCGCTTGTGCGACTGGAAGGACTGGGCAATCGCTTCCCGTCCGAGCTGTCAGGCGGACAGCGTCAGCGAGTTGCCCTGGCACGTGCTTTGGCCATGCGTCCTCAGATGCTGCTGCTGGATGAACCTTTCGGTGCACTCGACGCAAAGGTTCGCCAGGAACTGCGCACGTGGCTTCGCAAGCTTCACGAAGAGATGCATGTGACGACCGTCTTTGTCACGCACGACCAGGAAGAGGCGTTTGAAATGGCCGACCAGGTTGTTGTGATGAATCATGGAAAGATCGAGCAGATCGGGACACCGCAGGATGTGTTCGATCATCCGGCGACACCGTTCGTCATGGACTTCCTTGGCAACGTGAACGTCTTCCATGGGCGAGTCAAAGCGGGGCGAGTGGAGCTTGGTCCGTTCAGCCTGGCTTACGACGCGTACACACACGAAGAGCCCCGCAACGCGACCGCATACGTGAGACCTCACGAGCTGGAGATTGACCGAGTCGCGACGGCCACATCACTTGCGGCTCGCGTCCTGCAGGTGAACCCTGCCGGTGCCGTGGTGAAGGTGCGAGTCTTCGCGGAAGAGTACGGAGTGGAACTCAACATCGACCTGATCCGTGATCGAGCCGCCGTCTTGAGACTCCAGTCCGGCGACACCGTCTACGTGCATCCCAAAACCGCGCGCGTGTTTATGCCTGAGCCGGAGTACGCGATTTAGTGGCTTGGATCTTGTTCGTTGCTGCGTCGCCTTTACAAAAGGAGTAGGTAATACTAATATCATGACCCTATTGCGTGCCGTCCGCGATCGACGCTGATCGATTCTGCGATTCCGTGAAGACACACCTCGAATCAACATCAAAGAGAGACAGCCATGGCGATTGGAATCAGTCCGCTGGTGGATTATGCGTTCAAGCTGATGCTGGGAAGTCCCGAACACTCCGGCATCACGATGCATTTCCTGAATGCGGTTCTTGAGGGGCAGCCGAGAATTACTCAGGTGGCCTTTCGGAACTCGGTCCAAAGCATGAAATCAGAGGACGACCAGGTGGCCGTGCTGGCCATAGACGACAACGGCCGGCGGCTGAACCTGGAAATTCTGACATCGGTTCCGGCAGGATTGCCAAAACGTCTCGCGTACTGTGCCGCGGCATCCTACGCCGACCAGATGGGCGAGGGACCGAGCGATCAGGGGCCGCGGCCTTCGATCACCATCTGTGTGCTTTCAGGCGCCCTGTACTCTACTCCGCCCTTACTGCATCTCGACTTTCGGATGAGTAACTTCGCGGCGAAACTGACCGAGACCGACGATTTTCAGATTCGTATCCTGCAGTTGCAGCATCTTCAGGTCACAGCGGAGACTGTCTGGAATGCGACTCCGCGGGAACAATGGGCATACTTCCTTTCCAATGTTGAAAGGATGACCATTGAAGATGTCCAGCGTCTGCTCCCCGATAGAGTCTTTCGTGAAGCCTTCGGAGTACTCGACATGATCTCGCAGACTGCAGAACAAATGCTGGCATACAACGCGCGCCTGAAATACCAGCGCGACGAAGAAGCAAGACTGCTTCAGGCGCGATTGGACGGGCTTGACGAAGGGCGACAGCAAGGGCGACAGCAAGGGCTTGACGAGGGACGACAAAAGGGCCTTGAGGAAGGTGTGGAAATTGGAAAAGCGCGTGGTGTTGAGATTGGGCAATTAAGAGGGCGCGTCGCATTGCTGCAGGAACTGCTTGGTCGGCCAGTGTGGGCGGCAAACGAATTTGCCGCTTGTGATGAGGCTCAATTGAAGATGATGGCAGAACAGCTGGAGCAGGAACTACGAATTCGTGAGTCTTGACTCTGTGTGAAAGCCCGTTGACCCGGCGGAGACTGCCGAATAGCTGCTGGGACTTTGCTCTCGTTGTTCGCTTGCCTCAAACAAGCGTGAAAACTCACCGGGCGCGTTTTTCTTCGGCGTAGCTGGGGCGGATGTAGAGGGGTTCCAGTGTTTCGGGAACAGACAGCTGGTTGTGCTTCAGCATATCGAGTCCCACGAGAGCAACGGTGCCGGCAATTGGTTCAATTGAATCCTCAACGAGGCGATGACCGCGGGCCAGAAGTGAGTCGCGATGCTTGAACAAGCCAGTGCCGGCAAGCGGCCACTGGACGGGAAGATCGTCAGATTTGCTGATGGCAATCTCACCAACGATCTGGCAGACACTCGAGCCTGCTGGCCATTCGTACGAGGAAACAAACAACTCATTCCTCTGGGCATCGCTCAGGATGGTGATGCCTTCGCGAGACGAAGATCGCTGCTGGGCCATGGCTCGGTGAGTATCCACGGCGACCAGCGGGATGCTCTGAATCCATGCGAGCGTCTTCGCGAAGACCAGCCCGACTCGCAGGCCTGTGAAGCTGCCTGGACCGATGCTGACCGCGACGCCGGTGAGATCCTGTACTCCCAGCGACACATCCATCAGCATCTGTGACGCTTCTGACACCAGTGACTGTGCGTGCCGTCGCCCTTCGGACGTCAGAGTTCGGGACGCAATCACTCTACCGTCGCTGGCCAGCGCGAGAGATCCGGACATTCCTGAAGTTTCGATCGCGATCAGCATTATCCCAACCCGTTGCATCAGCGAGGGATTGTTGTAGATGACGGTGGAGTGTTGATCCCTCACTGATGTGTCGGGTTACGAAATGTCAGCGAATTACCAACCTTTTGGGCAATCCCAACCCGTTGCGTCAGCGAGGGATTGCTGTATACGACGTTGTGGTGTTGATCCCTCACTCACGTTTCGGGTTACGAAACGTCAGCGAATCAACAGCGTCAGTGATTCAACAACCCTATCAAACGTTGAACAGGAAGTGACAGATATCGCCATCCTGCATCACGTACGTCTTTCCTTCCACTCGAAGTTTGCCCGCCGCACGGATGTCTTTTTCGGACTTGTACGCTTCGAGATCTTCCAGTGTGTAAACTTCGCAGCGAATGAAGCCGCGTTCAAAGTCACTGTGAATCACGCCGGCTGCCTGAGGAGCCGTGGCGCCGACCGGAATCGTCCACGCGCGAACTTCCTTTTCACCGGCCGTGAAGTAACTCTGCAGACCCAGAGTCTTGTAGGTGGCTCGCGCGAGTGGGCCGAGACCTGGTTCGGTCAGACCGACCGACTGAAGCATGTCGCTGCGGTCCGCTTCATCCAGTTCGGCAAGTTCCGCTTCCAGCTTCGCACAAATGGGGACGACAGACGCACCGTGTTCTGTGGCATAGCGACGGACATCCATCACCAGATCACCTTTGCCGTCGAGGTCATCCTCAGAGACGTTGGCAACGAACAGAACAGGCTTTGCCGTCATCAGGCCAATGGCTCTAACGACCTTCTTCTCTTCTTCGCTGAACTCAGCGACTCGCAGTGGCTTGCCACTGTTCACCCACTCCGAACACTTCTCCATTACGGCGGCACGCAGCTTGGCTTCTTTGTCACCGCTCTTGGCAGAACGCTGCGCCTTCGGCAGGGAGTTTTCCAGAGTCTGCATGTCGGCCAGCATCAGCTCTGTTTCAATGGTTTCAATATCTGACAGCGGGTTCACGCCGCCACCGACATGCGTGATGTCATCGTCGACGAAACAACGAACGACCTGCATGATCGCATCGACTTCGCGGATGTGGCTCAGGAACTTGTTGCCCAGCCCTTCTCCTTCGCTGGCACCCTTCACGATGCCGGCGATGTCGACCAACTTGAGAGCTGCCGGCACAACCTTCTGAGGAGGAATGTACTTCGTAATGCGCGTCAGTCGTTCGTCCGGAACGCTGACGATGCCTTCATTCGGCTCAATCGTGCAGAACGGATAGTTGGCGCTCTGCGCAGCCGTGGAACAGGTCAGAGCATTGAAGAGGGTGCTTTTGCCAACGTTTGGCAGGCCGACAATTCCGGCTTCCATGAATCAAATCCAGTCGAAGAAGATCTCGCAGGTGGACACAGAATGGCCGAATCGCCTCGAATGGCGACAGTGACCTTTCCGAAAGGTGCGAAGTTTAGCCGTCTCCAGGCTGATCTCCACCGGGCAAAAACCGCATTTCCGCTGAACTTCTCACGCATGCCCGGTTTTTCTGGGGATTCGACGCGATGTTTAGACCACGAAAGCCTGTTCCTGGGGGGCTCGAAACTGGAACCAGCGAACTCGAAAGAGTCGGGGTGTGTCGAAGATAAGGCAGCCTTTTTTCGGGAATTTGTCGTCGGTCTTTGTTGTCGCGATGATCCGCTTGAATCTCAATCACCCCGATTGGTATTCTCCCCGCGGACTTGCGAATCTCGACGTGGTTCCTTCGTTTTCACGAAGATCCGCTGATCGAAAAGACGAAACAGGTCCAGCTGCCTTGCGGTAGTGGCGAAATTGGCAGACGCGCACGCTTGAGGGGCGTGTGGGGCAACCCGTGCAGGTTCAAGTCCTGTCTACCGCATTCTCTGGCACCCAGCTTTGGTGCCCTCCTTTGCAGTGGAAGCCACGCAGGCTTTCGGCCCCTTGTTTGAAGCTGGCCGAAACGCTGCGCGCTGATCGCTTCTCGGGGATGCAGTGGCGATGCCGCCGCGTAGGCTTTCGACGTCTCGTGTGTTAGCGTAACGCCTCCTCACGACTTCGAGCATCCGCGATGAGGGTGCTGAACGACTTGCCCACGAGCGATCACCATGCAACCACGATTTCGAATTGCCGGACTCGGCGAAATTCTCTGGGACGTTTTTCCTGACGCCGCTCACTTTGGCGGAGCCCCGGCGAATTTTTCCTGCAGCGCGGCAGGCGTGGGTGGTGAACTGGTCGACGTGCTGATGATCAGCGCCGTGGGGAATGACGTTGAGGGAGATCGGGCGATTGAGGAGCTGCGAAAAAGGAATGTCGACACGTCGTTCGTTCATCGCAATGGGTTTCCAACAGGACAGGTGATCGTTGAACTGAATCAGAAAGGTGAAGCCAGCTATCGTTTCCTCGAGAACATCGCATGGGATCATCTGCACTATGATGCAGCCATGGAAGCCATGGCGAAGACTCTGGATGCGGTGTGCTTTGGAACGTTGGGTCAGAGAGCGAGTGAGTCTGAAGAGACCGTTCATCGGCTTATTAATGCGACTCGCCCAGCCTGTCTGAAGATCTTCGACATCAACTTTCGCCCGCCGTACTGGACGCCGGAAGTCGTTCGTTCCACGCTGCCGCTGGCCGATGTTCTGAAACTAAACAACGACGAAATCAAAGTGCTGGGAAGGGTGCTGGAACTCAGCGGCAGCGATGAAGAAATCGCCCGTCAGATCTTGCAGCGATACCCCTTGAAGTGGCTTGTGGTGACGCGCGGAGCCGACGGATCACTGATCCTCGGGAAGAACGGCGAACGAAGCGAAGTCCCCGGCAAGTCCATCGCAGTTGTCGACACCGTCGGTGCTGGCGATGCCTTCACCGCCGCGCTGACCGTTGGCCTGCTGCTGAACCGGCCTCTCACCGACATCCACCACCGCGCCAGCGAAGTCGCCGCCTGGACGTGTACTCAACCCGGAGCCACACCCAAGTTTCCAGCGTCATTGCGCTGGTAGGTGCTGTCTGCCGGACAGCACTTCGCGGCATCGCCGCGACCAGCGACCCTTTGACGTGTCAGTGTCTTCAGCGATGACGTGGAACAATGCACCGCGATGTCTGCGCATCGCCCCGTGACGTCTGGCATCATGTTCACTGCAGACCAGAGTTCGCCTGCCGGCGAAAATCCTCTCCGGCAGAGAGGATCTACAGTAGATGCTGTCTGCCGGACAGCACTTCGCGGCCCCGCCGCGACCCGCGACCGTTTGACGTGCCAGTGTCTTCAGCGATGACGTGGAACAAGGCACCGCCAAGTCTGTGCATCGACTCGTGACGTCAGGCATCATGTTCACTTCAGACCAGTGTTCGCCTGCCGGCGAAAATCCTCTCCGGCAGAGAGGATCTACTGGGATACCGCCGCCGTAATGATCATCTCCACAAGGCAGTCGTGCCCCATGCCGGCCTGGACGCAGGCGCGGACGGGCGCGTGGCCGCGGGGGACCCAGGCGTCCCAGAGTTCGTTGAGGATGTGGATGTCGTTCAGGTCGGAGAGGTAAATCAGAATCTGCAACAGGTGCTCGCGCGAGCTGCTGATCTGAGGCAGCGTGTCGTCGATCTGAGCGAGCACCTGGCTCACCTGACTTCGAACATCCTGAGTACGATCGCCCGCGACTTCGACCCAGCGGGCGACTCCGGCGTGAATCACAACATCGGCCCAGCGAACCGAATCGCCGATTCGCTGGATAGGACTGGATGACATAGCTGATCTGCTCTGAATGGAGTCGTCAGTTTCGATTCGTCAGTGAGCACCGTGCGGCGTCATTGAGTCACCGAAGTGTTCTTCAACAACGGCATCTTCCAGATCTTCGTCGGTAGAAAGTCCTCGTGCAAACCATGGATAGATGGCGGGAATCACAAGCGAGGTCAGAAGCGTGGATGTCACCAGACCTCCGATCACGACGGTCGCCAGCGGCTTCTGCATCTCGGCCCCGTCGCTTGTCGACATGGCCATGGGAAGGAACCCAAGGCTGGCGACGAACGCGGTCATCAAGACGGGTCGCAGTCGTGATAGAGCTGTTTCGCGAGTCGCGTCCTCCAGCGGGATTTTTCGCTTCCTCAGATGTTCTGCCGCGCTAACCCAGACGAGTCCGTTCAACACGGCCACACCAAACAGTGCGATGAATCCGACACCGGCGGAGATGCTGAACGGCATGCCTCGCATTTTCAGCGCGAAGATTCCACCGCTGGCAGCCATTGGAACGGCGAGGAAAATCAACATCGCAAGGCGAGTCGACTTAAACGACGTGTAGAGCAGCAGGAAGATCATTAGCAGGACAACGGGAGTGATCAGCATCAGACGCGTTTTTGCTGACTGGAGGTTTTCAAAGTCCCCGCCCCATTTCACTTCGTAGCCCGCTGGAATCGGGATGTTCTTCTCGACGGCCTTCTGAGCTTCTTCGACGAACGTTGCAACGTCACGCCCTCGTACGTTGGCCGAAACGAACGTGCGACGACGATTGGATTCATGGTCGACCGAAGGAGGCGTTTCTTCAATTCGCACGTCCGCCAATTCTTCGAGCGGCACAGGCATGCCACCCGCTTCTCCGACGGGCAGCTGCTTCAGCCGTTCGATGTCGGAACGCCAGACATCCGGAATTCGTACTCGAATCGGAAAGCGTGCACGTCCTTCAAAGATCGTACCCACCTGACGTCCGCCCAGGGCTTCAACGACATCCATAACCTGACGCGCATCAATTCCGTAGTGAGCCATAGCATCTCGATCAGGAACAATCGTGATCGTCGTGAGGTTGGCCTGATAATCGGCCTTTACGTCGACAGCTCCCTGGATTCCACGGAGTGTTGTTTCGATGTCCTTGGAAATGCGAGCCAGCTCGTTCAAATCATCACCGTAGAGCAGCACGGCGACGTCGGCCTTCACTCCAGCCACCAGCTCGTCGACTCGCATTTCGATGGGCTGAGTGAATCCAAAGGCCACACCAGGCACATTGCGATTTAAGACATCGGACAGTTCTTCAATCAGCTTGTCACGCGTCATCCCGGGTCGCCAGTCGTGGTGATCTTTCAGCAGAACCCAGACGTCGGTCTGATGAACGCCCATCACGTCGTTGGCGATTTCCGGTCGCCCCGTTTTGCAGAAGACCGTTTTCACTTCCGGAAACGTGATGACCTGCTCTTCGATCTGCTGCGACATCGTGATGGCTCCTTCCAGTGAAGCACTTGGCAGTCGAACGGCTTCAATCAGGAGGTCGCCTTCTTCCAGTCGCGGCATGAACTCACCACCCAGCCGCTGCCCAACAGGAATGCTGATGGCAAAGACGGCGAGCGCAATCGCCGCGGTGATCTTCGGATAACTGATCGCTCGCGTCACAATCGGTCGATAGAACCATTTGATCCATCGAACCAGAAAGACGTCCTTGTCCTGCATCTTGCGAGGCAGCGCCAGTGATGCCATCGCCGGCATGAACGTCATCGACAGAATCAGGGATCCCAGCAGAGCAAACAGAACCGTCAGTGCCATCGGTCGGAAGAGTTTTCCTTCTGTTCCCTGCAGCATCAGAATCGGCAGGTACACGATGGAGATGATCAGCTCACCGAACATCGTCGGCTTTCGCACTTCGATCGCCGCATCACGGATAATGTCAACGTGGCGACGTCCCTCAGAATTGTGCGACAGCCGATGAATGCAGTTCTCGACCATGATCACGGATGAGTCGACAATCAGGCCGAAGTCGATTGCACCAAGACTCATCAGGCTCGCGGTGACTCCGAACACCTGCATCATGCTGGTTGCAAACAGCATCGACAGTGGAATGGCAAGTGCCGTGATCACGCCGGCTCGGAAGCTGCCCAGCATGACCAGCAGCACGATAATCACCAGTGCCCCGCCTTCGATCAGGTTTTTCACAACAGTATGAAGGGTTCGCCCAATCAATGCAGATCGGTCATAAGTGATTTCGAGAGTGACACCGGGCGGCATGGTTTTCTGAATTTCCGCAATGCGTTCGCTGACGCGTCCAACGACCTCACGGGAGTTTTCGCCGATCAGCATCATCACGAGGCCTGTCACCGCTTCACCCCGTGCATCGCGAGTCACCGCGCCCTGGCGAGTCATCGGGGCGATGGAGACTTCAGCAACGTCGCGAACCAGCAAAGGCGTTCCGCCGGTTTCGCGACGAACGACGATTTGTTCGATGTCCTTGATGCCAGTGACCAGCGCCTGGCCTCGCAGGAATCGCTGCTCATTCTGGTGAACCACATAGCCACCGCCGGCGGAGGCGTTGTTGGCTTCGAGTGCCGTGAAGAGTTGCTCAAACGTCAGCGAATAGCTGCTGAGCAGATCCGGGTCGGGGCGAATTTCAAATGTCTGATAGTACCCGCCGTGAGTATTGATCTCCGTGACACCAGGAACTTCACGAAGGCGCGGCGCAACGTCCCATTCCAGGATGGTGCGCAGTTCCATCGGCGACTTGTCCTCACCTCGCACTTCGAACTGCAGAATCTCACCCAGAGCCGTTGTCAGCGGACCAAGTTCCGGCGTGCCGTAGCCGGCGGGTATCAGTGAGGACGCCTGAGAAATGCGTTCGGCGACCAGCTGACGAGCCCGATAGATGTCGGTCCCTTCCTCAAACACGATCGTGACCACGGAGATGCCGAAGCGAGAAATGCTGCGGAGCTCTTCGACATCCGGAAGCCCACCCATCGTGACTTCGACCGGTTGAGTCACGTAGCGTTCCACTTCAACCGGTGACAGCGAGCCCGCATCGGTGATGACTGTGACCTGAACGTTGGTCATGTCTGGCACGGCGTCGATCGGCAGATGCATGGCGGCATTCACACCCGCCAATGCCATCAGGCCAGTGCCGACGAGCACAAGGAATCGATTTTCGAGCGTCAAACGGATCAGTTGGGCCAGCATGATGAGAGTGTCCGGTACAAATGGTAAAGGCGAGCAGGAACAGGAACGGGGCGAACCCAGTTACTCTGATTCCCCCTGAAGAAGCAGCTCGCTCTTCAACAGAAAACCGCCGCTGGCCACAACCTGATCACCGTCTTTAAGGCCGGACAGAATTTCCACGAAGCCATTGGTTCGCAGTCCCGGCTCGACATCAATGCGACGAAAGGTGTGATCGTTCTCCGGAGAAAACACGAATGATTTGCGATCGTGTTCCAGGATCGCGGATTCCGGAACCGCAAGAGATTTCCGCGGGTCACTCACTGGGATCGCCACACGAACAAACATGCCTGGTCGCAGTCGACCATCCGGATTTTCAATCACAGCCACGAGTGGAACGGCGTTCGTCGCAACGTCGACTTCACGGCCAGCGAAGTGAACGATCGCTTCGCGGTTTTCGATTCCTTCGAGCGTCGTCATGACTCGAACTTTGTCACCCGGCTGCAGCTGCAATGCTCGCCATTCGCGCTGACGCAGGTCGGCAGCGACCCAGAGTCGTGTTGTGTCGGCGAGCGTCATCAGAGGTTCGCCGGCTTCAACGCGTTCATTCTGAGAGAAGTTGTAACGTTCGATGGTGCCGGCAAATGGTGCCTTGAGCTGAACCAGGGACAACTGATCTTCAGGAATATCACTTTCTCCGAGTGGGCCATCGCTGTTGTTGGATGTCTGAACGGCGGTATTGCCAAGCAGCGTTCGCACGTTCTGCAGACTGATTCGCAGTCTGCGTTCCGCGTCCTTCACACTGGCTTCGGCCTTTCGGCAGCTCTGGCCTGCAAGGAACGCCTGTTCTTCCAGAGACGCCGTCAGCACGGCTTCAAACTGGTCACGATTGCTGTTTCGTTCATCAAGTGTTCGCGTCGAGATCACTCCGTTGCGCTGATTTTCTTCAGCGGCTTCCAGTTGTGTTTCTGCGAGCAGCAGGTCGGAGTAAGCGGACAGCAGAGTTTCTCGCGACCGGCCCAGCGTGACGTTCTCAAAATCCTTTCGAATCTTGCTGACGGCATCGCGACGACGAATGGCTTCAGACAATTTCTGCAGACCGTCGCATGTTGATTTTTCCCAGTCGCGTGTTTCAATCGCCAGCTTCAGTTCTGACTGGCGAAGCAACGCATCGGCTCGAGCATTGCCAACCTCGGGGCTGCTGAGTTCCACCAGAACATCACCGGCCTGAACAGACTGTCCAGGCTTCACCAGCAGTCGCGTGATAATCCCGTTGGTCGCGGAACGAAGCACAATGTGCTGACGGTCGTCGTACTGCAGTCGACCCGGCACAACGTGCTCATGAATCAACTCCGTGGAAGTCGCTGCCGCGAACTGAAGCTGCGCTGCGGCAACCTTCTCCGTGGGGAGGTCGATGACGTCCGTGACGACCGCTTCTTCGGCGGCTTCCGGTTCGTTCGTCACCGCAGTATCGCCAGAACCCGACTGCGACCATTCCCACCATCCGCCCGCCGCAGCACCACCCACAACAAGAAGACCAGCAGCAATCTTGAACCATCCGACGTTCTTCATACGTCACCTTTTTGAGCTCGTGAAAACACACTTCCAGCGTGAGGAAGTCTGAGAGCGGAACCGGAACAGAGTGGTCAGCGAGAGAACAGGGAGTCACGAAGCCGCGACTGACATTGGATCGCGCTGAGGTTCAGTGAATGACCTGCGAAAGCGACATGCAGGCGAGTTAAGCGATGTCTACAGCCGCCACGATGTTGTGACTGTGGACAATGATCGACTGATGCACAGAGTCGACAGAAATGAGCGAAGTTGATGCCGGGATGAATCCAGTCGGCATTCGCGGTAGTCCGGAGCAACGTCGTCGACAACGATCGCTGTCAGGTCAATCCACGGCGTCGAGTCACTGGGAGACAGCTGGAGTTCATGAGTCCCAGCGGCACAGGCGAACGTTGTAATCTCCGGAATCGTGTCGTCAGAATCCGGGCACGAATCGCCATACACGTCCCGCGGCATGGCAAAGTGGAAGTGCAGGCCGCAGCAATTGGCCTGACAATTGCCATGAAAGTTCTGGCAATGTTCCTGAAGATGTCCGCTGTCTGATGCAGACGCATGGTCATGCATGACCGGCATCGGTCCTCGCCACGCAGCAACGCACAGCAACAGGCACATCACCTGTTGAAGCACACCGCGCTGAGTTGGCTGAGGGGCAGACATGTGGTCGAACGACTTCGGGGAAGGTTTGATGGAGGGATGCAAGCACTGACCGAATCGGCAGCAACTCTCACGCCAATCCATTCAAAATACTCGGCACTGTGCGGAATCATGATCCTGGCATGCACACAGTTCAAGACAGAAGTTAAGAAGTTCACCATTCTGTCATTCCCGCGCAGGCGGGAACCCAGTGTTTTTGGCGCTTCATTGAAAATGGGATTTCCGCCTGTGCGGGAATGATGAGGGATTCTCAACAGGGGTTTAACGGCTGCATGACAGTGAGACCGCGTCTCCAATTCGAAGATCCAGGCTTTCGTCGACCAGACTGAGCGTTGTCTGCTCACGGTCCATGGTGCGAACTGTCGCGCCGCCAGGTCGAAGAACGTTGGGAACCTCAATGGTCCGTAGATCATTGGTCCCGGCATCAATCACACACCATTCCAGCGATGGCCGAGCAATCACGCGGGCTGTATGTTCGGCGATCTCGGATCGCATGGGTTCCTGAATCGAACCCGGTGGGACAGGAAGTGGTGAGTTCAAAACGACCGAAACGTTCTCCTCGATCGACAGGCCGCGAGTCTCTTCCATGACGAGTTGCTCACAGGCAATCTCAGCAGCCTGAATGAACTTGAGGCAATGTCGTCCGACGGTGATGGAGTTCCGAAGATCGGAATCCAGCGACGGGCTTTCCGGAAGAACGCTGGTGCGAAGAAAGACGCCGCTTAGCTTCAGACCCGGCAGTCGAGTGATCGCCTGAGCCAGAAGAACAGAATCCGGGCCTGGCCGAACTCCTGTGCGTTGATATCCCAGGTCGACATCAATCAGCAGCTCAATGGTGCGGCCAGATCGAACTGCGACTTCTGAAACCAGCTCCGCGTGGCGATAGTGATCGACAACGATGACCACCGCGAATTCGCGCGCGATGCGTTCCAGCGGTTCTGTATCGTCCGAGTGAACCACGGGATAACGAATGATGATCTGCGGGTTTCGCGTCGTGTGCCCTTCGAACTCGTTGGCGAGCTGCCTCAATGGTTCGATCATCGCCCGTGCAACCGCGACGTTGCGACAGGCGAACAAGGGCTGAAAAGCCCTTGACCCTGTGGAGCCTACCGGCTCGTTGCCGATTCCTCGCTCACGTTGTTCGCTTGTCTCGAACAAGCGCGCACCTTGCGAGCCCGAAACGGAGTAAGATTCTAGCAAGGGCTGAAAAGCCCTTGACCCGGTGGAGGCTGCCGGCTCGTTGCCGATTCCTCGCTCACGTTGTTCGCTTGCCTCGAACAAGCGCCCATCGTGCGAGCCAGAGGCTGAACCAGACTTTAACAGCGCGGCGATGCACTCACTGCTGAAGTCGGTTGTGATTTCCGGAGCCCATTGAACGTTGTGCGGCAGCTCACGGCGGATGGCTGCTGCGGCCTGTTCAATCAATCCGGGTGAAAGGTTCCAGCGAGGTCTCATCGAGTCTTTTCCAGTTCTGCTCTCAGTGCGGCAGCTCGTTGTTTTCGTTGAGCGTTTCCCCATTCGGGGTGAAGGACTTCCACGACACCAAGGATTCGCAGAGCTTCCTTCTTTGCACCTGCATTGTGTTCCAGGATCGCCAGTTGCAGTGACGCTTCGAACCAAACCGTTTGTCCCGGTCGTGACTGCTTTTGAAGCTTCAGCCAAAAATCCCGCCCAAGCCCAGCGACACCGATCCCGCTGGGGCTTCCTGATTCCGCAAGTGTTGTGGCGAGTTTCTGAGTTTGTGCTTCTGTCAGAGGCTGGCTTGTCAGTTTTTGCAAATACACATTCGCAATCGCCGGCTGCTCAGCGATTGCAGTGAGCGACAGCACGACGGGAAGCTGATCCAGTTGGCGTTCGAGAGTCTGTGCAGTGTCCGCTGCGCTCACGGATGATGGTGTTGTGGGCTTGGCTGTGATCAACGTCAGAACAAAGCTCGCCAGTGCGCGATCTCCTGGTTCTGGCTTATCAGTTGTTCCCAGGATCTGATTTTGAAGAATGGTCGCAAGCCAGTCACGATGATTCTCTGCCAGCGAAGCAAGGATGCGACGATCCTCCCCCGTGGCCGTTTCTGCTTCCAGTCGACGTATTGATGCAAGAATACGAATGCACCGCAGAATGGCGTCGGCTCGAATGGTCAGCCGTTGAAGTTCGGCCTGAGCATCGTTCTTTGGCGCGGTCTGCGTTGAAGCGTTAGGAGGCATCGTTGAAAGAATGGCCGTGGCCTGCTGAGCGACTTCTTTCAAGTCAGCGGGCGGAGTCGAAGTGCTCGTCGACTTCCAGAAAACTCGACCCAGCAGATACGCATCAAACAGCTGTCGGACAAAATCCCGATTGGCCGTAGCGGAATTCTCGGTCACCGGCCTTGTGGGCAACACCACTGCCGCCAACTGATCGAACTCTGTTTGAAGTTCGATCCGCTCTTCCACATGCTGAGAACTGGACGTCCCGGCGTCGCTAAGAATCAGTTCCGCCAGAACGCACAGGCGTCGAAGTTCGTCCGCAGAAACAGTGACCGCCGTTCCTTTTGCCTCTGCAGCCTTTTGCGTGAATCGAATGGCCGCAATCACATCACGAGCCGCGCTGAGTGGTTCCTGTTCACGAAGCAGGCGGGCTCGCCATTCGTGAGCGGAGACGACACTTTGCTGTTCCGCGAACTGCTGAATGTGATGATCCAGCGCACTTCGATATTGATCGAGCGACGCTTTGTCCGGCTGAGTATTCCACAGCTGACCGAGTGCGAAGATTCGAAGGAGATCGGCGGCAGACTGTCGATCGATGGCCTTTTGTGTTTCAAAGAGTTCTGCGGCCTGCTGAAGTTCAGTGATGGCCGTTGTCCATTCCTGTTGCTTGATGGAAAGGTCGCCCGCCTGCAACTGAACGTTGGCCGCCATCATCGAGTTGGTCGGAAGCTTTGCCGCCAGCGCGATCAAGGCTGCGTGAGCTTCCTTGAACTGTCCTGCAGCCATTTGATCCGTGATAGACTCCATCGCAGTCGCACCATCCGGACCGACCTTTTGTACCGAATCGAATCGCTGACCAATCCGACGGGCTCGATCGGCCCAGACTCCGGTGAGCTGACTCTGCAGACGTCGTTGCAGCGGTAGAAACTCATCGACCGTCTTTTGCAGTGAGTCGCGTCGTTCTTTTGTATCATCAGTCAGCTGATGCAGAAGCTCGTTCAGCTGCAGCAACGCCTGAAGCTTCAACACCTGCACCTCAGGGCTAAGCATAATCTCCAGCTCCGCAGGAGCATCCAGCATCAGCTGAAGGGCTTCTGACGGCTGACCCTGAAGCAGCATCGCCTGCATTTGAAGTGTCAAAGCAGAAAGTCGTTCGTCGCTGGTGCGTGCTTCCGCCGCGGCGTTCTTTTGTCGCAACTCGAAGGCAACAAAATCGCGGCTGGCAAGCATCACTTCCGCCATCATGCGTCGCACACGGAATCGATCTGGCTCACCGCTGCTTCGAAGGAGCTGCTCGCCCTGAGTCTGAAGTTCTGCCAGTGAATCTGCTGGCACTGCACCGAGAAGAATCTGACTCAGCAGAAGATCAGCTTCCGCGCAACGAAGCCGATACCGGGCAACTCGCACCACATCCTGATCGAGTTCCTTACGATACTGTTCGATCTGCTTTTGAAGGATCGTCAGCAGCTCGCGCGCCTGGCGACAGACTTCCCTGCCAAACTCCACATGACTTGTGACTCGAACCGCGTACGTTCGGTCGGGGTCAGAGACAATGGGGCTGGCCTGAAGGCATTCGATCCTGGCCGCGACGCAGAGGAATTCGATCTGGCGAACCTGAAGTTCAACATCCTCATTTCGCCCGGGCTTGTGTTCCCTGATGAAGTCTGTGATCTGCGAAGCCGCCATCGTCACATAGTCGGCTCGTTGAGCACTGCTGACGGACCACAGATGATCCTCATGACAATCCGTCAGCATCAGCTGCCAGCGAGTCTTCAACTGGGCGGAAGTCGAAGCGGCCAGCTGCTGTCGACAATGAGTCTCCGCCAGTTCCGTCAGGCCTCGTCGGCGCAGTTGGAGCACAAACTCCGGCTCACCGTCCGACAATTCCTGAGCTGCGACTTCGCGCGGAAACACCGCAGCGAAGATTGGGAGGAAGAGGAAGAAGATTGTCAGCCGCTGCCACATGCCGGGTAGTGTAACCGTGGCAGGGACGGTGATGGAGAGAGCGGAAAGCGGAAAGTGGAAAGCCGGAGGGAGGTTTGGCGGTGCTTCCCACCATTTTGATGAACTCCGTTTTCCCATGCACTTGATTCAATCGGACAACCGGCTGATTGTTGAGACAATTGCCCGGCTGACCGCTATCATTTGCCGCTCCGGTGGCAGGACAGAATGCCGCTGCACCAGTCGCGCGCGGCCTCCGGAAGGTATCCCACGCAGCAGAATTTGGCGAAAACATGTTGGAAAAGACGTATCTGGCAGTCGACCTGGGCGCGGAAAGTGGCCGAATCATGGCGGGGCGATTCGATGGCCGCCATGTGTCCCTTCATGAGATTCATCGGTTCAGCAACGGCCCTGTTCGGCTGGGCGGAACATTGCGATGGAATCTTGTGGGGCTCTGGTCGGAAATCCAGAACGGTCTGCGCGAAGCGGCGGCTCGCTATGGCAATTCGATCACCACCATCGGCGTTGATACCTGGGGCGTGGATTTCGTGCTGATGAACCGCAACGACGAGTTGCTGGGGCAGCCCTGGAATTATCGCGATTCGCGAACGGACGGAATGCTGGCCAAAGCGCTGCAGCGAGTTTCCCGGTCAGAGATTTTTTCTCAGACGGGTCTGCAGTTCATGCAGATCAATTCGTTGTACCAGCTGCTGGCGATGTGTGAGCGAGATCCGGAACTGGTTTCTCAGGCAACACGATTCCTGATGATCCCGGACTTCTTCAACTGGTGTCTCAGCGGAAGCCGCGTTGTCGAGTTCACGAATGCGACAACGACGCAGATGCTGAACGCGACGACTCGCACATGGGCCGACGACATGCTGCGAAAGCTGGACATCCCGACTCAGATGTTTCCCGACATCGTATCACCGGGAACGCAACTGGGAGGACTTCGCAGAGACGTTGCCGAGTACACAAATCTGACGGGCGTGAAAGTTGTCGCCCCGGCGACGCACGATACAGGTTCGGCCGTCGCTGCCGTTCCGACGTCTCACACTGGCAACCCGGACTGGGCTTACATCAGCAGCGGGACATGGTCGCTGATGGGCGTCGAAGTGAAGGATGCTGTTCTGACCGAACAGGCTCTTCAGCGCAACGTGACGAACGAAGGTGGTATCGATGGCACGTATCGCCTGCTGAAGAACATCATGGGACTCTGGCTGGTTCAGCGCTGCAAAGTCGCGTTTGAAGAACGAGGCCTGAAGGCTGACTATGCCGAGTTGACTCGCAAGGCCGCTGGAGCAACACCGTTCCGTTCGCTTGTCGATCCGGACTGCCCGGAATTTCTGCGACCGGCGGACATGACGGAAGCAATCGCCTCAGAATGTCGTCGAGCAGGTCAGCCGGTTCCGGAAGACGAAGGCCAGTTCGTTCGCTGTGCATTGGAAAGCCTGGCTCTGAAGTATCGAATGGTCCTGGGCTGGCTGGAAGAAATGACCGGTGTCAAAGTGCAGGTCATTCACGTCGTCGGCGGTGGTGCTCAAAATGCCCTGCTGAATCAGTTCACAGCGGACGCGTGTCGAGTTCCCGTCATTGCGGGCCCCGTCGAAGCCACCGCTCTGGGCAATGTGATGGTTCAGGCCATGTCTGCCGGAGACGTCAGCAATCTTAGCGAGATTCGCGACGTCGTTCGTCGTTCCGAAGCCATTACGGAGTTTCATCCGAAGAATGCGGACGCGTGGGACGATGCATGGGAACGCTTCCGCCGAATCACGGCAAAGAGCTAACGGTTGCGTCGTGAGCGGTGCCGGTTGGCTCGTTGTCAGATTCATTCTGGATTGCTCAGGTTCATTCCTTTTTCTTTCGATCGTGTGACACATCATGGGCTTGTTTGATCGCCTGAAACGTGGTCTTGAAAAGACAAAGCAGATTCTGCGAACGGACATTCGTGACCTGTTCAAGTCCGGCGATATTCTGGATGACAAGCTGCTTCAGGACTTTGAAGCTCGACTCATTCGTACCGACATGGGCGTCGCCGCGTCGACTCGCATTGTGGAGAAGCTGCGTACGGAGCATGGCGGACGCACGGTCAACGTCGATGCCATCTGGAAGACCGTTCGTGAAGAGCTGACAGAGCTGCTGAAGGGAACGAATGATGTTCGCTGGGATCTCACGAATCCTCTGTCGCCGCTGAAGAAGGCCGCCTCAGGACCGACAGTGATTCTGGTCGCTGGCGTGAACGGCGTCGGGAAGACGACATCGATCGCTAAGCTGACGAACCTGCTGATGAAGAATGGCAACAAAGTTGTTCTGGCAGCCGGCGACACGTTCCGTGCTGCAGCTGTTGAACAGTTGACGATGTGGTCACAGCGACTCGGCTGCCCGATTGTGCGCAAGGAGAGCAATTCTGATCCGGCCGCCGTCGCGTTCGAAGGCGTTCAGAAAGCGGTTGAGGTGGGAGCGGACTATTTGATCGTTGACACCGCCGGCCGCCTGCAGACTCAGAAGAATCTGATGGACGAGCTGACGAAAATTCGGCGCGTCATGCAGAAGATCATTCCGGATGCACCGCATGAGAGTCTTCTTGTGATTGATGCCACGACGGGCCAGAACGGATTGAGCCAGGCCAAGAGCTTCTCCCAGGCCATCGGCTGCACGGGCCTTGTTCTTGCGAAGCTCGACGGCACAGCCCGCGGTGGTGTCGTCGTAGCCATTCGCCAGGACATGGGCTTCCCCGTGAAATACATCGGCGTCGGAGAACAGGTCGACGACATCGAACTCTTCGACCCGATCGGCTTCGTGGACGCGCTGTTTAGCAAGTAGCTTACAAGGTCGAGGTGGAACCATGGCGACATCAACGCCGGAAGATGTTTTGAACGCCTACGTGAGAGCATTCGAGTCGCTGGTTCCGGAAAACGTCGTGAAGTTCTATGGACTTCCATGCGTGTTCGTTTCGCCGATGGGCGTCGTCCCGGTGACATCGGCGGCTGAAGCGACTCAGATCGTCACTGGCCTTGTGGCTCAGGCTCGCAGCCAGAATTATGCGAGGACAGAGATTCCTACTCTGGCGGTACAGAAACTCGGCCAGAGTCTTGCGATCCTCATGGGCCAGTTCATTCGATTTGACGAAGCTGGTAATGAGATCTCCCGATTCGGCTTTTCTTACACGATGAAGCGTCGAGACGACTCATGGGAAATCGTCGTCGCGCTCGGACATGAGCTGTGACGGATCCGAAGTAGGTGCTGTCTGCCGGACAGCACTTCGCGGTCCCGCCGCGACCAGCGACCTTTTGACGTGCCAGTGTCTTCAGCGACGACGTGGATCAATGCACCGCGATGTCTGCGCATCGCCCCGTGACGTCAGGCATCATGTTTACTGCAGATCAGTGTTCGCCTTTCGGCGAAAATCCTCTCCGGCAGAGAGGATCTACAGTAGGTGCTGTCTGCCGGACAGCACTTCGCGGCCCCGCCGCGACCAGCGACCCTTTGACGTGCCACAGTCTGCAGTGATGACGTGGGACAAGGCACCGTTACGATTGTGCATTGCCCCACGACGCTTGGCATCATGTTCACTGCAGACCAGGGTTCGCCTGCCGGCGAAAATCCTCTCCGGCAGAGAGGATCTACAGTAGGTGCTGTCTGCCGGACAGCACTTCGCGGTCCCACCGCGACCAGCGACCGTTTGAGGTGCCAAAATCTGCCGCGCCGACGTGGAACAATGCATCACCACGTCTTTGCGTCGACCCACGACGCTTTGCATCAAGTTCACTTCAGACCAGGGTTCGCCTTTCGGCGAAAATCCTCTCCGGCAGAGAGGATCTACAGACACGATCGTTAAAAAGTTAACGAATCCCTGTTGCGAACTGTTGCGCGATTGGTTAATAATTTAGCGCACACAGCTTCGTTGGTTCGCACAGGAGAGTGTATCGATGCCAAAGCCCGCGGATCTCAGCAGGCGTGAGCGGCAGATTATGGATGCCGTGTTTGCTTTGGGAGAAGCCACCGTCAATCAGGTGGTTGAGTCGATTCCCGATGCCCCGACGGCCATGGCTGTTCGGCGGATGATGCATATCCTTGAAGAAAAAGGGCATCTCAAGCGGCGTGAGAATGGCCGCGAAGTGATCTACTCGCCGCGCGAAACGAAAGCCAAAGCCGGACGCAACGCGTTTCAGAGTGTGCTGGAAACATTCTTCGGCGGTTCGCTGGAGCAAGCACTTGCGGCACATCTGCATTCGCGGAAAGACAGCGTCACTGACGAAGAGCGTGAGCGCTTGATTGCCTTGATCGAACAAGCCCGTGCGGAGGGACGTTGAGATGAATCGTCTGATTTCGGTTCTCACGGCGCTTGGTGGTTTGGTGATATTTCCTCTGGTGGATTCGGCCATCAAAGGAACAGTCGTGCTGCTGCTCGGCGGAACGGCCTGCATCGTGTTGCGGCGAGAATCCGCGGCGACTCGGCACTTCGTCTGGTCGACTGCGATGGGGCTTCTTCTCGTGATGCCGGTACTCTCACTGGCGCTGCCGGCTTGGAGAGTTCTCCCGACGTGGTTGCGTTCCAGCGAACCTGTGGTGACCACAGTGCTGCCAGCGTTCGTCGCGCCGAGCGGAGCGGTGTCGCCGGTGGAGATGACTCCTTCGAATGTCGATTTGCCGTCATTGTCCCATGATCCTGCTTCTCATGTGGTGGTTGAAACGGTTCAACGGCCATCACTGTCAGGCTCTGACATCCGTCGCACCGATATCGACGAACCACCGGCTGCGACCGATCGCAGGATTTCCTGGATGGCATGGCTCATCGGAGTCTGGTTGGGGGGCTGTCTCTTGCTTACCAGTCGTCTGGTGTTGGCCTCGGTATTGTTGCGGCGATCGGCACGACGATCCGTCATGGTTGAGATACTTCCGGGCGAGCGGCAGGGCGTCAGCCCTCCGAGTAACTCCCCAACGGCCGATCACAGGATGTTCGCAGGCAGTATTGCGGATCAACAACCGCGGCTAGCGCCGTGCGGCTCACAGAAATCCGAAGCTCAGCGATTACAGGCCGCTCTTCTTCAGGCAAAGACGGTGCTGCGTGTCAATCGGCCCGTGCACTTGCTGCTGGATCCGCATCGATCGATTCCTGTCGTCTGGGGGCTCTGGAAAACGCGGCTGCAGCTGCCTACGGAAGCCATTGGCTGGACTGACGAGCAACTGCAGTCGGTGTTGCTGCACGAACTGGCCCACATCCGTCGTGGCGATTTGCTTGTTCTGTCGCTGACTCAGGTCGTGTGTGCTTTGTACTGGTTCAATCCGCTGATCTGGCTGGCGGCGTGGCGTATGCATGTGGAACGGGAACGCGCGTGTGACGACCTGGTCCTTGCCAGCGGCGTGCGAGCATCCAGTTATGCCGAACACCTGCTGAACGTGGCGACACGATTAAGTCCCTCGCGATGGACTCAGGCCTGTGGTCTGGCCATGGCCCGAAATTCTGCCCTTCACCGTCGTCTGACGGCTGTTCTAAGCGAAAAACAAAATCGTCGAAGGATGACGAACCTCATTGCGTGCGTCTCGTTGCTGATCGCCGGGATCATTTCGATTCCGATTGCCATGTTGCAGGCGGCGAATCTGCAGTCGGACGAAAAGGCCGCGACGGATTCAGTACCGCCTGAAAACTCCAAGACAACGACGGCACAGACATCCAGTGAAGGCGACCGATCCGAAGGCTGGGGCAACGAACCCCTCATTCCGGTCTTCTCGCTGTCCTCAGAAACGGAGATCTGGTTCCGTGAGCAGCATCTGGACTGGAGCGAGCCAATTAACGGACTGCGAGCTGCGGTCAGCATTCGCCCAACAGCGACGGACGGGAAACTCGGAAAGGAACGCAGGGTCCTTCTGGTGATCCAGAATGTGTCGGATCAGCCGATTCGGTTTTGCGACACAGCCATTCAGGAAACGGACACTCCCGCTGCCAATGTCGAAGGACGTAAGTTGTATTTGCAGGATAACGGAGAAATTCTGTTCGGGATTCAGAATGCAAAGTCCACCAAGACAGATCTTGTCCTGCAGCCTCGCCAGATGCTGTCGATGGACATACTGGACACGGGTGATGACCAGGGACACAGCGAAGGCGACTCGCTTGCGGAAGGCATTCTCAAGGATTCGGGTCAGGCATTATTCGCGGTGCTCAACATCGTCCACGCGCCGGAGGGAGCATGGACTGGCAAGTTGAAAGCCCCGGCTACACGAGGAGCTTATGCAGCGATTGCCGCATTGCCTCGAAGTAAAGAAGGACAGGTGTTGTTTCGCCACTGCATCGATCATCCGCGACTCAATGGAGACATCCCAGGCGGATTGATCAGTCGACTCCACGATCTTGTGAAGGAATTCATCAGGCTTAATTCCGGCGATCAGTATGGCGATGCGTATGCAAAGAAGATGCAGCCACTGGTTGCGCGTTTCGAACACAAGGGCGACTGGAAGCAGGCCGATGTCGCAAAGCTGTTTGATGACATCGCTGCTGTATCGACCATTCCTCTTGAACGCACGATGGATGCCATTCGAGAAAACACACTGCAGCGAGGCATGCCAATCCCAGCGTCCATGAGCAATCTCAACTGGGGAGAGACCTTGCCTGGCGGATTGCGAATGGCCTGGATGCTGGAGCCGCGTGCGGAGAAATATCATCGAAGCTCATCACTGAAGTCGCGAGTCATCCTGCACAATTCGGGTGACAAGCCAGTCATGTTTGTGACTCGCAGTTTCCATCAGCCCGAACATAAGGCCGCGACGGCCGGTGACACGAGGGTTTCGATGACGTCGACATTCTGGACAACCATCGGACGCCCGGAACCGTTTCGTCTGCATCCCGGGGAATACTGCGAAGTCAACGCGCCGGGTATTGGTATCGGACCGCAGAAGAAAGAACTGGAAGACTGGTCCAACGTCCGCGCAGGTTCCTGGATCCTTGCCGCTGAAGACGAAGAGATCATCTTTCGGCCCGGTGAAATCCTGTTGACAGGCGACCACAATGAGAACGTTGATGAAGACTGGTGGCTGAAGTTTATCACTGAGCGAATTCGTCGTGAGGCGCCGCTGCCGGCCGACTCCAAAGAACGTGAAGTGATCCTGTTCCGAGTCATCTCGGACCTGTTTGGGAACTCACCGACACCAGAAGAATCAGCGGGGTTTCTTGCGGATAATTCTCCGGAGGCTGTGGAGAATCTGGCGAAAGTGCTCTCCACGCGGACATGGCACACCTCCGTGGCCGGGCCGATCAGCAGCGGAGAGATCAAGTTTCGGGTGCTGCCCGAAGATCCCGAAGCTGCGACTCGACCCCGCATCGCGACAAACCCAGGTCGGTACAACCTTGGTGAGGAAATTCGACTGGTCGTATCGCGTCGGCCCATCGGTGAAACACTCCTCAACGAAGCGGATCTCGTCTGGTATCCGCCGGGACAGGACAATGTCCCAACCAAAGTGCCGCTGCCAAATGGCTATGACACCTGGGCTGCAGGCTGGTTGCCCGGCACGACGATGCTCTGGGTCAGCCAGGCCGGATTGCTTCGCAGTTACGACTTCACCAACAACGCAGCCGTGAAGGAAACACGCTACGAAGGCAACCAGATCGCGACGGCACCCATTCCGGAGACTCTGAATGCGGCACTTCGAGCTGCGATCGTGGCAACCGAGAATGGAATGGAACAACCACGTCGGCCTGAGGGTCCACCGGCGGCACTGAAGGAGGACAGTAAGGAAGGCAATGCCGTAGTGAAAGAACCCAAACACGAAGTGTCGAAGAGGTTAATGAAACAATGGAGGCGATTGGCCCGAACGGATGGCAAGATTCCGGGCGCTTGCGTCGGATCACTGAGAACACATTTTGAAGAGTATTTGGAAGAACATTCGAACGCATTACCGAAGCTCCTCCCAGTGATTGAGCGGCTGGATGCTACTCGCGACTGGCCGGAGAACGACGTCATTGCTCTGCTGGACGAAATCACCGATATCCCAAGCGTGACGCCATTGAAGGCGAGGTTGAAGGAGTACGACTTCTCGAAGCTGGCGAATTTTCAGATGGGGCAGCCACTTCCTCCGGAATTCAACAACGTGGTCTGGGGTGAAGCTTTGGAGAATGGATTGCGAGCGGCTTGGCTCGTTGACTCGGAGATAAAGGAGTTTTCGTTCGGCTCGGCCATCACGAGCCGTCTGTTGATCCAGAATTCCGGGGCAGCCCCGGTGACGTTCATTATGCCGAAGGTCACTCTGCCGTCACGGGCGAAAGTGAAGGGAGGAGAACTTCATAAGATTCCAAACACAGGTACGTTTGATCGTACTCCCGCCATCAAACGCGTGCGTCTTGATCCGGGCCAGTACATCGGGCTCCCCTTAATCGACGTGACTCTGCTGGATTCTGCCGACCTTACTCTGGTTTCCACAGAGGCGGCCATTGTTGCAAAGCCGGGAGTTGAGCTGCAGCTGTCGTATTCGGTTGATCTGAGGACAGAAGTCCTGCCGCAGCCGGACAGGTTGATGGATCCCGATGAAATCTGGTTGCGATCAATCGCGAATCGAGTGGCTGAGGAAGCTCCTTTGCCATCGTCTTCGACGGATCGCGAACTCATACTCCGTCATGTGATGGCCGACATGTTCGGTGAACCGCCGACCGCAGAAGAAATCGCCACGTTTGTTGGCGACAAATCGCCTGATGCGCTCACGCGACTTGTCGAACGGCTTCAGAAGCGGCCGTTGATTCGTTCTTTCGTCGGCGAACTGACAACCGGTGCGACGCGCATTCTCGTGTCCACGAAAGAGAGAAGTGATTTCAAAGACTCGCATCCGGAACCAGCGGCAGCACCTAAACATGAAGCCACTGCATCACTCATCACCAAATGGAAGCGGTTCGCGCGGAGCGATGGAAAAATCCCCGGAGCGTTACTTGGTACCGTGCGACAGAAGATCGAAGAGTTCATTAAACAATATCCGAAAGACAATGCAACGCCTGCATTGGCTGAGCTGTTGCCGAGCTACGATGTGAATCACGATTGGGGCGTGGCGGACGTCATTGCACTGCTCGACAAGACCGCGGAACTGCACACCGCGCCGCTGGGCTGGGCCGAACTTCCGCTGGAGTTCGGTGATATGCGGCGAGTCAAATCCGGAACGCCTCTGCCGGAATCACTCCGGAACGCCGCATGGGGTGAGCCCGCTGAAAACGGGCTGCGAGTCGCGTGGGTGCTCGACCCTTCAGCCGATTCGTATTCACTGGGTACTGTGCTGAAGTCACGCGTGCTGTTTCACAACGGCGGCCTGCGTCCCATCATGTTTCAAACGGAAACGTGGCACCAGGACGACCGGCATCAGGCTCGCGATGCGGCTGGTCAGGAAATCAACGTTGGCAGCACCTGGTATTCGGGCATTACGCCAATGGCAACATTTCGCCTGGAACCCGGACACTATGTTGAGATTCCAGGTCACGGAATCGGAATCGGCGCTGGAGAATATCAGGAAGAACGCAGCACGGGCGCAGTCGGAGCCTGGATTGAAGCCACGGTCGGCAACGAAGTTCATTTCACGACCACCGTGCGTTTCGATCAGCAGGGCTGGACTCGCCCCGATGACCCGAAGGAACCCGCCGAACTGCGTAAGATCAACATCGCCGAGCGGGTTGCCCTGGAAGCTCCACTGCCATCCTCATCGACCGATCGCAGGCAGATGATCCTCCGCATTACGAATGAGATTTTCGGAGAGTATCCGACATATACCGAGGTCACCGATTTTCTGAATGACGCGTCGCCAGACGCGTTGAAGAATCTCACCGTTCGGCTGCAGGAACGAGAACATCTTCCGTTGTTCCGCGTGACATTGGCAACTGGTGAAACGAACTTCAAAGTGCTGCCGGCCGATCCGGATGCAGCCACGAAGCCTCGTCGCGCGATCGGTCCTGGACGTTATGTGCTGAGCGACTTTGTGCACCTTGCCGTTCAGCAGGTGACGAGCGTCGAGCGATTCGGAGCGCCGGAGATTCGTACCAACAATGCACAGATTCTCTTCCTTTCGCCAGATCCCAAAGTCGCATCGCCGCACTCACCGTACGAGATCCATCTCCCGGACGGTCAGGCGAATTATGCGATCCTGTGGGCTCGAAACTCCGGACAGTTGTTCGTTGTCGAACCCGGCAGTGTGCGAACGATCGACTTCACGAATCCGGCCGATGTGAAGGAATCGCCGTCGAAGCAAAACCTTGCTCCGGAATTTCGAACGCTGGTACCGGAAGAGTTGCTTCGAAGTAACCAGTGAAGCCCGACGGGGCAGGAACAATGAACTTTCGGGGGTGGTCGGTCACCACGGCAGAAATCGAGTGAGAAAAGGAGTGGACAACGGCCTGATGAAGCCGGATAACAACCAGGACGCGCTCGATTCCCCCGAAAGCCGAGGAAAAACAAGTGCCGGACGGGCATGTTTCAGAATTTGCAGACCTGGCGGAGCAATTCCAAAAGCACCGAACACGGCTGAAGAAAATGGTGCAGCTGCGAATAGATCGCCGGCTCAGTGCCCGCGTTGATCCGTCGGACGTGCTTCAGGACACATGGCTGGACTGTGAGCGACGCTTTGCGGAATATGTCGCGGATCCACCAATGCCCTTCTTCCATTGGCTGCGATTCCTGACAGCTCAGCGGCTTGTGGATCTTCATCGGAAGCACCTTGGGGCGACGATGCGGAGTGCGGGAGCAGAAGTATCGCTGTACTCGGGACCACTGCCTGCCGCATCATCGGTTTCGCTGGCGGAGCATTTAATGGGGCGACTGACTTCGGTAAGTCACGCTGCGCATCGCGCCGAGATCCAGATTCGGATTCAGGAAGCGCTCAACAGCATGGATGCGGTTGATCGGGAAGTGCTGACGCTTCGCCATTTTGAAATGCTGACGAATGAAGAAACAGCCATCGCGCTGGGACTAAAGAAGGCGGCTGCGAGCAATCGGTATGTGCGAGCATTGAAACGGATGAAAGAAATCCTGGATGAGTTCCCGGGGCTGCAGGAGTAAGGATTGACAGGTCCGAGTGAACAGCGACGACAACAATCCGATTGATCTTCTGGCGGAAGACTTTGTCGCTCGCTATCGGCTTGGGGAACGCCCAGCGCTGACAGAGTACGTCCTGCGGCATCCGGAGCTTGAAAAGGAAATTCGATCTCTGTTTCCGGCACTGGTGATGCTGGAACAGGCGCGATCTCAGGGAGATGACTCGGACGTAAGGAGCCGACTCGTCCCTCTGGAAACTTCTGCAGCTCCCGAACAGCTGGGAGAGTTCCGCATCCTGCGCGAAGTCGGCCGCGGTGGTATGGGAATCGTCTATGAGGCCATTCAGGAATCGCTCGGTCGCCATGTGGCGTTGAAGATTCTGCCACACCAGTCAATGCAGAATCCAAAACACCTGCAGCGATTTCAACGGGAAGTTCGAGCCGCAGCGAAATTGCAGCACCCGAACATCGTGCCGGTTTTCGGAGCGGGTGAAATCGAGAGTGTGCATTTCTATGCAATGCAGTTTATTCAGGGACTGGCACTTGATCAGGTCGCGAATGAAGTCCGGCGACTTCGGTCTGAGAAGATGTCGAAGACGAACCGCGGCGACAAAGGTCCCGAGCCTGCGCAAGAGTCCGGTGAAGAAAATCCACAGAAGTCGGCTGGTCGTAACACGTCACCCAGGCGAGACTCGGCCGCGTGCCTTGCCACGTGCTTAGTGTCTGGAGTGTTTGTTCGACCGGAGTCACCTGAATCTTCGAACGCTGCTGATCCTGTGGTGACTCCATCAAGGGCCGTCGAAAGTGCTGAACCAGGAGACTCGGGAAAACCGGAATCAGCCGCTTCCTCTGGTTCCACGGGAGGCGCAGCGACTGGAGCGACGGATTCACGAATCTCCAGCACGGTTCAGGGAGGCGGGCTGGCCTACTGGCACAGCGTCGCTCGTATTGGCATTCAGGTGGCGGAAGCATTGCAGTACGCGGCTGACCAGGGAGTGCTTCATCGCGACATCAAACCTGCCAATCTGTTGCTGGATCTGAAAGGGAATGTCTGGGTCACGGACTTTGGACTTGCGAAATCGGATGACAGCGATGAACTGACAAATCCCGGAGACATCGTCGGGACCCTCAGATATCTCGCTCCGGAAAGGCTGAAGGGCATATCGGACCTGTCGAGTGACATCTACAGTCTTGGCGCGACACTGTATGAACTGCTGGTGCTTCGACCGCTGTTTGACGGTGTTCGGCGAGAGCAGCTGTTGAATGTCATTTCCGAAGTCGACCCGATACGTCCTCGCCTGATCGACGCGTCGATCCCGGCGGATCTTGAAACGGTCGTGTTGAAGGCCATCTCGAAAGACGCCCTTGATCGGTACTCGTCCGCGTCGGAACTTGCAGGGGACTTACGGCGGTTTCTGGAAGACCGACCAGTGCATGCTCGCCGCGCCCGTCCTTCGGAGCGGCTTTGGCGCTGGTGTCGACGAAACCGCGCGCTGGCAATTCTGATGAGTACGCTTTCGATATTGGCTGTGGTGCTGTTTGTGGGAGGATGGATTGCCAACGCCGTTCGTACTGAGCGCGACGAGGCCATCCATCAGTATGGATTGGCTGTGAAGGCTGGTCGGGAGAATGAACTCCTACTGGAACGTGCGCAGGCTGCTGAGAAGGAATCAAGAATTCGAGAACATCTGGCGAATGCACTTTACATTCAGCAAAGCGGACAGGAGGGACAACGGCTGAACAGTCTTCGGGAGATTGCAATGGCAGCAGCCATGCAGCCTTCTGCGGTACTTCGCGATCAGCTTACCGACGCAGCGGTAACAGCGGTACAACTCACGGACTTGAAGGTAGAGTCGCGTTTCGCTCTCCCGCTCACTGGTCCCGGGGTCTTCAATCCAGCGGGCACACTATTTGTTCAGGTACAGTCGTCATTGCTCGGTAGCAACAGCCAGGTTCCTTCACATCCGGTGCTCTATAAACCTGACGGTGATTTCAGCCTGCAGATTCGCCGAACGGATGATTGGCAGGCGATCACGCGGCTGCCATCTCCGGCGTTTCCGTGCACATCCGCCGTCCCGGAGTTTTCAGCCACCGGGGCCTTTCTTTTTGTAACGTATTTTCGGGCGGGAGAACCGCCAGTGCTTGTGTGTCGAGAGTCAGAGACCTGGAAGGTCGTTCACACGGTTTCCATTCAAGCGAGTCCAGCTCGAACTTTAAGGCACCACCATTCCAACGGGCATGTCATTGTGTATCAGGACCTGGAGGACCATCTCGTAATTTGGGATCTCCTCGATGGGCGGGAAACAGCACGGATCCGGCTGAGTTGGAAACCGGGGGACTTCTGCTTCAACGAGGATGGGGAGAAGCTCCTGGTGATTCATCATCGTCCGGCTGGTGAGACTTCAGCCACGACGGTCGACATCAAAACGGGGGGTGAGGATCGCTTGGTAATGCCCCTCGAATCGGGGGAACCAGTCCGTTTGTCAATCGCGTTCAGCAGTCATGCCCAGCGACTCGCTTTTGGGCGAACCGACGGAAGCATCGAGCTTTGGGACGTGAAGCATCATAGGCTCCTGGTTCGCACGCCTCGACATCCAGGGAGGATACTGAATTGTGAATTCAGTCCGGATGGAAACTGGCTATTTAGCAATTCGATTGACGGGACAAGCAGGATTTGGGAGACGAGTTCCGGCCGCCCGGTACTCCTGACGTCAAAACGGATTCTGGGGTTCACTGATGACGGCAGGGTGACATTTGCAAACGGCGAAAGTGAAAAGTTTGAGGTGGGCATTGGAAGGCTTCTTCACGAGGACCATGTCAGGAAATTTGACGAACTTCCGTTGCATCCGTCAATTGCCTCTTCAAACCAGATCATTGAGTCTGTCGTCTTCAGTCCAGATGAAAAGTTGATGGTGACCTGTCATACCGACGGCATCGTGTTTTGGGATGTTTCTTCGGGGCGGCGGTTGCACCATTTGCGCTTGAATGAAGTGATCGGCCTTCGGTTTAGCAAGGATGGCGGCAGTTTCATCACTTTGCATTCCAGCGAAGCTTACCGCTGGCCAGTTTCAAAAACGTCGACCGGGAGTAGTCTGACTTTTCAGTGCGGTCCTCCAGCCAAAATAGATGCGGCACCAGAGTCAGAGATTACGAGGCCGGAGTGGTGGTTTCATGACGGGCAGACGCGTGTTAGCTTCGATATCGTGACTCGAGAGATTCGCGTTCGGGATGCTGGCTCGGGTGCGGCTTCTGCGACTGTGAACCTGCTGATTCCAGGGAACTCTCGCGTTGATGATCTGGCAATGAGTTCCAGCGGTGAGTGGTTGGCGGCAAGTTGTGCTGGGCAGCGGGCGATCTTCGTGTGGAATGCAAGAACGCAACAACGCATTGAAGTATTCCCACGGTCTGTTAACGAGACTCCGATGTATCGGTTTGGATTCTCTGCCGATGATCGCTGGCTGGTCGTCAGCGAAGGCTTCGAGACGCTGTCTGAGGGCTACTGGATCATCGACACGGAGACATGGCGTCCCGCGAAGTTTCTTCCCGGGAAGGTGGTCAGCAGACGTCCTGCGCTGTTTAAGGGCTCGAACTTCATGGTTGCCACGGTAGCAGCAAACGACTTGCGGATCGTTGACATCGAAACCGCGAGGACGTTGGCAAGACTCCCGTGCACTGAACAGCCTGCGGGTACTCCGGTGGCAGTTATTGGCAGCGACTCAGTTGTGGCGACTCTGAGTGATTCTCGACAAAGTGTATTTCTCTGGAATCTTGCCTCCATCAGCAACACATTGAAGTCGATCGGGCTTGGCTGGGAACTTTCCGTCGACGAACCGCAATCGACTCCGTTGATGAGTGTTTCTTCATTGGTCCTGGACGATGGGGGCCTCGTTGAAAGAGATGCTTTACGATTCAGAAATCGTCGAGGAGTACTCATTGCAAGTGAGTATGCGAGGCAACAACTGTTTGATGAAGCTGTCAGCCGAATTGATGCACTGGTAAGCCTTGACGACATCCCTGAAGGCGACCTCGATCGGCTTGCCTGGCAGTTCGTCAAACGGGCGGACTGCAGCAATGCCGAAGCAACCTGTGCGGTTCGTCTGGCGTCCAGGGCATTGGAGTTATCGCCGATGAACGCGGATCTTCAGAATACGCTGGGCGTGGCTCTGTTCCGCGAGGGGAGCTTCCGAGATGCGATCGAGCCCCTGACAAAGAGCATGTCTCTGGCCCCAGCGTCGCACCAGATCGACAACAGTCTGTTTGTTGCAATGTGTTACTGGCAGCTTGGGGATCGCATAACGGCTCGCAAGTGGATGTCGGATGCCATCACAGCCTATGACAATCAGCCCTCACACTCCGAAGAACTTCAGCAGTTTCGGAGGGAAGCCGAAGCCCTGGTCACCCTTGAATAGTCTCGAGGGAAATGGGTGCGATCAGCAGCCCCAGCGACCGTACGAAGACGTGCGCGAACCCTGTGCAGACTCGCTGCGCAGTCGTTGAGTCAGCCAATCTTCCGGAATCTCTGTGTACCAATCTGCTTTGAGCCCGGATACCAGGAAAGAGGGTTGAAACACGCCGAGGTATTGTGGAGTTTTCAGAAATGCTGCTGGGTTCCCATTTGCGCCGATCCAGATCACGCCGGAGGTCCTGCCTTCAGTTCCAGGTCGAAGGACTGGAATCACGCTCGTTGCTCACGGCCGGACTACTGGATTCAGCATTTGGCGGAGCCGGGATTGTCACGACAGACGTTGGAGGTTCGGCGGACGGCAGTCGCGGAATCGCCGTGCAGCAGAACGATGGCAGGATTGTCGCTGTCGGATCCAGCCACAATGGAGCGAATTATGACTTCGGCGTGTCTCGATACAACATCGACGGAACCCTCGACACGTTGTTCAGCGGCGACGGAAAACTGACGACGTCTTTCGGAACGTCGAATGATGAAGCGGCCGCTGTTGCGATCCAGCCTGACGGCAGGATTGTTGTCGCTGGATATGCTTCCAACACAGGGTTTTACAGGAACTTCGCCGTCGCACGTTACAATGTCGACGGTTCGCTCGACACAACGTTCAGCGGCGACGGAAAGCAAACGACCGCAGTTGGCACAACAGACAGTTATGCGACAAGTGTCACCATTCAGCCTGATGGCAAGATCGTAGTAGCAGGCTGCAGCTGGAATGGGAACAACTTTGACTTCGCTGTAGTTCGTTACACAACGACTGGGAATGTCGACCTGTCTTATACCACTGCAATTGGGTCTGGCAACGACTATGCGACAAGCGTTGCCGTTCAGCCTGCTGATGGTCGAATTGTCGTCGCCGGATATTCGAACAATGGCAGCTACGATGACTTCGCCGTCGTTCGGTATACAACGGCCGGTATTCTGGACTCATCCTTCGATGGCGATGGCAAAGTCACAACCTCAATTGGAACGTCACACGCTCGATCCAATGGAATGGCGCTGCAGAGCAATGGAAGCATCGTTCTCGCTGGTTTGGCCTACACCGGCAGCAGGACACAATTCGCGCTGGCGCGATATACGGCCAGCGGGAGTCTCGATGGTTCGTTTGATGGTGATGGAAAGCTGACGACAACCGTCGGACTGTCCGACAGCTTCGCCACAGGAGTTGCGATTCAGGGTGACCAGAAGCTGGTCGTCTCAGGCTTCATGGACAACGGCAGCAACGGTGACTTCGCTGTCGCTCGATACAACACGGATGGATCGCTGGATCTGTCGTTTGCCGGCGACGGAATCCAGTCAACCGGCATCGGCAGTTCACTCGATTATGCGACTGGAGTCGCCCTTCGTAACGGCGATGGGAAGATCTTCATTGGAGGACACGCAGACAGCGGAACGGGCACCGGCCACGACTTCGCGATCGCGAGTTTTGACGGAGCATCGACTTCGCCGGATGTGATTCTGTCCTCGAGCATTGTTGCTGAAAACCAGCCGGCTGGTACGCCAGTCGGGACATTGACAACCAGCGATCCAGCCGGCCATCCTGCCTATTCGTACGTGCTGGTTGCCGGACCCGGCAGTGCCGACAACGCTTCGTTTGCGATTGCCGGGAACTCGCTGCGAACGGCGGCGAGTTTTGACTTTGAAACTAAAGGCGTCTACTCTGTGCGCGTTCGGTCCACCGACCAGGCCGGTACCGTGATCGAGAAGCCGCTGCTGATCAGTGTGTCGGACATCGCAGACGGGACGCCGGATTTTCTGGTGACTGTTCCGGGACCGAACCTCGCTGCAATCACCGGGAATGCTGAAGCGTCGTTCGCCACCCTCAGCGCGAACGGAAATGTTGTCGCGTTCACAAGTCGTGGCACGAATTTCGTCAGCGGAGATGCGACAGATCTCTACACGGATGTTTTTGTCAGGGATCTGGTTACAGGGATGACGGAAAAAGTCAGCGTCGGGCCGGGAGGCATTCAGGGGAATAGTGAATCGGGACTGTTCAGCGGGAGCTTTCAGTATCCGTCGCTCAGTGCTGATGGCCGATACGTCGCGTTTTCAAGCAGCGCGGGGAATCTGGCGGCCAGCGATCCAAACTTCACGATCGACGTGTTTCGATATGACCGCGTGACACACACGACGCAACTGGTGAGTTCGAACGCGGCTGGCGTTGTTGGCAATTCTGACTCGTACGCACCAGCTATTAGTGCTGATGGTTCCAAAGTGGTTTTTCGAAGTCGAGCGACGAACTTCGTTGGAGGAGTGCCGAACAACGTTTTTCAAATCTATGTGAAGGATATGACGAGCGGCAGCATCAGCCTCGTCAGCACAGACTCCGTCGGGACCATCGGGAACTCAGACTCTGACGATCCCACGCTTAGTGCAAATGGACAATTTGCCTTCTTCCGAAGTGTTGCCAGCAACCTTGTTACGGGTGATACCAATGGGGTCTCCGATTTCTTCCGAAAAGACCTGACGACCGGTGCCATTGTTCGCGTCAATGTCGGATCCGATGGCACAACTCAGGCCGCCAGTGGAACCAGCATTGATCATATTGTTGCCAGTGACGATGGTCGTTACGCAGCGTTCTCGATGTACTCCAGCAACTTCGGGAACGGCATTTTTGTCAAAGATCTGCAGACTCAGCAACTGCGTCAGATCACAACGGGAGACTCTTCTCTTCAAAGCTGGGGAGCGGCTATTAGCGGTGATGGTCGTTACGTCTCGTTCGGAACATCTCGCTCTTTGCTTCCGGAAGATACGAACAATGGAACGGACTATTATCGATACGACCTTTCGAACAACTCACTGGCCCTGCTGACAGTTGATTCATCCGGGAACCAGGGCAAATACACAACAGGACAAACGAACCTGATGGGCGACACCGCAATCAGCTCTGACGGACAGGTTGTGATGTTTACCAGCAGTCAGGCGTTTCTTGACAACCCTGACACAAACAACGTTGCTGACGTGTTTGTCCGGAGTTTTGTTACAGAGACCACTGTTGCGGCGAGCTTTCACGGAACGGGTCTGACCAGTAGCACCGGAAACGGCCCTGATGGATTCAGTGGAGAGTACTTAACCGGGCAGGCGACGTCGTTCGACGGTCGCTACGCGGTTTTTGCCGGGGGCAGATCAGATTGGGTTGCGGGTGATACGAACGGGATTCAGGACATCTTGCGCAGGGACCGACTAGCGAATTCCACGGTGCGAGTGAATGTGGATTCTCTTGGCCTTTCGGCAACTTCTCCCGCCTATGCACCTGCGATCTCACCGGATGGTCGATACGTCGCCTTCGAAACACGGCAGTCCTATGACACTCGCCACACGGCAGATCTTGGAATCTACGTGAAGGATTTGCTGACCGGAGACATTCGGCTTGTGAGTTACCCTTCAAGTGGTCCGGTCCAGACGACTCAATCCGTTGATAATCCAGGTATCAGCGGTGTCGACGCCAGCGGAAGCTTCTGCGTGATCTTCCACACGTATCGAAGCATGTCGCCTGAAGATACCAATGGCATTACGGACCTTTATCGATGGTATTCGGGTGATAATCGTCTTGAACTGGTGACTAAAGATGCCAACGGAATCGTTGGGAATAACTATACCAGGGCTCCGGAAATGACGAGCCAGATTTCCGCAGACGGGAGATATATTGTCTTCTCAAGTTATGCAACAAACTATGTGCCTAACGATACGAACGGCTTTGCAGACATATTCCTTAAAGATATGACAACGGGGGCCGTTACTCGCCTCAGTCTGGATGCTGCCGGAAATCAGTTTTCCTCTGATTCAACACTTCCCTCGATCAGTGCAGACGGAACGACCGTCGTTTGGTCAACCTTTTTGAGCGGCAGTTATGTCATCTATGCCAGAAACCTCCAGACTGGTGTTCTCACCATCGCCAACAGCAATGCCGCGGGAACTCGCAGTACGCAAAGCGGATTCTATTCCGCGGTAAGTGGCAATGGCCGCTATGTCGCGTTCACCGACAGTTCCAATCTCACACCGGGCCCATGGCCAGCGTCCCAGGTCGGCCTCTATATCAAAGACCTGCAAACAGGACTTGTCGTGCGAACGAACGTCCGTTCAGGCCCCACGGTCGACACGGCTTTGACTTCCAACTGGCAATTCTCATTCAGTGGTGATGGAAAGACGATCTTCTTTCGGACGTCCGATACCGGGTTTGTCGCAAACGATTTCAATGGCGTGCCTGACATGTTCGCCAGGACTTGGGATCTTCCGGCGACTGCCGTTGCAGATTCCTACTGGCTTCGTCCCAACACAACGACTTCGATCACGGCAGCCAACGGTGTGCTCCGTAATGACATAATTCCCAACGGAAGTGCATTGAGGGCTGTACTGCAGACGGCTCCGAGTTCCGGGACGTTCCTGCTGAACTCCGACGGATCATTCACGTACACGCCGGTGACGAACTTTGAAGGTCAGGTGTCATTCAGTTATTGGGCGACTGATGGCCTGAGCTATTCAGAGCCTGTGACGGTGAATATCCTGGTCGAGAGAGACAATGCGGATCTGGCTGTGGCCGTCGCCGCAACTTCTGCCATCGCTGCTGCAGGAGAGCAGGTGTCGTATAGCGTCACCGTGCTGGACCGCGGCCCATTGGATGCTCCTGGTGCCGTGTTGACAACACAGATTCCGGTGAACTCAACACTGGTTTCGGCGACGGGCATTTATACCGTGACAGGGAATACGCTCACATGGAATCTTGGCACCGTCCCAAACGGTTCCAGAATCGTTCAATACTTCACCGTACAGACGACGGCGGCAGGTCCAGCGACTGCGTTCGCGCGTATTACAGGTACTCTTCCGGATTTTGATCCAGGTAACAACACATCGAGCGATGATGCGCCGAGTGGCCTGAGGAACTGCTGGGCTGCCGAAGGCTCGACAGTCGATCTTGCAGGAGGTGTCGCGACGACACTCGAAAACGGTGCAGGCTATGTCAACCGCGGCTATCGGGACTCGGGATTCTCGTTTGACGGTGTCGATGATTCGGTCGCCGTGAATTCCGTGAATCTGGGAACAGCCTATACAATCGAAGCATGGTTCTATCCGACTCGAAGTGCTGGCTACGAACATTTGATTTCCAACGGATACACCAGCACAAATTTCGGAGCATTGTACTTCCGCGACAACCGGCTCGAATACTGGCAGGGAGGATCAAGTAAGGTCGTCACCGCAACCAACAGCGTGGCAATGAATACCTGGACGCATGTGGCGCTGACGTACGACGGAAGCAACACGCGAATCTACATTAACGGGACACTCGCAGGAACCAGCGTCGTGCATTCGGCTCCTTTCAATAATGCCATGAAATTTGGATATGCG
>JAEUII010000334.1 GCA_016795145.1 Planctomycetaceae bacterium
CGAGCGATCGTTGTTGCGATCTTTCTGCCTCGCTACTTTCAGGGCTCCCTGTTTACCGCGTATGAAGTTCTCGAAAAGCGTTTTGGTGCGGCAACTCGCAGAGCATCATCGGCACTGTTTCTGGTGACCAGAAATCTGGGCGATGGCCTTCGTCTGTTCCTCGCTGGGCTGGTTTTGCAGACTCTGCTGGGCTGGTCTTTTGCGTGGAGCATTGTCGTCATGGGAGTCGTGACGATCATTTATACGGTCGTCGGAGGGTTGCGTTCCGTTGTTTGGAATGACTGCATCCAGTTCGTCATTTACATGCTGGGCGGCATCGCGGCCGTGTTCGTGCTTGCTGGAAAAATCCCTGGTGGATTCGACGAGGTCATTTCGTACGCATCGACGCACAACAAACTCAATCCGTTCGACTTTCACTTCCAGCTGTCGAACCCATTCACCTTCTGGGCAGGGCTCATCGGTGGCGCCGTCCTGACAATTGGAACTCATGGCACCGATCACATGATGGTGCAGCGTTATCTGAGTGCGAAGGACCTCAAGGATGCCGGAAAAGCGACGTTCGCCAGCGGAATTGTCGTCTTCATCCAGTTTGCATTGTTCCTCTTCATCGGCATCGAACTCGCCTGCTTCTATTCGCAGCCCGGGAACACCGCGCCGGAAAAACCCGATCAGGTGTTTATTCACTTCATCGTGAATTACTTTCCTGCCAATGTCGGCCTGATCGGCCTTATGCTTGCCGCAGTTTTGTCGGCCGCCATGTCAACGCTCAGCAGTTCACTGAACGCGTCAGCATCAGCCGTGCTGAACGATTTCTGGATACCGCTCAGTGTCCAGAAACCGACGGACAAGCAACAGCTCAGGATTTCTCACGGCCTAACGTTGTTCTTTGGCATCGTGCAGATGATCGTTGGGATCTTCGCAAGCCAGTTGAGCATGACTGTCGTCAAAGGGGCATTGACCATTGCCGGATTCTCCGCAGGGTTGCTGCTTGGGATCTTCCTGCTGGGCGTCTTTTCAAAACGAGCCGGCCAGGCATCCGCACTCATCGGATCGATCGTCGGGTTACTGGTCCTGCTCATCGTGCAGTTCGGCCTGCCGAAAGACTGGGCCGTCGCATGGCCATGGCTTGCACTCATTGGAGCGTCAGTCACATGGACGGTGGGAGAAGCGACCGCGATTTTCATTCCTCAAAAGCCGAGCCTTGAACCGACAGCCTCATGAATGTACGCACGGGACTTGAAGTCGTTGCTTCGAACCAGCGTCACGTGCTGGAAGGTCAGCGTTTTGCACTGTTGATGAATCAGGCGTCGGTGTCGCGGGACTTTCGGTACAGTTGCGATGTCCTCAACGATGAATTTCCGGGCCAGCTCGTCGCCCTGTTTTCGCCGCAGCACGGATTCTGGGGCGAACAACAGGCGAACATGATTGAGTCAGATCATTCGGTCTACGAACCGCTTGGCTTGCCGGTCTTCAGCCTGTACTCACGCACGAGGCGGCCGACTGAGGAATCGCTGAGCAACGTCGACACGCTGGTGATTGATCTTCAGGATGTCGGTACGCGAGTTTACACGTTCATCTGGACGGTGAAGGAGTGCCTGTCCGCGTGTGCTCAGCTGGGGAAACGAGTCGTCATTCTTGATCGACCAAATCCTGTCGGGGGAACGATTGCCGAAGGACCGATGATCCAGCCCGGCTATGAGAGCTTTGTCGGGGGTGCCGCGGTTCCGATGAGGCATGGGCTCACAATCGGAGAGATGGCGTTGCTGTTGAACGCCGAGTCCGAACGTCCGTGTCGTCTTGAAGTAGTCACGATGGAGGGATGGCACCGTGACATGCTGTGGCCGCGAACAGGCCTGCCTTGGATTCCCCCATCACCCAACATGCCGTCGCCCGACACTGCCGTGGTCTACCCGGGGCAAGTGCTGCTGGAAGGTACGAACGTCTCTGAAGGCCGCGGTACCACGCTCCCGTTTCGTCTGTTCGGAGCACCATGGATCGAGCCCGACGCGGTGCTGTCCCGACTAGGAAACGCACCACGGGATTCTGGCGTCCTTCTGCAGCCATACCGGTTTCGCCCAACCTTCGACAAGTACCGTGGCGATGTGTGTTCCGGGTTTCAAATACAGATCATTGACCCGCAAAGAGTTCGTTCGTTTCGCCTGACGGTAGAAATCCTGAATGTCCTGGCGGACTTGTACGCCGACCATTTCAAATGGCTCGAACCGCCGTACGAATACGAGTACGTCAAACCGCCAATTGACATCCTGTACGGCAGCGACCTGCTGCGAAGACTGTTGGCACAGGACGGACCATTGGACTCATGCGAACTTGGTCTCGCCTGCGAACTCGACAGCACTGCCTGGTGGGCACGAGTTCTTCCACATCTGCGGTACGCAGAATCCCAGGTCTGCGGTAGTAGATCTTGCTAAAGGTCACCATCACGGTGCCATGCACCTTTACAAAGGAATCCAGTCTTTTTATTGTTCGTTTTTCATCTCGATCACCACACCAGGAGCCGCACCATGCCACGCGTGAACCGCAAAGAGATCGTTGCCGACGGGGAAATTCAGGTCTTCCATGCCATCAGCCGCTGCGTCCGCAGGACGCACCTGTGCGGCAAAGAAAGGCGAACTCGAAGAGACTTTTCGCATCGCAAAGAGTGGATTCGCCAGCGGCTCGAATTCCTGGCTGGTGTATTCGGGATCGAAATCCTGGGCTTTGCGGTGATGAGCAACCACCTGCACCTGGTCTTAAGAACTCGGCCAGATGTCGTGAAAGGCTGGTCCGACGAGGAGATTGCCCGACGCTGGTGGACGCTGTTTCCGAAGCGGAAGAACAGGGATAAAACCGCCGCTGAGCCGACTCAGGAAGAGCTCGACAAGATCATGAGCAGCATCGCCGGCATGGAAGAGAAACGCCGCCGCCTGTCGAACCTGTCATGGTTCATGAAGTGCCTCTGCGAACCCATTGCGAAGCGAGCGAATCTTGAAGAAAAGACTCGTGGGCACTTCTGGGAGGCTCGTTTCAAGGCCAATCCGCTCCTTGATG
>JAEUII010000036.1 GCA_016795145.1 Planctomycetaceae bacterium
CGACCTGTCTTTGCGTTGTGAAATGAATGCGGGTGATTTTCTTTGGCAACGTCCGCCCATCGTGAATTTGACGTAAAGTGCTTCTAGGCAAGCATGTTGCGAAATGGCAACAATTGAATGGCGAGGCACTCAACGGACGATTTTTGGCAACATCTGAAGAAATAGTGTGCGAACCGTCTGCCGTTCCCGTTTGATTACTTGTGCGGGACTCGCTGACGACAGGAATGAGACGAAACGGAAGTCAGCCCGCCGGAAACGATCTGGAAAAAAGGACCCCGACGATGACAACTTCAGACCTCTGCGTAGTGCATATCCCTGACATGGACGAAGACGCTCTCCTCAACACGCAGCAGCAGATTGTTTCCGAATTATCCGCCGGTCGATGCGTGGTCGCCGTCTGTGAGAACAAGCACGTGAAGCGCGCTGAACAACTCACCCTGGCAAGTGCTGCCATCCTGGGTCGCAGTGGCCGCTTTGCAGTCGTGACCCCAAATCCTCACGAGTTCGAAGCACTGCCCCAGTCAGTACGTCAGCACTTCTCAGTGTTCTCAACTCAGGACGAAGCCGTTCAGTGGCTCCAGCCAGAATCCCGTCTGCACACCAGCACGCTGATCTACTTCGAACTGTAATCCAAGCCACCAAAGTGTAGCGGAGGGGCGCGATCTTCCGGAACGCGTGCCAGAGGGCAATTCGCGACACTCCAGCTGAATCGCCATCGTCAAGACAATGAGTCCGGGCAACAGGTAGTGGATCTTGCTAAAGATCCCAGCGCGCAGCACCGTTCACAAGGTCCGCGCCCGGAACTCAAAGTCTGACGAAGTACACGCCTCATCTGCTCGACCCATTACGGAGCCGGTGGACCTGCCGCCACAACAGCCGGATCAACTGCCGACGCATACTGTTCAAAGTTTTTGCGGAACCGAGCAGCCAGCTTCTTTGAGGTTTCTTCGAACGCTGCAACATCTCGCCATGAAAGACGTGGCTGCAGCATTTCTGAAGGAACACCATCACATGCTGTGACAACGTCCAGCCCCATGATCGGTTCTCTGACAATCGGAGCCGACTTCAGCGCGCCAGAATGAATGCCGTCGATGATGGCTCGAGTAAATCGCAGCGGCATGCGGCTTCCTGTGCCGTACGATCCGCCCGACCATCCGGTATTCACAAGCCACACGTTCGACTTGAACTGTCGTACTTTGTCGGCAAGCAATCGTGCGTAGACGCCGGGATGCCAAACAAGAAATGGTCCGCCAAAGCAGGGCGAAAACGTCGCTTCAGGCTCAGTCACTCCCACTTCAGTGCCAGCTACCTTGGCCGTGTAGCCACTGATGAAGTAGTACATCGCCTGCTCCGGAGTCAGTCGAGACACCGGCGGGAAGATGCCAAACGCATCACAGGTCAGGAAGATGATGTCGGTTGGATGTCCGGCAACGCACGGAATCTTCGCGTTCTTCATGAACTCAATCGGATATGCCCCGCGAGTATTCTGAGTGATCGACGTGTCGTTGAAATCCACATGGTGGTGCGATTTGTCATAGACGACGTTCTCCAGAACCGCACCAAAACGCAGAGCTTCGAAAATCTCCGGTTCTGATTCACGCGTCAGATACACAGCCTTGGCATAACACCCGCCTTCGATATTGAAGACGCCGGTGTCAGACCAGCCATGTTCATCGTCACCAATCAAATAGCGTTTCGGATCAGCCGACAGCGTCGTCTTGCCGGTCCCTGACAAACCAAACAGAACAGAAGACTGCCCCGTTGTTCTGTCGCATGTCGCGGAACAGTGCATTGAAAGAATGCCCTTTTCCGGAAGCAGATAGTTCATGTAAGTGAACACTGCCTTTTTCATTTCACCAGCGTACTCGGTGCCCAGCAGAACAACTTCACGGCGCTCGATGCTCAGATCCACGCTGGTGCGCGAAGTCATGCCCGATGTGTAGCGGTTGGCTGGAAATGCCCCCGCGTTGTAGATGACCAGATCAGGGTCGCCGAAAGTTTCCAGTTCCTGATCTGTTGGACGAATCAACATGTTGTGCATGAAGAGTGCGTGATACGGTCTTGCACAGATGACTCGCACTTTCAGCTTCAGATTGGGTTCCCAGCCCGCATAGGCGTCAACACAATACAGGCGAGTCCTGGTGTTCAGATAGTCCACAGCTCGTTCACGATTGATGGCGAACGAAGACTCATCCAGCGGAAAGTTGACGGGGCCCCACCAGACCTTTGATTCAGAATCAGGATGCCGAACAACTCGCTTGTCTTTCGGTGAGCGTCCGGTTTTCTCACCCGAATACGCAATCAGGCAGCCCGTGTCCGAGATGCTTGTTCCGCCTTCATGACGAATTGCTTCCTCATACAGACTGCTGGGAGGCAGGTTGCGAAAAATGTCCTTGACTGTGATGCCGTGCTGCCGAAGTGAAAACTGTGTATCCACTGGACTTTCCCGTATCCAAATCTATCAAAAGAGAGAAACCGGTCTGTGACAAATCGTGCCGCAATTCTGGGCGAGTATGACACATTGTGCATCGAACAGCCAGAATGGTCACCAGCCTTATCACGTCTTCCCGATGCGACAAATGCTAATTCCGTTGATCTGCAAACCGAATTCCGAAGCGGTACCAATCCCAAACAGAAACAGTCAGTGCTCCGTTACGGAATCACAAACTCCTGTTCGCCGTTGATCCTGAACTTCTGGTCTGGACCTTTGCCGGGAGGTTTCAAAGTGTATGCACCATCACTGAGGAAAAGTTCAAACTGACCAGTCTCGTCACTGACCAGGTGGTAGGCCTTGACGGGCACAACCATTTTCGTCGAGCCATCCGGGTTTGCAATTTGAACCTTTGGCAGATCTCGCAATGCAGTGCCATGCTGCAACACAGTCACGTGCGTATTCGGCACCGGCGATTTATCCTTTGGGCTCAGCAGAGTACCGACGACTCGTGTGGCAGGTTTCATGGTGAAATCTCTTCCTTCGACAGGCGTCTCCGGAAGGACTGCGAATCCCGTCTGCGGTGTGGATGCGAGCGGTTCGCCAGTTTCATCCGTCCCGGTGGCAACCACCAGATAAATCTGATCGGGCGGCACCAGCAGCTCGTAAGTGCCGTCGTCCGCACTCACACAAGAGGCCATTCCCTGATCCAGCCCGAATCCATCACCATCAGCGGTGAGCCTGAT
>JAEUII010000040.1 GCA_016795145.1 Planctomycetaceae bacterium
GCTTGGCAATCTCACATGCAGGCATCGGCTTCCGGCGCCTTCGGCACACGCACTGCGTGCGTGCGTGCTACCCAGTGTAGAACGGCTGTCCTCAGCCGTTTCCTCCACAATCAAACGCAAAGCGATTGAGGACAATCGCTCCACAAATGGGGAGCACAGGCGCAGCCTGTGACGCGCAGCGGCCGGAAGCCAAAGTGACAGCGCGGTGGTTTCAACGCACCCGGGCTTGGCAATCTCACATGCCGGCACCGGCTTCCGGCGCCTTCGGCACACGCACTGCGTGCTACCCAGTGTAGAACGGCTGTCCTCAGCCGTTTCCTCCACAATCAAACGCAAAAGCGATTGAGGACAATCGCTCCACAAATGGGGAGCACAGGCAAAGCCTGTGACGACCCCCGGCTTGGCAATCTCACATGCACCCATCAGTTTCCGGCGCCTTCGGCACACGCACTGCGTGCGTGCTACCCAGAGTGTGCAACCTGCCAAGTAAACCTCCATATTGCGTCGGATCGACGATTTGAGGTACAACGCAGGGTTCTCAGGGAAGAACACTGGATTTTCACGGCCAAAGGAGGGCTTGATGAGTGTCGTAACAGCGCCAAAATCACTGACGGCACGCGAAATCTCCGAGATGCTCGATGGGGAACTCGTCGGAAATGGCGACCGCTGCATCGATGATGTGCAAATCGTGGAGCGCGCAGAAGCTCGACATCTGACGTTCGTCGGCGACCAGAAAAATGTCGCCCGGCTGCGAAACTCCCGCGCTCAGGTTGTCATCGCTCCCGCGAATGCTCGAACCGAGATCGCTGCGTTTCCAGACTGCACGTTCATCCTGGTTCCGGAACCAGAGCCCGCATTCCTGTCCGTCACAGGGATCCTGATGCCACCGCGTCCACGGCCGCATCTGGGAATTTCAAGCCGAGCCGTCATCCACGAATCTGCAAAGATCGGTCCAAACACCAACGTTCATCCTATGGCCGTCATCGGTCGCGATGTCTCGATTGGACACAGTTGTGACGTTGGCCCTGGAGTCGTCATTGGAGACGGCTGCCAGCTGGGCGACAATGTGGTTCTGCATGCCAACACGGTTTTGTATCACGATGTGAAGATCGGAAGTCACGTCATCATTCATGCATCGTGTGTGATCGGAGCCGACGGGTTTGGATATCGCCTCGTCAATGGTGGGCACGAGCGACTTCCTCATTTTGGAACTGTCGTGATCTGTGACGACGTGGAAATCGGTGCCGGCACGACAATCGACCGTGCAAAGGTCGGGGAGACTGTGATCGGCACGGGCACACGGATCGATAACCAGGTCATGATCGGACACAACTGCCGAATTGGTCGCCACAACCTCCTTGTCTCTCAGGTCGGTTTTGCGGGTTCCGTCACGACCGGAGATTACGTCGTCTGTGCGGGCCAGGTCGGAATCGCTGATCATGTTCATCTGGGCGATGGTGCCATCATTGGTGCCAAAGCCGGAGTACATCGCGATATGCCAGGCGGACAAACGTATCTCGGCGCACCAGCGGGACCAGCTGCAGAAACAACACGTCAGCTGATGGCTCTTCGACGACTGCCAGAGATTCGCGACACCGTGAGGAAGCTGGAGAAGGAACTCGAAAACCTGCGAGCCCGCCTCAAAGATCCAGCTGACGGTGAGTGTTCGGAATCTTCAGCGGCGTAACTCAACAAGTCCCCTGCCCTGCCCCAATTCGTCTCTGTTTTCTAAGCCATTGAACATCACTGCAAACCGCAAAACTTCTGCCATGTCTTCCCCGTCTCCAGAAACCCATGAGCCTTTTCCTGCAACGGTTCCATTCGTGCGACCGGCGGACCACACGACGTTCCGCATCCACGAAGGAGGACCGATGCGTCTGGGTCTGCTGGCCGGCGCGGGTGAATTTCCAATCCGTTTTGCGAAGGCTGCTCGCCGAGCCGGTCATTATGTGTATGGACTTGGCGTGGCAGGAATGGCGTCCGAGCAACTGGCGGAGGCGTGTGATGATTTTCGCTTCGCACCGCTGGCTCGCATCGGCAAAGCGATTCGATTGTTCCGCAAGGCTCGCATTCAGCGAGTCGTCATGGCGGGCAAGATTGAAAAGACGGTTCTCTTTCATCCATTCCGCTGGCTGCGTCTGATGCCCGACTGGCGCACGATTCATATGTGGCTGCGGTATGCTCGAGAGAACAAAAAAGACGATACAATTCTTCTGGCCGTGATTCGCGAGTTTGAACGCGATGGCCTGATTTTTGACTCGGCCCTGAAATATGCACCGGAGCTTCTCGTGAAACACGGATTTCTGACAACGCGTCGCCCTACCGCTGCTCAGTGGAAGGATATCCGCTTCGGCTGGGATCTGGCTCGCGAAATGGGACGCCTGGACATCGGACAAACCGTGGTCGTTAATGACACTGCGGTGATCGCAGTCGAAGCCATCGAAGGAACCGACCGCTGCATTCGACGCGCTGGTGAACTGTGCCGTCGAGGTGGCTTCACAGTCGTGAAGGTCGCCAAGCCGAAACAGGACATGCGGTTCGATGTGCCAACGATCGGTATGGACACGATCAAAACAATGCACGAAGCCGGCGGCAAGGTCCTGGCGATCGAAGCCGGAATGACAATCATCATCAATCCGGATGAAGTGTCTGCACTCGCCGACAAGTTCGGAATCGCGATCGTCGCCGTGAATGCCGAAGAACTGTCTCTCCTGGCCGCCGCCTAATCCCCTCTGTAGAGCGATTGTCCCCAATCGCTTTTCGTTTGATGACCCGGGAAACGGCTGAGGACAGCCGTTCTACACTGGGTAGCTCGCACGCAGTGGGTGTGCCGAAGGCGCCGGAAGCCGATGCCTGCATGTGGTATTGCCAGGCCCGGGTGCGCTGAAACCGCCACGCTTTCACTCCGGCTTCCGGCCGCTGCGCGTCACAGGCTTTGCCTGTGCTACCCATTGTAGAGCGATTGTCCTCAATCGCTTTTCGTACCGCCAACTGCCAGGCCTGCATGGCTTCCGTAGGGCCGTGTGAAGTTCGCAACTGTGCCGGTTACATGAGTTTTTCCGCGTTTCGTTACCTCTGACGCGGCGAAGACCGGCAAAATCAGCAATTTCCCGACCGGTGTCTGGTCGAGGATTCTCTTTGCGAGCGCCTGGATGGTGACGGTATTCTCCTGCGCTGAGGATTCCGGGATCCCGGGTACAACTGGGCTGCGAAAGAGCGAAACATGCGACGTCTGATTCTGTTCCTGATCTTTGGCCTGACGGCGGTCCCTGCATTTGGACAGTCCGAGATTGATTCGGACCGAGTTCGCAACGGCGGCGGTATCATCTGGTATGTGGGCACTGTTGGCGTGCACGCGGGAAAGCGTCCCCACATCGATCTGGGCGATGTCCACGGAATCCTGGAAGGCGATACTCTGGCTGTCTTCCGAGCTGTTGAACTTCACTACCGACCGATCGGTACCATCGAAGTTGAAGAAGCAAACGTGACGTGGTCAGTCCCCAAAGCGTCCAGTCTCGTTCAGATTCAGGAAGGTGATCGAGTCGTCGCGATCCGCACTCTGCGACAACTGGGAACAGGCGAGGAACATCGCGAAAACTTTCAGCGCCGTCAACTGGTTCGTCACGCCAACCGCAATAGCTATTCCACTCTGCTGGACGACGAAGCGATTAGCGTCCTCATAGACATCGAAGAGAAACAGGCTCGCTGGGTGAAGGAACTGAAGCCAATCGCCGGGCGCATTCGAGCAACTTCCGTTTCGCCAAACGATTTCAAACACATGCAGCCACTGCTGAATCAGGTCCTTCGCTTTCAGCAGTTCCGCGCAATCGGCGTCCCGGTCGACAAGTGCATTGGATCAGAGTGGGACAGTGTGCTGACAACGCTGACACCTGACCCGGCCGAATCATTTTCGAAGTCTCACACGAAAAAGCCGGAGGTCGCTGCTGCTGAAGAACAGAAGCCCGCCCCGGCCGACGAGGCGTCACCAGCATCCAAAGAGAATGATGCGAAGATCGAAACGATTCATCAAATCGTGAACTCCGTGATGTTCGATTACGAGCAGGAAGAGCGCAAAGTGGCGATGATGCTTTGTGCGGCGATCGACATTGAGAACCCCAAGAATGAAACCTCATGGATCATGGCTCAGCTGAACCGTTCGCAGTTCCCTGACCTCGCCGACGATGAAGAAATGCTGGAATCTATGGAACAGATCCTGAAGGACCTGCGAGCAAGCCAGGGGCAATAGCAGACGGCTCGTACGGCAGCACACAGCGCTGAATAGAAGCGACTGGCCTAAACGCGATTCCTGTCGCCCCGCCCTGCCCTTCGTGCGTGTCGCGAGGATACTCTAAAAGATCCCCAGCATGTCGCGAGCATCATCGGTCATGCGTTCCGGTGTCCATGGCGGCGACAGTGTGATCGTGATCGACGCCTCATCGATATCTTCCAGTCGTTCCAGCGCCATCTTTGCCTGCTGAACAATCTGAGGACCTGCGGGACAGGCAGGACTTGTCAGTGTCATCTCCACGGCGACTTTGCGTTCGGTTTGATTGACGGAATACACCAGACCAAGATCGACGATGTTGACCATCAGTTCCGGGTCGATGACCTGTCGAAGAGCATCAATCAATTCTGCATCTGTGGCCATGTTGTCGCTATCCGAAACACTCAACCTGAGAAGACACTACCTGAATTCATACATGTGCTCATCCGACCGCAGCCGGCAGATTCGAATTATGGGCTGGCCCAAACGGCGCCGTCGCGAATCTCTGTACGGAACACTTTGATGGCTTCCGTCGCCGGCATGCACAGTGCCTTGCCGGTCTTCAGATCAAACTTCGCTGAATGCCTGGGACACACAATCGCGCAGTCCTGAATGACACCATTGGTCAGTGGCTGTCCATCGTGAGTACAGACATCTTCAACGACGAAGTACTGATCTTCAATTCGAATGACAAGTGCCGGAATGTCGTCGACAAAGACACTGCGACGTTCGCCGGACTTCAATTCGCTCGTTCCAATCACACGTTCCATAACTGGTCTTTTCATTCCCATCAGACGGCAACAGTTTCGATCCCAAGTTTGCCCTGCACTGTTCGGCTCAGAGTTTCCCGAACGACTTCTACAGGAATTCGATCGTAGACTCGCTGGAAGAAGCCTTCGACAATCATGTGCATAGCCTCTTTGCGGCTGATGCCACGGCTCATGCAATAGAAGATCTGCTCGCGGTCCACACGGCCCGTGGTAGCACCGTGAGTACACTTCACGTCATCGGCCTCGATTTCGAGGCCTGGGATGGAATCACAGCGAGCATCATCGCTCAGCATCAAAGCATCACTTCGCTGATAGCCATCGGTCTGCTGAGCAGCCGGGTCCACCTTGATCATTCCTCGCCAGATCACCCGCGATTCATCACGCAGCACTTCCTTGTACAGAAGATCGCTGTGAGTACCCTGAGCTCGATGATGCTGCTGAGTGTAGTAGCTGATCTTCTGGCGATCGCTGGCGAACGTGACACCATTGACTTCCGCCGTCGCAGCTCGCCCATTCAGATTGATGTCCTGATGGATGTGCGACAGCTTGCTGCCGAGACCAACCACGGTCCATTGCAGCGATGCGTTGCTCGCCACGCAGCCAGCCTGATGAGCGAAGTGCCACGATTTCTGGTTCCAGTTCTGCAGCTGAACGTAACGCAGATTGGCGTCTTTACCAACGATCAGTTCCACGCAGCCGACATGCAGTCCTGCCAGATCAGCTGTCGCGGATGATGTTTCTTCCAGCAGAGTTGCTCGAGCACCGTCTTCCAGAATGATGAGGGTGTGGCTGAATTCAGCAACGCCGTCGCGACTATGAGCAATCAGACTATGCAGAGGCAGAGCGACTTCCACATTGCGCGGGACGTACAGAACTGTGCCGCCCGTCCAGAATGCGGCATGCCAGGCCGCGAACCGATCCGCATCCGGCTTCACTGCCTGCTTCATAAAATGTGGTTCAAGAAGGTCACGATGGCTGGTGAGCAGACTCTGCAGTTCACCAAACAACACTCCCTGAGCCTTGATCTCGTCCGACAGCTGATGATGAGTCAACTGCCCGTTCACGTGAGCAATCGAACCGCCAAATTCCGTCTTGTCGCTCAGAAGAGTTTCGATCGCGGTTGAATCCGCCTTCGCTGACGCAGGGCGGAACTTCCCGGCGTTGAAGACTCGCAGGTCAACCCGCTTGAATTCCTCAGGATCCAGTTCACTCTGCAGCAATGACTGATACTGCTCGAATGCAGCTCTGCGACCAGCAGTGATCCACTCCGGCTCATTGCGAGTTGCAAGGAACTGTTCGAAGACCTCTGCTGAAAAGCCGATTCTGGAAACGTCGATGGTTGCTGATGACATGATTCTTCAAACTCTCTGGGAATGAAAAGGCACTCTACTTCCTGACAAATCTCAACGAGGCAGAGGTCTTTTCGTCGATCTTCAATTCTGTGTCTTCAATCTTCTTCTCAGGCAGATTCAGTTCGATGGTTTGATCCCTGCGAAGATACCCCGCAAGCTCGTGCCAAATCTGAACCTTGATTTCCCCACAGGGGACCTTTTCGATCCTGAACCGCCCCTGCTTATCTGTGACCGCCATATAAGGATGGTCCTGAACAAGCACATAACCCATGATCCAAGGGTGAAAATCACATGTAATTTTCATTGGCAGGGGTTCTGCCACGTGAAAGTTGTGAATGTTGGAAAACTCTTTCTTGCCTGGCAATCCGGGAGCAAGCAACACACACCCAACAGGATTACGCAACGGATAATCGTGGGGACCGTGAGTCACCGCGTCCTTCGAAACGACCTTCATTCCTGTCTGAGTCTGGGCACACAGGACATGAGGACGAATCCGACACCCCTGAAAGGTCAGTTCAGGAATATTCAGCGGCTGCTTTGTCAGGTCCGGATGAACTGGTGCGTCTTTTCTCCGCTTCAGCCAGACCAGTACATTACTCACTCCACGAGACTCAGTGTCAACAACAAGCCTTTCATCAGGCAGGTCATTTGAGGCACAGACCTCTGCGTCTTTTACCTCATCTCCCGCCCTGAAGAGTGGTTCAAGTTCAGAGTGTTCGCCGCGATAGATGACTCGACCTTCGATCGAGCCATACAGAACCTCATCTGCGCTGACGGCCATGTCGCAGCAGATGAAGACCAGGCAAACAGCGGTAAGTCTGAAACGGAACAAAGAACGTCCTCTTCTAGCCAACCGACCCTTCCATCTGCAGTTCGATCAGCTTGTTCAATTCGACTGCATACTCCATTGGCAGTTCCTTGACGAGTGGTTCAATGAACCCGGTAACGATCATTGCGGAGGCTTCCGCTTCTGACAGACCACGACTCATCAGGTAGAAGAGCTGCTCTTCAGCAATCTTTGAAACACTGGCTTCGTGCTCAATCGCAACGTTCTCTTCCTCGACTTCAATGTAAGGATAGGTATCGCTGCGGCTTGCAGGGTCCAGAATCAAAGCGTCACAAACCACGTTGGAGCGGCAGTTGACAGCATCTTTGTGAACCTTCACCAGGCCTCGGTAGCTGGATCGGCCACCCTTCTTGGAGATGCTCTTGCTGATAATTCGGCTGGAGGTGTTCGGAGCACAGTGAACCATCTTGGCTCCTGCATCCTGATGCTGACCTTCACCGGCAAACGCGATCGAAAGAGTTTCGCCACGTGCACCTGGCTCCATCAGCCAGATTGCCGGATACTTCATGGTCAGCTTCGAGCCAAGGTTTCCGTCGATCCACTCCATCAGCGAATCGCCGTAAGCCATTGCCCGCTTTGTGACCAGGTTATACACGTTGTTCGACCAGTTCTGGATCGTCGTGTATCGACAGCGTGCTCCACGCTTCACGATGATTTCCACAACGGCAGAATGAAGACTGTCGCTGCTGTAAGTCGGCGCCGTGCAGCCTTCCACATAATGAACCGAAGCACCTTCATCGACGATGATCAGGGTTCGTTCAAACTGCCCCATGTTCTGGCTGTTAATTCGGAAGTACGCCTGCAGCGGAAACTCAATCTTCACGCCCTTCGGCACGTAGATGAACGAGCCACCCGACCATACCGCAGAATTCAGAGCTGCGAACTTGTTGTCGCCTGGAGGAATCACTGTCCCAAAGTACTCACGGAACAGGTCCGGATGTTCCTGCAGAGCCGAATCGGTGTCGGTGAATATCACACCCTGCTTCGCGAGATCTTCCTGCAGACTTCCGTAGACGACTTCGGATTCATACTGAGCCTTAACACCAGCCAGGTACTTCTTTTCCGCTTCCGGAATTCCAAGCCGGTCGTAGGTCTTTCGAATATCGTCTGGAACATCATCCCATGACTTACCCTGTTCCTGCGACGCCTTCATGTAATAGAAGATGTCCTGGAAGTTCAGGTCACTCATGTCACCGCCCCAGTTTGGCATCGGGCGAGATTCAAAGATGGCCAGAGAATCCAGACGGAACTCGGTCATCCATGCCGGCTCCTTCTTCATTTCAGAGATCTGACGAACGATCTGAGCATCCAGACCTTTGCGGCTCTTGAATGCGTAGTTCTCCGTCGGATCGTGGAAGCCATACTTGTAGGCGCCGATTTCCACTTCCGACTTCTCACTTTTCACCGGGGCATCTGTGCTCATGGTATTTCGTTTTCGGTGTTCGGTTTTCAGAAGATCTCAACGAACGCAAATCGAGGAGCGGAAGGCTCTACACAGCAGCGGCTTCAGCCTTCGCGTTGTCTGCAGAGGCATCAGGATGTCGAGCGCGAATTTCAGCGTAGCCGTTGGCATGCAGGTCGTGAGCCAGTGACGCGTCGCCAGTTTCCACAATGCGGCCGCCCAGCATGACGTGTGTGTACTGAGGAGGATTGGCTTCCAGCAGGCGTTCATGATGAGTGATGATCAATACGCCCATCTGAGGACCAGACAGCTTCGCAATTCCTTCGCTGACAACTCGCACCGCGTCGCTGTCCAGACCGCTGTCGGTTTCGTCAAGAATCGCAAACTTCGGCTGAAGCATCGCCAGCTGAAGAATTTCCATTCGCTTCTTTTCGCCGCCGGAGAAACCATCGTTCAGGTATCGACGAGCAAACTCTTGGTCCATGCCCAGTTCGGTCATCCGCTCACGAATCTCTTTGCGGAACTCACGCATTCCGATCAGACCTTCGCCTTCTTTGCGGTCAGGGTTCCGAACGTTTGTGACAGCGTGGCGAAGAAAGTCAGCCACCTTCACACCCGGAATCACCACGGGATACTGGAAGGCCAGGAACATTCCCAGGCGAGCACGAGCGTCGGCCTCCATTTCCGTGATGTTGACGCCATCAATCTCGATGGAGCCTTCAGTGACGGTGTAGTTCGGATGGCCAGCCAGAGCATATGCCAGGGTACTCTTGCCGGAACCGTTCGGCCCCATCAGAGCATGAATTTCACCCTGACGAATCTCCATGTTGACGCCTCGCAGAATCGGCGTTTCACCAACAGACACATGGAGGTTGGAGATCTTCAGCACAGAACTCATCGCACACACTTCCTTATTGCCTACGAAACCGCGACGCGTGAGCAGTACACGGTGTGACAAACTTCGACAGGATTCAGAAATCAACAGGATTCAGTCAGTACTTTTTCAGCATTCACGGCATGGCAGCGCCGGGGGAGCAGACAGCTCCGATCGCTTTTCAGCAGATCATTGAATCAACCAACAACAAACTGTCAGACGTTCAGAGCGGAAAAACCCGAGTGGTGAGGAACCGGCAATGCGGATTCACCACGAGTAATCTTGCGAGCCTTGATCTTGTCCTGAATTCGCATCAGACCTTCCAGCAGAGCCTCCGGTCGAGGAGGACAGCCGGGAACGTAAACGTCCACCGGTACCACCAGATCCACGCCCTTCACGACGTGATAACCGTGCTTGAAGTAAGGACCACCGCCGACTGTGCACGCCCCCATGGCGATCACATACTTCGGATCCGGCATCTGCTCGTACAACCGACGAACTCGGCTGGCCATCTTGAAGGTTACCGTTCCGGCAACAATCATCAGGTCCGCCTGTCGTGGAGTTGCGCGAAACGCACCAGCCCCGAAACGGTCGATGTCATACTTGCTTGCACCAGTTGCCATCATTTCGATCGCACAGCATGCAAGCCCGAACGTCATTGGCCAGATACTCGATTGCTGGCCCCAGTTCAGAGCCTGCTCAATCGTGGTCGTAATGACGTTCTCTTCAAATCGTCCTTCAATCCAGGTCATCGCTGCTCAACCCTCGTGTTGAACTACTGTCTAAAGCACTGACTGAACCCTGTAACCTGCCAGTCACAGGAAGTGCAGGCAGCACTCTACCAGTCCATGACACTCTTTCAATCCGCCGACAAACTTTCCGACGGCTGGACAGCATTCGCAGATTCCACCGACGGGCTGCAATCTGAGACCGCTGGCAAACTCATCACCTGAAACTCACAACATCCATGCCCGTCCCGACATCGAGATCGAACCTGTACTGGTGCTCCCAGAACCTGCTCCAGCACTTCTCGTTCAACCTGACAAATCGCGTCGTCCACGTCCGCAAGCATTGGAAATGGGCAGGATGTCTCCCGCAAAATCCTCAACCCGCCACCATGATCCGACTCAATATTGAAACCGCTCGACTTCATCTCCTCCGCCAACTGATCCAGACGTTCGTCGATCGACTCACACCCGGCCAACTGACGCCGAAATCGCTCGGCGAGTACATTCTTCACCCGAGTAATCAACAGTTCCCGAACGGACGTATCCTCAAAGCCTGTAATGGTTTCCCACAAAACGATCGCCAGCTCTCGGTAGTTTTCACCCAGAGAATGCAGGCCTTCTGCAGTTACCCGATACACGTTTCGAGGACGTCCGCGAGTCTGCCCCTGGAGATCCACAGCGATCAATCCCGCTGTCTCCAGCCTCGTAATTCGCTGCCGAACTGCTGTGCGAGTCACTCCGAGCACATCGCAAAGAGTCTGCACGTCCGCACCAGCTGACTGATGCAGATGTTCCAGAATCTCTCGGTCTCGTGTGTCCAATGCACCCATGTCCAGCCCTCGTGAACACCGCGGTTTAAGGCCAAAATGGACCGGTTTTCCTCGGTCACTCTTCTTCTGGCCCAACACGTCGAAACTGACGAAATACGCAGTGTTTTCGACCGATCTTAATCGCGAAGAGCATTTTGGCAATTAATCATGCCAAAAATGGCGGAAACTGAGATGCTGTCTCAAATGAAGAGGCGGCTGGCTGTCCGCCAATCGCAAAAACACGGCAGATTTTCAGCCTGCGTGGCCGGCATCGGAGGGTTCGACGCTCTCAACAATGGCATTGATCACTCCGGAATGGAGCCGGGTCACCATGAGATCCCCAACATGAACCTGATCGGTCGTACGAATCACTTGCCCATTCGGCTTTTGAGTCAGCGAGTACCCCCGGGCCAGAACCTGAAGAGGGCTCAAAGCCTGAAGCGACGCCGCGACCGCTCCAATAGCCTGCTTTCGCCGCTCTACCATTAGCCGCATGGCCCTGGCCGCTCGTTCGCACAGCATGTCGCAATCCTGACGTCGCTGCTCAACGAGACTTGCCGGACGCTGAAACACGCCTCGACTTTCAATGGCTGCCAGTCGCAATCGAATGCGCTCGGCCCGATTCTGCAATGCGGATTTGAGTCGGTCCGCGGTGTGTCGCAGTGTGTCGCGAAGATCACTAGCCGACGGAACAACAAACTCCCCTGCTTCGCTCGGAGTCAGCGCACGGCGGTCTGCGACGAGGTCCGCAATCGAGACATCGATTTCATGTCCCACCGCACTGATGACAGGAAGTTTGCAGGCAGCAATGGCCCGAGCCACGACCTCGGTGTTAAAGCACCAAAGGTCTTCCAGGCTCCCGCCACCTCGACCTGTGATGACCACATCCACATCAGGAATCCGGTGAACGTTCTTCAGCGCGCGAGCGATCTCTTCGGCGGCTCCTTCGCCCTGAACTCGCACCGGGACAATGACAATGTTCGCGGGTGGCCAACGGCGAGTAATCACCTGGATCATGTCGCGAACCGCTGCTCCGGATGGACTGGTCACCAGAGCAATTCGGCGAGGAATCTTCGGGATGGCTCGCTTGCGTGATGCTTCAAACAGCCCTTCCGCCGCGAGCTTATCACGAAGCTGGCGGAAGGCCATCTCCAACTCGCCAACACCCTGCAGCATCAGCTTCGCGATATTGAACTGACAGGTTCCCTTGGTGGCATACACCTGCAGCGATCCAGTGGCCAGCACCTTCATGCCATCCTTCGGCTCAAACCGCAGCCTCTGCGCCGCACTGCGCCAAATCGTCGCTGAGATCTCTGACTGTTCGTCCTTCAGCGTCAGATACCAATGCCCGGTCGGACTCTTGCGACAGTTCGAGACTTCACCTTCGACGATGCATGGCGGCAGCGCCGTTTCGACGACTTCCTTAAAGGCTGTGACGAGTTCCGTCACGCTGATGACTGGCAGGTCATTCATGAGTCTGCTGCCTCCTGCATTCGTACATCAGAATTCCTGCTGCCACCGCGGCGTTCAGAGAACTGACTCCACCGAGCATCGGAATCGCGACCTGCAAGGTGCATCGTTCCAAAAGCTCCGGCGCAATCCCCGTGGCTTCTGACCCGATGACCAGGGCAACGTCGCCTTTCAGTTCCGTGTCCCAGTGAAGAGTCTTTGACTTTTCCGAGGCTGCGACGATCGAAGTACCAGCTTCTTTCATTTGCTCCAGCAGTTGCGAGAGCGACGCGACTCGATAGATCTCCAGATGATTGACGGCCCCCGATGACGCTCGAGCAACATGCGGAGTAATCGCGACCTGCGATCGTTCTCCGACAATCACACCGTCCGCTTTGACCGCATCACAGCATCGCAGGATCGCTCCGAAGTTGTGTGCATCCTGGAGTCGATCGCAGACCACAAAGAGCTTCGGAAGGTTCCCGGATTTCGCCTTCTTTCCCTTTGCACTGAAAGCTTTCGTTTGATGCTGATCGGTCTGGCCAATGATCTCATGCAGCTCCGGAAGTCCCTTGCAGGGAAACTCACCCATGCGAGCCAACAAACCCTGATGATCGGGTTGATTCGAGAGCTGCTCAAGGCGTTTCGCGTCGACTAACTCCAGCCGAATCCCATGCCGGCCCGCGAGTTCAGTGACCTGTTTCAACACATCACGATTCAGGGTGCGATCGGCAAACAACTCCATGACCGGCCACCGCCCTGCCCTGACGGTTTCCAGCACGGCGTGATGTCCCCACAGCCAACTGCGCTGATGACTGGCGGCAAACTTCTTTGGTGGTCGCGAAGAACTCATCGATCTTTCGTCCAAAGTGCCCCGACACTCCGTGGCGGGAGTTCTCGCGTCGGAGACACGAGCCACACTGATGCAGGCACGTCCGGTCAAACTGCAGGATACAACGCTAAACTTCCGCGAGCCATGCTGTCAGCAATTGGTGGTACGATTCGAGATCGTCCTTATGAGACATCTCGGTCACCGTATGAATGTACTTGATCGGACACGCCAGGCAGATTGTCCTGACACCAGATCGACTTCGCTGGACTGCAGCTCCATCCTGGCCTCCTCGCATCAGAATGGCTCGCTGACATTTGATCTGAGCCGACCGAGCCACTCGCTCAAAGTCCTCTACCAATCCAATATCGGAGATCATCGACGCGTCCATGACATGCAGGCAAACTCCGTCACCCGCGATGGACACTCGATCTTCATCCGGAACGCCAGGTGTCTTGCAGCACAGCGTTGTGTCGCAGGCGACACCAATATCCGGATCAATCCCGAACGCCGCCGGCTGAGCACCCCGCATGCCGATCTCTTCCTGCACGGACCAGACGGCATGAATCTCACAGTTGTGATGAGTCAGATTTTCGATCGCTCGAATCTGAGCCCAGCAGCCGACTCGATTATCGAGACACTGAGACACCACCGAGTTCCCGATTTCGGCGAACGGCCCATCAAGAACGACCATGTCACCAATCTGAATCTTCTGGCGAGCTTCCTCCGCCGTCATCCCGCAGTCGATGAAAAACTCAGTGACCTCCGGCACCTTCTTCTTCTCCGCCTCACTGGCAATATGCACGGGCTTGCCTGACGCGTTCATGATGCCGATGTAATCACCGCCGTTTGTGCACACACGAACTCGACGAGCAAACAGATTGCGAGCGTCAAAACCGCCCACTGGGTTTACTCGCAGATAACCGCCGTCATCGATATGCCGAACCAGAAATCCGATCTGGTCCATATGAGCCACCAGCATCACCTTCTTCGCAGGCACCGGCGGACTACCGGGCTTCGGTCGAGCCTTCCGAACGGCAATCAGCGATCCCATCACGTCCGTTCGAATCTCATCGAACAGCTGCTTCTCAGAAATGTAATCCAGCAGGACTTTGCGAATGCGGTCCTCACGCCCCGGCACCGATGGAGTTTGTGTCAGAAGTTCCAGAAGTTTCATGATGTTCGTACAGCCAAAGTGTCCACAAAGAATCAACCCTAACCAGGTTGACAGATCTCTCTGACTGTAGGCATTTAAGGCCCGCTTTCATACTCACCACTTTCTCGAATCCCATCACGCCGTAGGATGGCCGCCCTCGGCCGTCTTACACCTCTTCCACTCTTCCATTCATTTTGATAGCTCGAAAGCAATTCTCATGACGCAGGCGAACATTGAAAAGTGATGAAATGACGAAAGACGGACGAGGGCGTCCATGCTACTGTTGAAAGACACTTCCCGGATACGCCATTCCGGCGTTCGACGGAATCGGGCGACGGGCGGCCGTTGACGTTTTGTGGAGGCGGCTGCCAAAATGGTATCAACCCTCCATCTCGTCTCACCTACTTCTTCATTGTGTTGCCGCACTGCTCATCGACTGGAGATCCGTGCTGAATTCCGGCACGCCCTTCGGAATCGGTATTCAGGTCCGGAACCACACGAGTTTCCATCATGCGACTGAAGCTCTTACTTCCCCCGTCGGTCAGAATGATCGCGCTTTGTGGTATCACGATCTACGCATCGCTTGCTTTCAGCACCGTTGTGCTGTCGCAGGAAAACCCGTCGCCGGACGATGCCGCATCAAAGAAGACTGACTTCGAAACTCAAATCCTGCCTTTGCTGAAGTCAAAGTGCTTCGACTGTCATGGCCCGGAGACTCAGGAAAGCAAGTTCCGACTCGATCGCCGATCCGGCCTGTTACGCGGTGGTGATTCCGGTGAACCAGGAATTGTTCCGGGCAAGGCCAGTGAAAGTCATCTCATCCAACTGGTGAAGGGTGAAGGCTCCGGAAAATTTATGCCGCCGGAGGAAGCCGATCGACTCAGTCCGGCCGAAGTTCAGCTTCTTGTGGACTGGATTAACGAGGGAGCGACCTGGGCTGCCGGTGCCACGGACGAAGATGATGAGAAGCAGACGAGCGACCATTGGTCTTTCCGTCCCGTTCAGCCGGTTGCTCTTCCGGATGTGAAATCCGACTGGGTGACAAACCCAGTCGATGCCTTCATTTTGCAGGGTCTTCAGAATCATCAACTGAAGCCAAATCCTCGCGCTTCAAAGACGGATCTCATTCGTCGTTTGTACCTGGACATGCTGGGGTTGCCGCCGACTCCGGAAGAAGTCCAGACGTTCGTTGATGATGATCGTCCGGAAGCGTGGGCCGAACTGGTTGATCGCACACTGGCGAGTCCTCATTATGGCGAACGATGGGCTCGGTATTGGCTGGATCTGGTCCGCTTTGCGGAAACCAATGGCTACGAAACAAATCGCGAACGTCCGAATGCGTGGCCTTATCGAGACTACGTCATTCGTTCATTGAACGATGACAAACCGTATGATCAGTTTCTTCGTGAGCAGATCGCCGGCGACGCAATCGGAGTCCCCGAAGCAACAGCCTATCTGGTCGCGGGTCCTTACGACCTCGTCAAGAGCCCTGACATTAACCTGACACTGATGCAGCGCCAGAATGAACTGGACGACATCATTAACACGACAGGCACCGCGTTCCTTGGCCTGACGCTCGGCTGTGCTCGATGCCACAACCACAAGTTTGATCCCATCCGTCAGTCAGACTACTACGCGCTGCAGGGAATCTTCGCCGGCATTCAACATGGCGATCGTGCTATGCCGCGAAGTGAAGCAACAGAAAAGCAACTCGCGGAGATCAATGACCAGCTTGCGTCACTGCGAGAACAACTCCGTCCGTTCATCAAGGCCGGATCACCGCTTCGTCCAGCCGTGACAGCAAAAAACAACGAAGAGTCCTTTGCGAAGACGGAAGCTCGCTTCGTGCGATTCACCATTGACGCCACGAACGCGTCTGAACCCTGCCTTGATGAGATCGAAATCTTCGCCGACGGTCGCAATGTGGCACTGTCCTCCGCCGGCGCGAAGGCGAAGTGTTCCAGCGCGTTACCGGGCTATGCAATTCATCGTCTCGAACATATCAACGACGGCCTCGGAGGAAACTCACACAGCTGGATTTCCAACGAACCTGGCAAAGGATGGATTCAGATCGAATTGCCAGCCGTCTCGGCGATCAATCGGATCGTCTGGGCGCGCGATCGAGAAGGTCAGTTTGGCGATCGAGTCCCGACGAAGTACCGCATCGAAATATCACTCGACGGGCAAGCCTGGAAAGTTGTTGCGTCTTCGGATGATCGAGCACCGTTCTCCGCAGCTCCGAAGGAACCCGAATATGTGTTTGACGGTCTTCCGGAAGTCAAAGCCTCCCAGGGAAAAGAGTGGCTTCAGCAGCTGAAGACTCTTGAAGCAAAACGTTCCGCACTTCTGACGTCTGCAACAGTCTATGCCGGCACCTTCCAGCAACCCGGCCCAGTGTTTCGACTGTTCCGTGGCGAGCCGTCGGCTCCGCGCGAACAGGTCGCACCAAACACCGTTGCCGCTCTGGGAAAGCTGGCGATCGACGACAAAACCCCCGAACAACAGCGCCGACTGGCGCTGGCGGACTGGATTGCATCGAACAATAATCCTCTCACGGCACGAGTCATCGTGAACCGACTATGGCAGTTTCATTTTGGTCGCGGGTTTGTCTCAACTCCAAGCGACTTCGGGGCTGCCGGTGTTCGTCCGACTCATCCGGAACTGCTTGACTGGCTGAGCTTCGAGTTGATGGAGCATCATTGGTCGCTGAAGCACGTTCATCGCCTGATCCTGCTTTCGGCAACGTATCAGCAAAGCGGTGAGCCAAACGAAGAGGCGATGAAGATCGATGCAGGCACAGAATGGTGGTGGCGATTCCCGACACGCCGACTGGAAGCGGAACCGATGCGAGACTGCATGCTGGCTGTGACCGGTGTCCTGGACAATCGAATGTACGGACCAGGCTTCAGCGCGTTCGAAGTCGAACTGGAAAACGTTCGCCACTACTTTCCAAAGAAGAGTTATGGTCCGGAAGATTTTCGACGCATGATCTACCAGACGAAAGTGCGGCTGGAGAAAGAAAGCGTCTTCGGAGCCTTCGACTGTCCCGACGCAGCGACCTCCGTGCCTCGTCGCAGTCGATCCACAACACCATTGCAGGCACTCAATCTTCTCAACAGCCCCTTTATGCTGCAGCAGGCAGAACTGTTTGCCATTCGCCTTCGCAAAGAAGCATCAACACCGGACGCACAAATCACGCGTGCATGGTGGCTTTGCTACGGCCGTTCACCGAGCGAAGCGGAGTTGTCGGAGAGTCGCCAGTTCATCGCTGACGAAGGTCTCGAGTCATTCTGCCGTGCCGTACTGAACTCAAACGAGTTTGTGTTTATCCCGTAAGTACGCTATCCCGCGGATAGAGGTGCGGTTCCGTCTTCGTCACGACACATCGCGCGGGAAGGGCTTTCGTCGACCGTCAACGATCGTGCCAAAATCCTGATGAGCGTGCCGTGTGCGCAACCGCGATGACGACGATGGACTCGTGAATTTCTCGAAACACAATCACGAACGGAAATCTGCGCATCTGCATATATCGATGCCGCTCGTCAAATGAAGGAAACGCTGTGGGAGATTCGGCGATGCTGCTGAGTGCTGTATCAAACTCTGACTCAAACTGACGAGCCACATCTTTGTCCCGATTCGCATACCAGCAGAGTGCTTCAGTGAAATCACACTCTGCCGCTGAACAAAGACGAACGGCATTCATTCTGACAAACCAGCCGCTCGGCGAGCACGTTCGCGTACAATGTGCCAGTCTTCAGCCACCATGCTCCCGTCATCACAAAGGTCACTTCGCCGCCTGGCTTCTGCAATGCACTCGGACGACGGCGAAGGCCAGTCTTCACGCGGTACCTGGTCCCAAATGAGTGGTATCAGGCGTCCCCGATCTTCTGACGGGAGTGACCGAACGGCTGCAAGGATTTCTTCAATCGTAGTCATGACGAAAGACTACCAAGACCCGACGTGATGTCAACAAATGTCTAGGAGCAGGCAACCACAGACATTGGCCTTGCTCGCAAAAGTTGCAGGCGCACGATCGGAAAGCACGTCTAGTGCTCCGTCAGAACAACGAAGATGGGTATATCAACGAAGAGAGGTTCGTCATTCCCGCGCAGGCGGGAACCCAGCATTCATCGTTCTGGGTTCCCGCCTGCGCGGGAATGACGGTAAAAACCGAAATGACAGCTTAATTAGCTTTCTTCAGATACGCAGCGACCAGCACGATCACTGTGCCGTTCACTTTGCCCTCGACGTGTTTTGGGTTAGACGTCAGCTGAATGTTCTTCACGAGCGTTCCGCGTTTCGCGGTGAAGCCTCCGCCTTTGACGACGAGGTCCTTAATCAGTGTGACGCTGTCTCCGGTTTGCAGAACGTTGCCGTTGCTGTCGACAGTTGCCACAGGCTTGTCGTCATCTTCCGCTGGCGCTGTAACGCCGGACTGAGCCCACTGAAGGGTCTCTTCGTCGAGGTATACGGTCTCCAGAAGATCCTGAGCCCACGTCTCGCCAGTCAGTCGCTTCAACATGCGCCAGGCGGTCACCTGGACTGCTGGTACTGTGCTCCAGATACTCTCATTCAGGCATCGCCAGTGAGTCACATCCAGTTCACCGGAACCTTCGATCTCCGCACGGCACTTCGCACACAACACCACGCTGCGTTCGGCGCTGCCATCGCTGTTTGGACCCACAGCAAAGCCTTCGAGCGATTCGCTGGATCCGCAAAGTTCACACACAGATCCACAGCGTTGTGCCAGAGTCGATTCAAGTAACATGAGAACGTGCCGAGAAAAAGAGTCGAAGGAAAGATGGGCAACGGCAGCAATGAGCTTACGCGAAAGTCCCCGCCAAGCCGATTCTTCCGGGAATTTTCACCGAATGCCGGAAACGCCAGGCCCACAAACCGGTGTCCTGTCCATTCGAAATCCCTGAGCAAGATTACCGCCGAACCATCTTCTCGTAGACCTCAAGTGTCTTTTCCAGCATCGTCGATTTCTCGAACACGTTTGGCCCTGGAACGGGACGCGGCGACGCCAGCAGAATCTTCGAAACCTGCAGCTCCAGCCGATCCGCATCTCCGAGTGGCACAGCTCCTTCCGGGAATTGCGCGGCCAGAATTTCAGCAACTCCTCCATGGTTGTAACCAACGACAGGAGTGCCGATCGATAGTGCTTCCGCAACAGTACGACCGAAGGACTCTGGCGTCGTCGAAAGAGAAAGCACGACCGATGAGATCGCATAGATCTGCTTCAAGTCTGATCGATGTCCAGTGAAGGTGACCTGGCTTGAAAGCCCCAGCGAACTCGCAAGAGCCTTCATCTCTTCTGCGTAACCAGCCTTTCGAGGATCTGCACCACCCACAATCAACCCATGAGCAGCGATGCCTTTCTGCTGCAGTCGATGCAGCATCCTCAGCATGTCTTCATGGCCCTTCAGGCGAGTGATTCGTCCGGCCAGTGTGATCAGAGGCTTGCCAACTGTCTCCGGGTACTGCTTTTCAAAAGCTTCGCGCCACGACTGATCCGGCTGAAAGCCTCTGGGATAGTCTTTGCTGTCGATGCCTCGGTGAATCAGATCCAGGCGATCCGGTGGAACGAACGAGTAATGTTCGCGAATGTGATCATACAGCGTCTGAGACACCGCGATGACTCGTTCGCCGCGACACATCACACTGCTGTAGAAACCGACCGAATGCAGTCCGTGCATCGATGTCAGGAAAGCGGGCCTCGTGGCTTTCGGCATCGTCTTCCATGTCATCAGCGAAATCCACGCGGGCATGCGTGAATGAGCATCAATCAGGTCGACGCGTTGCTCCTTGAAGAATCGTCGCAGCCACGGAATATGACGCAGTGTCAGCGGTGACTTGCTTCCAAGATTGCATGTGAAGTGCTCACTGCCCTGGCGAGTGAGTTCGTCAACCATTCTGCCGCCGGCGGAGATCACAAGCGACCGATGCCCTGCCCTGACCAGCGCATCGGCAACCTCCACCACGCCTCGTTCCACTCCGCCACCTTCCAGTGCAGGGAGAATCTGGACGACTGTGAGTTTCCGGGTTGAGGACATTGCGAGTGAGCTTCTGACGAGTGATCTTGTTTCTATCGCGCACGGTGGCGTCTGTTCGAAGCAGGAGCGAACTGTAAGGGAACAGCTGTGGGTGTTCCCATCCCAAAACCTCCACGTCCGGTTGTGATGAAACAAGCGATGTGTTTCCACACACATACGGTCCATCCCACCCATAGCGGGCGGCTCGGTGTCCACGGCGCTCACCGGCCGGCCGGTAACAAGACAGCTGGTTCAACCCCGAAACGCATACCGGGAAGCTAACGCATCCCGCTCGCCAACCAGGAACAACAAACCAGAAAACCGGTGAAATCTGCCGATCATCGCAACCTCTCAGTCCGACATCTGCGGCTCATGCCGAAAGCGAACGCACCTAAGAAGCTCGAACGGGAAAACATGCCATGTCCGTCTGTCCGACGTATTGCTCTTCTCGGTATCGTTTGACTCCCGGAAACAGAACAACGGAAACAGGACGTTTCCAAAGGCTCCCCAAGGAGCACGCAAGGATGCGAACATGCGAAGTATTGCAGTGATGAATCAAAAAGGTGGCGTCGGCAAGACGACCTCCAGCGTCAACCTCGCCGCAGCCCTGGCGCGCGAAGGGAAGCGAGTCTGTCTGATGGACCTCGATCCTCAGGGTCACGCCTCGCTGCATCTGGGTGTCGAAGCCGGCCCTGACATGCCTTCCGTATACAACGTGTTTACTCAGCAGACAACGCTCGATCATGCTCGCCAGCTGATCGCAGACAACCTGTCTCTTGTTCCTTCCAACATCGACCTCGCCGCCACTGAGATCGAGCTGGCCGGTGTTCAGGGACGCGAGTTCTTTCTGCGCACGGCGATGAAGCACTGGAAAGAACACAATCGCTTTGACTATGTGATCATGGACTGTCCGCCGTCACTGGGCGTTCTGACTGTCAACGCACTCACAGCGGCCAGCGAAGTACTCATTCCTCTGCAGCCGCACTTCTTCGCTCTGCAGGGCTTGTCCAAACTGTTTGAAACGGCCGCTCTGGTAACTCGAAGACTCAATAGAGAACTGCGAGTCTCCGGCATCATGCTGTGTCTGTACGAATCCGGAACGCGTCTTGCCGCAGACGTGGTCGAAGATCTGAAGCAGTTCCTTCGAGCCAGCGACGGCGATACTCCATGGGCCAAAGCGCAGATCTTCAAGACGAAGATCCGTCGCAATATCAAGCTGGCAGAAGCCCCAAGCTTTGGCCAGTCGGTGCTTGACTACGCTCCCGGCTCTTCCGGAGCAGCAGACTATGTGGCCCTGAGCCAGGAAGTGGTCGCGATGGAAGTAGCGGCCCCCGCAACTCCAGCCGCCCCAACTACCGCCCGAGCAGCGTAAGGGGAGTGTTCAGGTTTCAGTGTTCAGGTTTCAGTGTTCAGAACCAAGAACCAAGAACTATTCTTCCCCCGCGCTCTCAAACGGTTCTATGTGAATCAATACGCCCACGAGTCCCGGAACCTGTTGAAGCAACGTGGCTTTCACCTTCCCAGCCAGCGAATGCGCGATGCGAATGGTGAGTTCCGGATCGACCTGAAGATGCATGTCGGCGTGAAAGCCGTTTCCGCTTTTTCGTACCAGCACCTTCTCAACCAGCCGCACCCCGTCAACACTGGCAGCGACTTCTCGAATTCGATTGGCCTGGTCGTGTGACGTCGCGTCCAGAAGTTCTCGCAGCGCTGGACGAATCAGATGCGATGCGGTCAGTAGAATCACACCGCTGGCAAGAATCGCAGCCGCTTCATCAGCCGCGACCAGGGCCGGAATCCCGAACCAGCGCGGTCCCCAGATGGCAACGGTTACTCCGGCCAGTGCAGCAAGTGACGTGATCGCATCCGAACGATGATGCCACGCATCAGCTTTCGCCGCATCAGATGCATACTCATCCGCTCCCTTCATTACGACACGAAAGAGCACTTCCTTCACAAAGACAACGGTAATCAGAACACCCAGCGTCCAGGATTCCGGTGCCTGATGAGGAATCAGAATCTCATGAATGGACTGCACCGTGATAAACAGCGCAGCAGCGACAAGCATGCCGCCAACCAGCAGCGATGCCACTGCTTCCGCTTTGCCATATCCCCACGGATGATCCTGATCAGCAGGCTTCGAAGACACTCGCAACGCCTGCCAAACAAGCAGCGAGCCGAGCGTGTCGGCAAATGATTCAACGGCATCGGCAATCAGAGCCGTCGAATGGCCAACGATCCCTGCGGCCAGTTTGACAACTGCCAGAAGAATGCTGGCGACAAAGCCAATGATCGTATTCTTCTGCAGGGTTTCGCGAGTCATCGTTCGGTCTTCGGTTCCGGGCGAGTTGTCTGCACCAGACAGTCACTGCACGGTTCATTTCTGCCTTCGGAGCTGGTGCTACCACGCATCAACCGGCGCGGCGGTTGATGAATAGAGATTATCACACTCAAAATCAAACAGACCGACTTTATTCCACGGCTCGATGGCCTTTTGAATCCACTCCGCAAAATGCTCTACGGACTTTGCCCCATCCCTCTTTGCGGCTGTTAGACGTTCGCGGCCCTCTCGCAGCAACTGTCGAAACGCAGGATCGTTGGCTCGCAGGAAACTGACCGAACTGAAGGCATCATTGCCAGCCTGTTCCATGCTCGTCGCGGCGGCGAAATACAACATTCCCCATAGACACCACAGTGAAAATTCCGGCAGCCCTTCGTAACAGCCTTCCACAAGTTCATCAACGCATCGAATCTCTTCAATGAGCCCCGCTGAATACCGCTGCAGCCGCTCAGTGCGTGTCGATGAATCATCGTCCATCAGGATTTCGGCGAGTCGCGCGACGCTGAACAGAGTGTGTGCAATCCCGGTACTGTGCAATGGATCAATGAAGCCTGCCGTATTGGTGATCGCCGCCCAGTCCGTGCCCGCCGCTTGAGTCGTCAGTCGCTGAATGCGCTGAGTCGTCGTCAAACCAGACGCTGGTCGATTCACAAACGAACCAGCGAACTGTCTGCTCAGGAACGCAGATCGAGCAACTCGCCAGTCCCATTCATCCTGAGCGGTCGCAAACACCGGCGCTCGATCACGCCTCGTTGACGGAACCGTCTGTGATTCAACTCGCTCACCAGCCCGCTGATCAGTCCTCTGATCAATCATGAAACCGGCACTCAGTGAGTTGTCGTCGTATCGCAACTGCCACATCCAGCCATCCGGCAGAACCTGATGAACAGCGGCATCGTCACAGGCAAACGGGAATCTCTCGACATCGATCCGAGACGCTCGCAACAACTGCTCACACGTTTGAGTATCCACGAAGTGCGCGAAGACGGATCTGGAGTTCGTTCGCAATTCCTGTGTCTGATCGGGAATGCCCAGGAACTTCAGAAGCCCACCGCCCGAACCAGTGGCATCCACAGCGAATGGAGCGTCAACGAAAAACTCCGTATCAGCACCAGTTCCGGTCGCGACCCAACGGCCAGGACCGTGCTGCAGTTCGTAACGGCCGCCTTCAAACGTCACAGCTCCACTCTGCTGAGCCAGCTGAAACAGAAACTGATCCACGTCACTTCGAAGCCAGTGAGTATCCGAGTGTTCATTGTCGACGCTGGCGGAAACAAGTAGCCGACGATGATCAAACGATGCTGGAGACACATCTGTCAGATCGGTCTGGTCGAAATATGTGAAGCCTCGTTTTCGCCCGCACAACAAGTGCGGATACGTTTGCTTCCAGGTGCCCCAGTGCGTCAGAGGAAGCAGCTCTGGAATGCTCCATCGTCGGGCAACGGCCGCCAGTGTCTTGTCGGCGAGAGGTGTTGAAGATTCACCAATGGCAAACCGAGGATGCTTCTGTCGATCCAGCAGAACCACACTTTTTCCGGCCCGCAACAGAATCAACGCAAGCAGACTGCCGCCGAACCCAGACCCCAGAATCAGGACGTCCGGTTTCTCAATACGTCTGCTCACTGAACGAGTTTCCGCAAGAACCCAACATGCTTGACGCTCAAACCGATCGCAGCGAGGCCAGCCTTACCGACACGTCGCGGATCGATTCGACTGATGGATGTACGCCAAACTGACCGTGATCGTTGGCATATGCCGTTTCGCCCGGCGGACGGTCAGAGGATTATCGCTTGGCGCCTTTTGCCAGGACCGCTTCCAGGTCTCGCAGCCCCTGAGCCTGATCGATTTCATAGAAGCCTGCGTGGTAGTGCATCACTTTGCCTTCCGGGCTGAGCACCACCCACAGAGGCAGTTGTCCACGGTTGTCGCGAGGATCACCAAAGGCTTTCAACAGCGAACCATCATCGTGCCCAATGGGATACGTCAGGTTCATGAACTCGGACAGTTTTCGAGCGGCACGTCGTCCTCGATTTTGATTCTCCGCAGTCTGCAGATCCTGATTCGTGCTGACACCTACGACAACCACCTCCTGAGCCTTGCGGCGATTGAACAGAAACTCCAGGTACCCCGTCTGACCATAAGGTTCAGACAGCGGAGCATCGCGGTAGTCCCAGAAATGCAGAATAACGGTCTTCCCTTTCAGCGAACTGGATTCCAGCTTTCCGCCGGAAACCAAATTCAACGAGAACACAGGCGCATCGGCATTCATCAATTCACCGGCACGTGACGTCGCGGATGCAATACGCTTCTGCTGCTGTTCCACATCCGTTCGAATCTGCCGTGTCAGAGCTTCCAGCGGCGAAGACTTCGCAAGTTCACTGAGCTTGTCCAGGGATGCCATCACGTCGGTTACCTGTCGAGGAGACAGTTCGGCCAGAACAGCATCCGGTCGACGACGCAGTGAGGTCTGGACGTTGATCAGTTCCTGCTGAAGCTTCACCATAGATTCTGACTGTTCAGCGGACAGCGTTGTCGCCCCGGATCGAGCAACACTCATCAGGAACTGGTCGCCCATTCCCATGAAGACGTCCGCTTCAGCTCGCAGCAGAACTCCTGTCGATGCATCAACCGTCAATTGCTGCTGACGGCCTCGACGTTCCCGGGCTTCAATGGCCCAGGCCGGAGTCCCATTCATGTTCGTCTTTTCAATGATCTTCATCTGCCAGCCGGATTGCTCCCACGTCGTTTCTTCCGCCGCGTCATCAGGAACTTTGACAACCAGTGGAGGCAGGGGCAGAAAATACGTGTTGCCGTCGTAAGGATACACCAGATGCGGCTGAACTCGCTCAGCCCCTGTTCCGGGACCGATCGGGCCATAACTGTCAGGCCACGGACAGCCCTGTCGAACATCATCAGTGACATGAAAAAATGCCCCCGCGTCTGTCGTGAAGATCTGAGCTTCGAAGCGTCGCAGGATTTCTCCGTCACCATTTCCCGGCTGGATCAGCGATCCAGAAAACTCCGTCACGACCATCCCGTCAGCCGCGCGACATGTCCCGTGGTTCGCTGTCACAGCGAAAGTCAGCGTCAGCAGGGTCATGAGGGAGCATCGATGTACAAATGACAGCATGGCGGGAGCCTTCAAAAGGAACTGGTCTCAGGTTCTGATCGGGACCTCCGTCGCAAAAATCGCAACACGAGGAGATCTTCTGTCCGAGCACCACTCGACTGTCTTGCTGGCGTGCAGTTCGACGGAATAATGGCAAAGGCTGCGTTTCAGGAATGATCAGAATGACCGGAACTATGTCAGATTGCCACAGCCTCGACAATTCTGAAACGGGAACACGACTCAGGTCAGTCGAGGTACTGGAAAAAGCACGAATTGAGGTCCCGCTGGCCGTTGGTTTGAGCCGCGGGCAAGGTTCAGTACGTCAGAGTGCGGGGAGTTCATCGTTTTCGTGGAATGTGGCAGAAATCCGGTTCTCCCCGGGAGCCAAACGCATGCTACACTCCGCATGACCGGTATTTGCTGAAAACCTGTTCGCCCGGAGTGGCTTCTGATGAAGGCTCCGGACAAACAATGTCAGAATCGAATCGATCAAACCAGATTCGATCTCCGAGGAGTTGCTTGTGGCAGACAATCCCAATCAAGTTGGCGGTTACGATCTGAAGAACTGCATTGCGTCCGGCAATACAACTCAGGTCTGGGAAGTCACTGAGCAGGGTGGCACCGTGCCCATGGCCATGAAACTGCTGCTGCCGGACTCATTGAAGGATGCCGACGCAAAAGCATCCCTGAAGCATGAATACAAAGTCGGAGCGGCGCTGGAACATCCCAACTTCGTGCGTTTCCACAAGATCGAGATGACGCGTGACCATGGCTTTTTCATCATGGACTATTTTCGCGCTCCGTCTCTGAAGGCACAGGTCTCAGCCAACCTTCCTGAAGCTCAGTCACGACTGAAGAAGATGGTGGAAGCTGTCTGCCAGGCCTATGTTCATATGCATGAAAAGGGCTGGCTGCATCGCGACATCAAGCCGGACAACATTCTGATGAACAAGACAGGGGAAGTGCGAGTCATCGACTTCAGCCTGGCAGTTCGTAACGCGACAGGTGTGATGAAGCTTCTGGCCGGCAAACAGAAGAACATCATGGGAACCCGAACCTATATCGCACCGGAGATCATTCTGCGACGACCACCGACGCCGCAGTCAGATATCTACAGCCTTGGCGTCACGATTTACGAAGTTGCCACAGGTGCTCCACCGTTTGCCGGTCTGAGCCCGAATGACCTTCTGAAGAAGCACTTGAGCGAAGATCCTGCTCCTCCGTCGATCATCAACAAGAACGTGTCCCCCGATCTCGACGCGCTGGTCCTGAAACTTCTTTCCAAGAAGCCGAAGGATCGACCACAGGAAATGCGGGAAGTCATGTCGATGTTCCGCAACTGCAAGTTCTTCCTCGAAGACCCTGTCGAAATGCATGAGAAGAAGGTGCGGCTGGCGAAGGAGAACGAAAGCCTGAGCGTCGACAAGCGACTCGACAGCCGCGCAGACGCTGACCGTGTTTCTCGAGGACTCTCGGCTCCGGAGAAACCCAAGAAAGGCAAACGAACAACAGCACCGATTGGCGAAATTGGCCCCGTCAAGAAAGCAGGAGCCGCACCGGCTCCTGCTGCTCCGCAACAACCGATGCCCGGCATGATGCCTCAAATGCCGTTCGGCATGCCGGGAGCGATGATGCCTGGCATGATGTACCCAGGCATGATGCCTCAGCCTATGATGCCACCGATGATGCCGCAGCCCATGATGCCGATGGGTGGACCAATGATGCCCGGCATGATGCAGCCCGGAATGATGCCGGGACAGCCAGGGATGATGCCGCCAGGAATGATGCCCGGTCAGCCAATGCCCGGTCAACCAATGCCCGGTCAACCAATGCCCGGCGTGCCTCAGCAGCCTCAAATGGCTCCCGGAATGCCACCGGCCGCAGTGCCGCCTCAAATGGCCCCCGCAGCTCCAACAGCTGCACGACCAGTCCAGCCAGCACCGGCTCAGCCAGCACCGGTCCAGCAGCAGCCTCCAGCTCAACCACAGGCTCCGGCACAGAAGTCGGTTCTTCTGCCTCTGGAACGACGGCTCCCGTCACAGCACATTCAAAACAAAACACCGGACGACGAAAACCTGGAATTCATGACAGAGCTGCCCGACATCGACTAAATCGCCTTACTGACTTCGCAACACTGCATCGGCGTCATCGGTGGCGTCATCGGCGTCGTGGGCCTTGTCGTTCGCGTCGACATGAGCTGTCAGGAGCCTTCGGGTGACGTTCTGGACCGCGGTGTCGCCTAATATCTGTAGAAATGGGGCAAAAAACTCAATCCCTGGCGCGCTGTTGCCAGGAATTCGAGGCCGGATACGGGTCCCCATTTTCCCGGACCGCAGACTTTTCTAAACTGCCGTCCCTTTCAAATCACTCCCTGCGCACAACTTGCGCTTTTCATTGACAGGTTCTCACATGGCCGCCTTGCATCAACTGCCGTTTGAAAAACCGCTGTATGAGCTGGAAGAGCGTCTTTTGAAACTGGAAGCTCAGCAGGACCCAACGCCCGCAGAAAAAGAAAGCATGCGGCGAATGAGGGTCGAGCTGACTCAGATGACCCGTGAACGCTTCGCCAATCTGGACCCCTGGCAGATCGTTCAGGTTTCACGTCACCCCGACCGGCCTCAGACACCCGACTACCTGGAACTTGTCTTCGACGAATTTGTCGAACTTCATGGCGACAAGTCGTTTGGTGACGATCGAGCAATCATCACCGGGTTCGCTCGCCTTGCCGGCCGCAAGGTGATGTTCGTTGGCCATCAAAAGGGACGCAATCTGAAGGAGCGAAATGAATGCTGCTACGGATGTGCTCACCCCGAAGGTTATCGCAAAGCCATGCAGAAGATGGAAATGGCCAGTCGATATGGTCTTCCCATCGTCTGCCTGATTGATACTCCTGGTGCTTACCCCGGCATCGGAGCAGAAGAACGCGGCCAGGCTTACAACATTGCGGTCAACCTGCGAGACATGTCGACTCTGGAAGTTCCGATCGTCTGCGTCGTCATCGGCGAAGGCGGTTCCGGCGGCGCGCTCGGCATCGGCATCGGTGATCACGTGGCCGTGCTTGAGTATGCGTATTATTCTGTGATCAGTCCGGAAGGCTGTGCAGGGATTCTCTGGAAGAGTTCCAAGCATGCCGACAAAGCGGCTCGGGCACTGCGATTCACCAGCAAGGACCTGCTGCAGCTGGGTGTCGTTGACGAAGTGATTCCCGAACCTCTGGGCGGTGCTCACCGCGATCACTTCAAGATGGCTGCAACTCTGAAGAGCAGACTCGTGGAAGCTCTGCAGAATCTGGAAGGCCTGTCCTCTGAAGATCTTCAGGAACGCCGCTACCAGCGATTCCGCAAGTTCGGTGTGTTCCATGAAGGCCCCGCCGCAACAGTGTGATTGCTGTGAGGCAGACAGCGCAAACGGCCTTCGATCCAACAGAAAAAGCCCGACGATGATCGTCGGGCTTTTTTCATGAACTCATCCTCTCATCGACTAATGCAGCACTATTTCTTGTTCTGCAATCGTCGGCGAAGAGCCGCCTGAAATTCCTGCTGGCTGATGCTGCCGTCGTTATCGGAGTCGGCAGATTCCATGTTGGCTTTCATGCGAGGAGGCATTTCGTCGGCCGACAGTTTGCCATCGGCGTTGCGATCCAGCTGACCAAACATCTCGCCAGGATTGTCCATGCCGCTCCGTCCTTTCGCATTGGCATTCGGACGTTTTGCAGCATCTGATTCTGGACTATTCCCCTTCTTGTTCATCGTCTCATCGTTGCGATTGCGTCCCTTCTTCGAATCGCCGCCTTCCAGCATCCTGGGCATGACCTGCGGCAAATCTGCGCCCTTGATCTCGTCGTCGGAGATCCGGCCGTCGCGATTGCGGTCGAGTATTGCTGCGAGTTGTGGAAACCGAGACTGCTCGTCGCGGTCAATGCGACCATTTCCGTTTGCATCAATCCGCTTGATCAGTGCTGCAATGCGAGAATCCTGGTCTTCGGAGTCCATCGACATCATCGCATCGGAATCGTTCTTTGCGTCAGACTTGTTGGCACTCTTGCTGTCAGCACTGCCCTGCTGAGGCCGCTCGCCCCGAAGGTAGGACTGCAGCTGGTCTACCGCAACACTCTCTTTGCCGATGCGATCCAGAACCGTCTGGAACCGATCCTTCAACGGAGCAGGAACTTCCTCGACCGTGATCATTCCGTCGCCATTACGATCCAGAGTCTTTGGATCAAAATTCGCCATCCGGTCACCCATGTTTGCACCAGGCAGCTCCACCGGTTTTGCATCCGTTGTTGCCGCGTTGAGTTCGTTCTGATCGAGCGCCCCGTCTTCATTGCGATCGGCGACTCGCAGTGCCCTGCGAAAAAACGACTGTTGCGATTCGGCAACTTCGTTCGAGGTCACCTTGCCGTCTTTGTTCCTGTCCAGCTGGGCGAATAGACCAGAATCGTCTGTGACCACGGTCGCTGCGGTCAAAAGAAAAGTCGTGACAAGCATTGAAAGCTCCCAACAGGATTCCGGGACGCAAAACTGCAAGAACAAGGTCGGACCACTGAATTGCTGAACCCCAGGCGGCCCGCCGAGGCGTCGCGCTGATTCGAAAACCAGCACCCACCTTGTGAAAAACGAGCCGGTTGCGACTTTCTTACAGCCGTTCTGGAAATCAAATGGCTCGAATTGGAAGTCGTGGATCTTACGCAGGAGGTAGTGGATCTTGCTAAAGATCCCGATTCCCAGCACCTTTTCGAACGTCCACCACCGCCCGCAGGAACTCTGGCGAGTTCCACTACGCCCCGGTGCCTTCAAGCCAAAGTTCCCGAAACTTCAAACCTCGCGGAAGCACTAATCCTTCCTGGACGCGGACGTCACCGTCAACCAGTCAACTTGCTCGCTGGCGGGATTCACGATCCCGATTTTGCGAGGAAAAACGGTCGAGTTCTGGTCTTCCCAGCCTTCAAAGAGAAGCCGAATTTCGTCCGTGCCCGAGGCGTATTCCAGGTCCAGTCCGACCGGCAGAGGATTCACGCCGTCGAAATACCAGCGGGCCGTTCGAGTTCCTTCGCGAGTCAGAAGGATCATCCACGTGTTGCCGGTCGGCAAATGAAGGGTCGAGCCGGCTGCCTGGAGTTCCGTGAAGGCAGTATTCGAACCACTCAACAGTCGGCGAATCTGCCCCATGGCTACCAACAGGCCTGGATAAAGCGGAGACTCCTCCTTGGCCTGGGGATCCGCCATTTTCTGAAGCCAGACGTCATCCCCCATCCGAAGTCCCACCGTCTCGGCCCCCAGAGCAAGCTCGCCCTTCACAGGCAGTGTTCCCTGAAGCCCATCGAATTTGACCTGCCACGCAACCGAGGCATCGCCAAACGTTCCGACACGCTGTTTGAGAGGTTCCAGAAGTTCCTTCTGTCGCTTCTGGTTGTAGAAGTAGTTTGCATACCCCTCGCGTTCAACAAACAGAGCCTGCACTTCCTTAGACAGATCGTCTGCGCCTTCGAGTTTCGACTTCTCCTGTTCATCCTGTTCTTCTGGATCCTGATTCGGCCGTCGCGGCTGGCGTTCTTCCGGCAGCTGCGGCGCACTGGTGAAACCGTGCAGCGGCGTCAGTCGAATGGTCGCCGAATGAAGGCCTTCCTTGTCTCGCCACGTTAGCGGAACTCGACTGCCATCCGGATAAATCCCAAGGACATTCTGAAAGTCGTTAGCCGACGTCGGGATTCGTCCGGCGAAGGAAACAATCTGTGCCCTCGGACGCAGGCCACGTCGCCAAGCTTCAGAGATCTCAGAAACCTGAGCGACAATGATCTCACCATCAGGTGATGTTTCCACAGTGAAGTCAGCCTGACCATGATCGACGATCAAACCGCATTTCAGATGGTCGACAAACTTCAAAACCTGATTGACCGAAATCGCATAAGCCGCGCCGGAGTTCACTCGGCCTCGTTTCTCAAACGAAGCGCGGCCGTTGATCCCGATCCAGTTTCCATCAATATCAAACAAAGGACCGCCGGAGTTTCCTGGATTGATCGATGCATCGATCTGGATGCAGTCGGTGTACTCAAGAAAGGTGTTGGCTGGATACTGATAGCGTCGCACACCGCTCACAATTCCATACGTGACCGTCGGCGAAAAGTCAGCGGCCAGCAGGAACGGGTTTCCCAGCGCCATCACCTCATCACCGACTCGCACATGATCACTGTTACCCGCTGTGCATGCCGAGAAGTCTTTGCGGCCCTGAAGCTGAATCAGTGCCACGTCACCTGTAGGATCAATCCCAACAATCACAGCATCATAAACGCGACCATCATTCAAACCGCACTTCATGAAGTCGCCGGAACCGGACGTCACGTGGTAGTTGCTGATCGCGTATCCATCCTGGGAAATCAAAACACCGGAACCACCACCTTCACCACTTGGCGCCATGACGCAAACAACACTCGGCGCGATCCGTTCAACAACCCCGACCCTCGCCGATTCTCTGTTCAGGACAGATTCCTGAGCATCCAGCTGCATCGCGTCGCCACAAACAGCCGCAAACACTCCCGCGACAATCAGCCACCGGTAACCCAGCCAAGACTCTAACCGTCCCATACCACCATTCCTCAGTCAAAACGCATCAGCCCATGCCCGTAGTCTACCGAGAGAATCCAGAATTGCTCGCGCTCCGCTCCTAACTCCCGGTGCCATGCACCTTGACACTGGAATCCAGTCTTTTTACTGTTCGTTTTTCACCTCGATCACCACAACAGGAGCCGCACCATGCCACGCGTGAACCGCAAAGAGATCGTTGCCGACGGGGAAATTCAGGTCTTCCATGCAATCAGCCGCTGCGTCCGCCGGACGCACCTCTGCGGCAGAGACAGACGAACTCGAAGAGACTTTTCGCATCGCAAAGAGTGGATTCGCCAGCGGCTCGAGTTCCTGGCCGGTGTGTTCGGGATCGAAATCCTGGGCTTTGCGGTAATGAGCAACCACCTGCACCTGGTCTTAAGAACTCG
>JAEUII010000072.1 GCA_016795145.1 Planctomycetaceae bacterium
TGGTCGAGACTGGTGGTCCTTTCAGCCTTTGAAGGTTGTCGTGCCACCTGCATCGATCAATGGTCCTGGCACGGGATCGGAGAATGCGGTTGATCGATTCATTCGAGCTAAGTTGTATGAGAAGCAACTGACTCCTGCTCCTCCGGCATCGGCGGAAGTTCTTCTGCGTCGATTAACGTGGGACCTGACAGGATTACCTCCCCAAGGCGTACCTGCAGACCTCAAGGCCCCAGGTGACTCAAAGTCATTCAGCGAGCTTGTTGATCAGCTGCTCGCGATGCCGCAGTTCGGCGAACGCTGGGGACGTCACTGGCTTGATGTCGTGCGATTTGCTGAATCCAGCGGTTACGAACGAGATCAGCCCAAACCATTTGCCTGGAAGTATCGCGACTGGGTTGTTCGGGCGTTCAATGAGAACATGCCGTACGACCAGTTTATCATTCGGCAGCTGGCGGGGGATGAACTTCCGAACCGGACAGAGCAGGATCTGATCGCCACCGGATTTCTTCGGCTCGGCACCTGGAATGACGAGCCGAACGATCCGGAAGATTACAAATACGAGCGTCTTGAAGACCTGGTGAACGCAACGTCCTCTGCCTTCCTGGGACTCACCACGAAATGTGCGCGGTGCCATGATCACAAGTTTGATCCGATTCCTCAGTCCGACTACTACCGAATGGCAGCAGCATTCTGGCCAGGGCCGATTGAACCTCGAGGTCGCGAATTGCTTGGCGGGCCAACACCGGATGAGCTGGGTGCGTCGGATATTCTGGGATGGACAGACATAACGCGTTCGCCAGCTCCGCTTCATGTGCTGAAAAGCGGCGAACGAGCACATCCGATGCAGGCGGTGGGCGCTGGTCCATTGTCGTGTATCAGCGACTCGACCCATCTCGCAGATTTTACGGTTGCGAATGAACCGCAAAAAACAACCGGCCTGCGAACGGAACTGGCTCATTGGATCACTGGTCCTGCTAATCCACTGACCGCGCGTGTCATGGTGAACCGCATCTGGCTCTATCACTTTGGTGAAGGTCTCGTCAGAACGGCCAACAACTTTGGTTTCACCGGTGATCAGCCAACGCATCCGGAACTACTTGACTGGCTTGCTAACGAGTTGATCCAGTCCGGATGGGATCTCAAACACATTCATCGCCTGATCCTGAACTCTGAGACCTGGAAGCAGGCATCGATCCATCCGAAGGAGTCGTTGTATCGGCAGGTTGATTCTGCGAATCACTTTTGGTGGCGAGCCAATCGCCGACGCGTCGACGCGGAATCTCTGCGGGACGCATTCCTGGCTTCGACGGGTGAGCTCGATCTGAAACTCGGAGGACCGAGCTTCTTTCCATCGGTCAGTGAAGAAGCACTCGAAGGGCTTTCGCGCAAGGCCTCTGCGTGGACGGCTTCTTCGGCTGAAGAACAGAGACGAAGGAGTTTGTACATCTTCTCTCAGCGAAGTCTGTTGCCGCCGATGATGACAGCGTTCGACTTCTGCGACACAACCCTGCCGTGTGGGCAGAGAGATGTTACGATCGTTGCCCCTCAGGCACTTACGCTGCTCAATAACGATTTTGCTCATGCCCGAGCTGCAGCGATGGCGGATCGAGTCGTGGCCTCTTCAGAGGGCGAGGCGGACAGAATTCGGAAGTTGTGGAAATCCGTTCTGAATCGAGAGCCACGGGCTGAAGAGTTGAAGCTTGCGGTCACCTATCTGAATGCCCAGGCGAAGCAGTTACACACTGAATCAAAACCGGAGGAAGTCGGCTCAGGTAAAATGAAACTTGATCCTAACATCGCCTGGCTCACCCCAGTCGTTGACGCCATTCAGGATTCTTCAGTCGCTGGGGTGACCTTGCCGGAGACTTGTCGATTGTTTCTGGATGCTCGTGCCGGAATGGAAGTGGATTCACAAGGTAACGTTGCTTCGTGGAAGGATCAAAGTCCTCATCAGAATCATGCTGCTCAGTCACAGTTACTTCGCGCTCCTCGGCGAAACGAACAAGGAATCGCAGGGCAGCCCAGCGTGACATTTAATGGCACGAGTTCCTATATGAATCTCGCCGGCCAGGTTTTGCCACATGACGAGTGCACGGTCCTGGCTGTCGTCACAGATGAGGGTGCGGCAGGGCATCGTGAATTGCTTTCAAACTGGAGTGGCCGCGATGGAAACTCCGGCACGTCATTCTTCGTCGGCCTGACGAACGAAAGTGCGATTCGCCTGAGTGATGCAATTTCCGGGGTCGGCGAGATTCGAAATCGAAAGGAACCCTTCATCTTGACAGCAACAAATGGTGAAGCCGGGGCCGCTGTCTTTCAGCAGTCGCGCCAGGTGGCTGGTCAGACGAACCCGCTTCCGGTTCGCCGACTGGAGACACCGTGGGTCATTGGTCAGCAGGGGAATATCGATGGTGAGTACTGGAAGGGACAGCTGGCTCTGCTCATCGTGCTCGACAAACAACTCACTCCGGCTGAGCGAGATCTTCTCTGGCAGGTCATCGCAGAACGTTTCGAGATTCCGCTGGAGACGGCAGCTGAGCAAGTTCCTCGAACGCCCGAACAACTTGCCTGGGCATCGCTCGCACTGGTGCTGTTCAACTCCAACGAGTTTGCGTTTGTTGATTAATGCTCCGTCAGATCCGTGAAGTGCGTTCGTTCGTCATTCCCGCGCAGGCGGGAAACCAAACCGTTGAAAACTGGGTTCCCGCCTGCGCGGGAATGACGAACCCCTCTTCGTTTCGTTGTTGTGATGGAGCAGTAGTTGCCGTGCACGCTGGAAGACAAATCAGAAGTTGACAGCTGACGTCACTCGTCCGGTCTTTTTCAGGACCAGCACCGTATCACCGAGTTCATCATCAAGCTTTCTGGGTTCTTCGAGGTCATAGTTGAAGTCATAGACACCGATCAGTTCCAACTCAGGAACTTTTTTCAGCAAGCTTCGCATCTGATCGGCGCGGTAGATCCTGAGGCGGTGGTCCGCCTGGAAACGAAGCACGCCGGTGGGGCGAGTCACCTTGAGTGAAAAGCGAACCGTCTCGATGCGTGTTCGGCGATTGAAGTCGAGCACTCGGATCGTTGTCGTGACGCGAGTTTTCCCGGAGTGAATTGTCCATCGCTCACAATCGTCCTCAGCGGCATCCGGCGGCAACAGGTGCAAGCCAAGGAGATACAGGCCGCCTGGCTTCAATGCAGAGGTGACGCAGTTCAAATGAGCTACCGCGTCCGCTTCGGAGATCAAATGGCGAAACGAATTCACCAGGCAGTGAGCAAGGTCGAACTGTTCCTTCACGCGAAACGACGTCATGTCGCCGATGAAAAGATCAGCATCCAGTTTCTTACGGCGAAGTCTCTGCGTCACATATTCGATGCATCGTTCGTTGAGATCAAAGGCTGTTACGTGATGGCCTCGTATTGCCAGTTCGATCACCTGCCTGCCACCGCCGCAAGCAATCTCCAGGATGCGCGCCGGGGAAGACGATTTCGGGCGAGAATCGGGGAGTGAGGTCGGTCCAAACTTCTGCAGCACAGCCTCAATGAAGTCTGCTTCCGGAATCGTTTCGTCCGAGAACGCAAGGTCCCAGAATTCCGGCGCGTCGTAGCCATCCGGGATGCTTGCTGTCTGTGATGCCTTGCCCATCAGTTACTGCCCGACAGGAGTCTTCTTAATCCGTGAGACCAGGAATCCTCCGCACAGGATCAGCGTAGCACCCAGAAAGTATGGAAAGGCGACGGACTTACCCATGAGCGAAATACCAATCGCCGGTCCAAGAATACGCGCCAGTGATGACAGGCTCTGACCTGTTCCAAGAACCGCTCCTTGTTCATCTCCGCTGGCGGAACGCGAAAGTAGAGATTGAAGCGATGGCGTTACGGATGAAAACCCGATGACGACAATGGGAAGGATGAACCAAAGCGATGCTCCCGGCAGAATCTCGAGTCCCGCCAGCCCGATCAGGATGAACCCGGTGGTCATCAGCGTGACGCCGATCAGCGCCATTCGATGTTCGCCAATTTTGGGCAGCATGCGTCGAACCAGCACTCCCTGACCGATCGACAGGATGACTCCAACGTACGCGTAAAGGTAGAAGTTTGAGCGTGTCCCGAAACCGAACTGCTGAGTCAGGAGCGACAGCGTGCTTTCGAACTGAGCAAAGCCGAAGGTCGTGATGAAGACGGCTCCCAGGATCACTCCAAGCGACGGTCGCGAGAGATGACGGAACATAACGCCCGGACGGAATGCCCGATGGCCTGCAGCAGCGGGACCGTTACTCTTTCGAGATTCCTGCAGACGAAATGCCGCAATCAATAGAGCCACCGCAGACAATCCACCTGCCACAAACCCCGGCATGGGAGACGGAGGCAACTGAAGGACAGCGGCAACTTCACTGCGAGATTTTGGCTCCGTTAGCAACTGTTCGATGGCTAGTTTGCTCGCTTTGTTCAAAGGAGTCTCTGCGCCAACCTGATCAAGAAACTGTTGGGCACTGACGGTCTCGGTTTGGTCCTTCCATGATTCGATGAGCTGCCACTGTGTCGGTGTCAATCGGACGGTGACATCGTCGGAAACACACACGGCTCCGATCAGCGGACCGAACGTGAATCCCAGGCCAAAAGCCGCGCCAATCAAGGCCATCCCACGCGCGCGATTTTCGGGTCCGGTGCAGTCGGCGATCACGGCCTGTGCCGTTGAAATCGTTGCACCGGCGATACCGGCACCGATACGAGTGACGAACAACCAGGCAAGAGCATTCAGGCCAAGGAAATGGAAATCGCGACCTTGTGAGGAGACGAATCCAAACAGCGTGTAGGAGCATGCGGAGCCGCAAAGCCCCAGCATCAGAATTGGCCGTCGTCCCATTCGATCCGACAACGATCCCCACATTGGTGCAAACAGAAACTGCATGGCAGAAAACGACGCCATCAGCAGCCCCAGTTGCGCGTCGGAGGCGTTGAACCATCCACCATAACGCGGCAGCAACGGAAGGACGATTCCGAATCCCAGCAGGTCAATGAAGACGGTCAGGAACACGAGAAACAGTGTCGCCTTGTTGACCTTTGATGCGGTCGGAGACGCGGAACTCTGTGGCGATGAATCCAGAGTACTCACTGTTCAACTTTCTGAATCGTTCGAAGACAGGGACAGAATCTCTTGCGGTGCGACACATCATGTGACGTTGCGTGCAGGCGGTTTTGTAGCGGTTTCCATTTGGCGAGCCACGTTTTGGCCGCACATTCCTGGTAACGCACACAAAACAGACTTCAGCATCTTCTGTTGGGCACGAAAAATGTCGGTCTTGCAGAGGATTGTGTGACACTGCATCGTCCGGCTTTGAAATTTGAGGCGTGGACTTGTGGTAGGTGCGGTGGCTGAGGGATCTTTAGCAAGATCCACGACTTTCAGCCTGAACGTTTTTTCCTGAAGACGAGCGAGACGAAAACGTTCACAGGCTGCCGGCAGCAACATTCCCTGAGAAAAATTCCGCCTCATCGTAGTAGCGGATCCCAAGGCCTTCGGCAAACTCCTGATCGGGCTGTCGGTCTCCGACCATCACAAGTTGCTGACGATCAAGCTTGTACTTTTCAATGAGGTAGATTCCGAGTCCTGGCATCGGCTTTCGGCAGAAGCAGCTTGGAGGCGTCGATGGGTGTGAGCAATAGGTGATCTCGGTGATTGGTACCGCGAGCAGTTCTGCAGTTCGTAGCATTGCGGCTCGGACGCTTTCGTCCTGCACCTGACCCAGTGCGACACCTGCCTGATTGGAAACAAAGAACAGCTGATAACCCGCCGCAACCCACTGATTCAGGATTTCAGTGCGCCGCGGGAGAATTCGAACGTCGTCGGCCGAACGAGGGAACACATCGCCACTGAACGTTGTGCGAAGTGTTCCATCGACGTCAAGCAAGAGCCCCCTGCTCGTGTGTTCCGGATTTGGGCGTCGAACGAAAGGCTGTCGTTCAACCTGAGCAAACCCTTCAGCTTGTGAAGGTGGTTCAAACGACTGCTGCCATTTCAACAAGGCTGGTGGAGGAGGAAGATTGGGATCAAACTTCCTCATCAACTTCATTTCTTCCGGGCCCAGTGGCACACCGTATCGCGTCACCATTCGCAGTGCGATGTTCTGCCATGCTTCGTTGAGTGGCGTATCGATGAACAGGCAGCGCACGGGAATTCCGGATGCTTGTCCAATCTGAATGATGGGGCGACGCGAGGCGTGATTTGCGTACGTGTTGTCGAGCACGACTCGCCGGTATCCCTGAGCCAGCAGCATCTGGAGTCGGACGTTAAGTTCTTCGAGTGTTCCGCCAAGCTCGTCGCGATTCAGCCGAACGTACCCCTGCTGAGCGAACTCCACGACGCGGTCGGATTTGCCAGCTCCCTGAATTCCCATAATGACGACGATGTCCGGCTCCGCGACCGGAGTCACAGGCGACGCGTCATCGCAAACAGGTTCCTGATCGAATGAGCTCCCAGGCTGACCGGCGGAGGCTACCGCAAATTCCATCGACAGTGCCATGTGGTCACTGACGTCCAGTGGAATGGAAAGCGACTTAATCGAGGATCGAACGCTGCTGAGCCGTGTTGCACCGATCAGAGGAATCACGGATGAATCGATCAGCCTCAATGCCGCAATCGCCACTTCTTCCGGGGAGCACTGATGTCGCTCAGCCAGAGTCTTCAGAACAAAGCTGTCCTGAGCCGCCTTCTTTCTTGCATGTCCTCCGAGCGGGCGATGCGCAAGAAACGTGATGCCCTGTTCTCGTGCAAACTTCAGAAGTCCCGATGTCAGTGCGTTTGTCTGGAACACGCTGAGTTCATTTTGGATGCAGGCAACCTTGAAGAACTGACTGGCAATTCGAAGCTCAGAAATGTTCGTGTTGCACAGGCCGAGATGCTGCACTTTGTTTTGCTGTTGCAGCTCTGCCAAAGTTTCAAGCGATTCCTCAAATGCAACCTGCGGGTCGCGCACATGAAGCAGCAGAAGTGGGATCGTTTCGACATCGAGCGCCTGACGGGACTGCTCAATCGATTCAATCAGGTGTGCTCGTGTGCCGCAGGGAAGCCACTTTCCGCCGTGGCGGACCATGCCGGCTTTGGTTGCGACGATGAGGTCCTCGGGGCGAGCTCGCAGAGCCTGCAGACTTCGCCGCACGAGGTGTTCGCCAAAGTGGAAATCGCTCATGTCCCGGCAGTAGGACGGCGCAGTGTCAATCAGTCGAATGCCCTGCTGCACTGCAAACTGAATCAGATTTGTTGCTTCAAACTCATCCGGGCGATTGCGATCGCACAGCGTGAGAGTGCCAAGCCCAACTCGGGGACTCAGCGATTCAAGCAGCGCAGCAGCCATGATTTATTGCGGCAATCGGCAGCAATGCGGACTGCAGGGCCCGGCTTCTGGTGGAGGACACGCGCCGCCCATGACTGGAAGGCTGCCGCCTGCGACTCGCCCAGCGGCCGCACTCATCAGCTTTTCCATTTTCTTTGACCCGCATTTCGGGCACACCGGCTTTTCGGTTCGCCCAATCAGCAGTTCCACATCCTTGTTGCAGTCTTCACAGTGAAATTCAAACAATGGCATGACAGGTTTCCCGGGGCAGACAGTCGAAGCTGGCACTCACCAAATCTGACGGGTGCTCTCCAAGCATTGTGACGCGTGCTAATCGAAAATTCACTGGTATTCGAAGAACGCTCAACTTCGGGACTGTTCATTCCCGGTTTTCGATGACCGGTGCTCCGATCAGGCCTTTCGCAGCACCGCCACTGAGCCGAATCCGACGAGGATGGTTCCGATGAACACGAACGGCAGGATGGTTCTGTAGTGTTCCATTCCCGGCTCGGCCGCAGCAACGTATCCGAGTGGACAATACAATCCAACAAGAATGCTGGCCGCCGCCAGCACACTGGCAATTGTCTTGATGAGGATTTTCACGGAATGGGCCTTTCTGAAATCCGGCGAGTCGAACGACGTTCATTCGTCGTGCCGGAAGACTTATTGGCCACCATCTGAGCCGTGCTACTTCCCAGAAATTGTGCGGAGCCGTGCTTTCACCAGTTCTGCATCGTCCGGAGCAACTTTCGTCGTAAGCAATTGAAGGTACTTTTCGTTGCAAAGCAGAGGAATGATGTACGAGTCGGTTTTCCCAACAATCGCCTCGAGGTCCAGGTTGCGTGGCAGGTCTTTCTTCAGCGATGTCATTGCCGTGTTGATCACGTCCGGGTGAAACGGATCAAGACCACTGATCGCGAAGTGGTCCAAAACCGGGACGACATGTTGTCTGAATTCAGTCTCATGCTCTGAGATCAATTCCAGCCACGATTTGGCCTTCCAGACTTTGCAAAGATCGCCGTGCACGAAGATGAGTGTCGCAGACCCGTCAGCCATCTCACGGACCATCATGACGCTTTGAATGTCGTTTGCAGTGAGTACAAAACCACTTTCATCCTGTGAGAAATCGACATTCACAGGATCGTTGCTGATGCGAAAGCTGAGCGAGTTGCCGTCTCTGCTGAGTGAAGCTGAGATCTCATCGCTTTCAAATGACTGTCGGAATGAACTCGATCCCCTCGAAGAACTGGAAGACCGATTTCCAGCGAGGGTCTGAAGCTCCTGAAATGCATCCTGGAGTGGGGAGTACTTTCCGGCTCCGGCACCGTCGTTAACCGTACTGGCTTTCCATGCGCCGAACCGTGCCTGAATCTTGCCAATCTGAATTGCAGGAGCATCCGCCTCTTTGAGCCGCAGAAGGGCGCGATCCAGTGATTCTCCATATTCCTTTGAGAGCGTCTCTGTCTCCTTCGCGAGTACGCTCGCGTTACCGAAAAAATCGTTGAACTGCAGTCGTCCATCCAGTATGCGAAAGCGAGCAAAGACCTCGTAGTTTGGCTTGTGGCTCTCTTTGAGAAACTCGGCGTCTGAGAACTGCAGCGGCGGAAATTGAACGGGCTCTGAGCTTTCCTTCACTTTCATTTCGAGAGCCTCAGTGATGGGCAATTCGGCAATGAATGGAGGGTATTCGATGCTGGCAAAATACTCCTTGTGCTGATGTACCATCTGGGCGAAGGTCGCCCCTGAAATCACCGTGGGTTCACCAGAACGAACACTGCACAGCCGAATGGCCTCTGCTGATTGCAGCAACTGGAGCAGTTCTCCCTTTGGGGACAGGAATGTCAGCTCAATGTCGTCCCCAAGAGTGCGAAGATGGAATCGGCGGTTCTCATTTTTACGCTCGATGACTGAGATGGTCATTTCTGTTTCGCTAATCAGCAAGCTTCCTTCCGAATAAGTTCCGTCCCAGGCAATCTCCCTTTCCATGTTTCTGGATGTGGTGCTGATCCCACCGCTGCCTGCTTCGATGACGAGTCGGTTAAATAGCTTCTCGATTGGAGGACGATCTTCGTCGTTTGCAAATCGCTGGTTCAGGGTGAACTGTGTGGGGTCATCGACAGGCCGCTTTGCAGCCGTTTCCCAATGATCGCGTTTCAGCACCAGCTTGCCATTGTCATCCAGTTCAAACTGAGTCAACTGAGTGAGCGTCCAAGCGCAATTCTCAAAGACTTCGTCATCGTCAGAATTCTGAGCCTGAATGGACGCTGACGAGCAGAACAGGAACAATCCGAAAATCGTGGCAAATCGTATGGTGACAGCTCTCATTTCTGTGGCTTCCTGCTAAGGCTTGCGGGGGCAGAACTTTCCCAGGGCGGTATGGTACCTACGCACTACATTCATTTCCAACTTGAGCAGACTGAATCGCCGGGACGATCACTCCGCCTTCTGACGTTGCCGGAATGTTTGGTGGGGAGCTGCCGCTTGCCCTCTTGAGTGTTTGATCCCTACATCTTGTGGTGCAAGAGGAACTTGAGCACAAAATCGGCAATTTGATTTACAAGCAAAGAGCCCTTGACTACTGTCCCGCCCGTCATTCGATCAGCTTCTTGGACTGAAGGTGATTGATGACTTCGAAGGGGTTGTGAAAGTTGATGCCGGGGTGCGAGCAGTATGCTCAACCGGCCGACCGAAGGATTCGGTCAGTACGCAGAAGGGAATCTGCCTGACGAACGCGATTGAGATCGATCGCGCGATTCGACAGTCCTCCCGTTGCCTGCTGACAGTTTCACCCTGATGAATGGTTGATTGAAACTGTTGTTGCGGAATTACAAGAGCTCAATCCTGGGAGGGAACCTGTTCATGAGCAAGATGAAGCCAGTCGTCGGTATCACGGGGGATTTTCGTCCGGAGCGTTACAACGGGGCAGCGCTGAGCTGGTTCAACACCGGCTATTATGACAGTGTCACAGCCGCAGGCGGACTTCCGCTCCTGTTGCCTCCACTGGAAAACGATGACGACCTGAATCGCATGATGGAGGGAGTGACCGGGGTTGTGCTCTCTGGATGCAATCTGGACCTCGACCCGACTCGCATGAAGATGCACACACATCCTTCAGTAAAAGTCATGCCGAAGCGACGCGAAGATTTCGATCGCAGGGTGGCTGAGATCGCCATTCAGCGACGGCTTCCGATTCTTGCAATTGGCTCAGGAATGCAGCTTGTGAATGTTCTGTGCGGCGGCACACTCTTCCAGCATATTCCTGAAGACGTTCCGCGAGCTCTGCATCATCGCGACCCGGTTGAACAGAACCTGCGTCACGTTCTTGAGATTGTTCCCGGAACACGACTCGACGCGATCTACGGCCCTGGGGAAGTGCGAGTCAACAGTGCTCACCACATGGCGGTCCGTGACCTTGCAGGTCGGTTCCGAGTCAGTGCGACCTGTCCGGATGGCGTCGTCGAAGCTTATGAGTCCATCGAAGAAGACTGGTTCTGTCTGGGAGTTCAGTGGCATCCGGAAAGCAACACCGCTTCGGCTCTGGACCTGCAGATCTTCGAAGCATTCATCGACGCAGCAGCCCGCGAAGGCGAGCCTGCTGACATTCTTCCGATGACAGAAATGCTGCGCAAGGCGGCATGATTCCGTTCATACCCGCAGGATCCTGAAATCGCCGGAAGGCCGCTGCCAGTGCAGCGGCCTTTTTTTGTTGCGTGCGGTCAGTTTGATGGGGGTGTGGTATTGATCGTCCCGCTAGGTGCGATTTGTCGCTTTTGACGCCATGAGCGGGTTATTACTTTGTGGGGTGTATACGCACATTATTCACTTGTGGTCGCTGGCGATCGATGCGAATTGCTGTAGTCTATGCAGAGAAGGCAATCAAAGACTGGCTACAGGTGTTGGCGTGAAATACTCCCAGGATGTGCATCCCAAAGATCCGTTGTCGGCGGCAAAGGCTTATGAGCCACTGCTGATCCAGGTCTTCCTGAGAGCTGGTGCGATTTTGACTCTTGGGACACTGTGCTTTGTGATTCCGGAAGTCGGGCCCAATCGATTTTTGCTCGGCAGCATTCTGGTCCTTGTCATCGCTCCGATGGCTGCAATTCTGGAATTGCGATGGCCATTTACCAGACTCGGACCAACTCAGCCGCTGTTTGATATTACGGCTGCGATCACTCTTGTTCATGTCGCTCCGGAAGCGTGGATTCCAGCTCTGATTGCCGGCGCGCTCAATGCGAATTCCACCAGCGTTCATCTCTGCAAGAACGCATTTCTTGTGTATCCATCTTTGAACAGCCTGCTGCTGGGCGGGATGGTGTTTGCCGCGGTTCGATATCAGGTTCATGACTGGCACTTGCCGATTCTGGCTTACCTGGCCTGTCTGCCATCACTGATCTTTTATTTGCACTGGAACATTCGCCGTTCCAATGAAGCCAGAGACCGGACTCAGCGCCTTCAGAACATGGCCCTGCTGGCAGGTGGTGTCGCGCATGACTTCAACAACATTCTGACGGGAATCGTTGGGTATGCGGAACTGGCAAGAGCAGCTCTTCCGGAAGACCACAGCGCCAATCGTTCGATCGGGATTTTGCTCCAGGGGACTCAGCGGGCCAAACTACTGACTGGGCAGTTGCTGACTTTTGCCGGTCGGGAAATCCGATCGGTCACGGATGTCAATCTTGAGGAAGAGATTCGCAGTCTGATTCTGTTGCTCGAGTCCGTCGTTCCGCGGGGCGTGCAGGTTGAACTCGTGACGAGTGATCGGCCGGTTTTCGCACAAGGTGATCGGTCTCAGTTGCAGCAGGTGTTCATGAATATTCTCGTCAATGCTGCCGAGTCCATGGCTCATCGTCCCGGTACCATTCGCGTTGCACTGCGAGCTGACGAGGCTCCTTCGCTTTCAGGAAAGCCGTGTGCTGTTTGTGAAATCAAAGACGAGGGTTGCGGCATCGCCCCGAGCGACCTGGGACGCATCTGCGAACCATTCTTCAGTTCCAAAGCGAATGGGCATGGCCTGGGGTTGGCCTGTACGAACCGGATCGTTCAGGAACATCACGGCTCGATTGAAATCAGCAGTATCGTCAATCGAGGAACGACAGTGTGTGTTCGGCTGCCACTTGCATCCGGCGTTCAGCAGCGATCCGTTGTCGAGAGTGATCCCAAATCTCGCTCGAAGCAGCGCAGGGTACTTGTGGTGGATGACGACGAGAATATTCGTGATGTCCTTCGTCTGATGCTGCGGCAACTTGGGTTTGACGTCATTGCGGCAGAGTCCGGTGAGCAGGCGGTGACTTTGGTTTTGGACCGGGAGCTGATTCTGGACTTCATCCTGCTGGATCTAAAAATGCCCGGAATGACGGGGTGGGAGTGCCGTGAAGAAATTCGCCGGCTTCGACCGGATCTGCCCGTGATCATCGCCAGTGGATACGATCCCGCTCCTGAAAATCGAACTCAGGACGCTCCGGATGTTTTTCTTCGCAAGCCCTTTACACTTCAGTCGCTCAAGCATGCCGTGAAGTCAGTGCTTGAGTCGGAGTCTTCGGACGGCGTTGCATCGAATTACGAGTCGGCGGTTGAAGCCAACGCGGCCGTCTGAGGTTCATGACTTCCTCATGATGCCAGAGTGGAATTCACACGATGAAGCTCCTTAACAAACTGCAATACCTCAAGCTGTTATCCGGCAAGGGCGAGAAGATCCAGCCAGACGATACATCGGTGAGTGAGGTGCTTGCGTATGCAGCAGAGATCTTCCCCGACATGCAGCTGAAGTCGCGAGTGCTGAAGGCGAAAGACATTGCGGTCGTCTACCGTTTTGGCAAGCGATTGCTCTTTCACGTGAAAGCGTATTCCCGAAAAGCACCGGACACGTTTCTGGTGGTCATCAAAGGGGCGAAGAAGATCGAAGGCCATATCCTGATCGACCTGGCCGCCGAGTACTCACAGCCCTTTCTGAATTGTGTGGCTACGGGTTACGAGGGCTTCCCTGACAAAGGGACCCTTGAAGAGCAGATCCGAATGATCGAGCCGGATATGGACAATCCGTTCGCCATTCTACTGACGGGCGACGGTACCTATTTGCAGACGTTCCGTGACGCAGATGGCTTTGTCCTCGAATATCAGATGGTGAACACCTCCAGCCACTACGAAACGCCAAAGCGCGTTTCGGAAGACGATGTCGTCGAGGCAATGTTGTCTTACGCCTTTGGCAAGAATGAATGGCTTGAAGCCTTCAAGTGGCGACGAATGATCCTGTCGTAGTAATGCGAGGACTTTCCCGTCGCGCAAAAAGAAAGGCACTGCGATGATGT
>JAEUII010000106.1 GCA_016795145.1 Planctomycetaceae bacterium
TCATCGAGCAGGCCCTGGCGGAATTTGACCTGAGCCAGCGTATCGATATGGTCTGCGTTCTTCTCTTCGGTCAGTTTCACGGCCTTCTCTGCTGCGGACGCCGCGAGGTCCAGGTCCATGCCCTTCTGAGTTGTCCCAGTAGCCATCATCCATGCCAGCTGACTTAACTGCTCAGCGTCGTCTTTGGCCAGTTCGATCAGCTGCTTCGCATTTTCGTTTGCCTGACTAAATTGATTGCCCTGAATCTGGAACTGGAACTTGATGAGCGGAAACTCCGGGCTCTTCGGGAACTTCTCCATCAGTCCTTCGATCAGCCGAATCGCTTTCGGATAATCCTTGTCATTCAGAGCCGCCCCAATCAGAGGAGCAGACTCCTGCTTGGCGACGTCCATCGCTCGTTCCAGTCGAGCTTCCTCAGCCACCGCGGCGACATCCCAGGTTCCGGCCACGATTTTCGACAGTGGTTCATCAATGCCCGCCGGATGGCCAATCCACTCGATCAACCCGGTCTTGCCGACAACGAAGGCGCAGGGAATTCCATTCTGTTCAGCCGCCTGCATAAAGGCTTCGTTAGTCTTGCCTTCCTTATCGAGTGCAATTCGATATGTCAGAACTTCTGACCACGGTTTGTCGGTTCCATTCGCATTCTCAGCGAGGAATGGTGTGACCGTTGCCGCATCTTCATCCGTCACACCGATGAACGTGACCTTGTCACCATATTCGTTTTGCAGGGCTGCAAGATGTGGCATCGTTGCCTTGCATGGTCCGCACCACGTCGCCCAGAACTCAACGACGTAGATGTTGTCTGGTTTCAATTCGGTAACAGGCTCTCCCTTAGCCCACTCAGCGATTGAAATCGCGGGAGCTTTGCTTCCAACCATCAGGACCGTTGATTCAGGTACCTCGACATCTTTAGTTTCCGCAGGAACATCGACTCGTGGCCCCAGTGCGTCAACTCCGCCTGGCGGCAACACCTGAATGCTCTGAGCGAACATCTTTCCAGGGCCATCACCCGGTGGTCGCGGCCGATCACGTTTGGTTTCCGACTTCGCCGGTGGTTCGGCTTCCTGGCAGCCAGGAACGGCGACAATCAGGCACAGGCACAGAGCCATAGAATACTTCAGCATGATCATTCCCTCTTTACTTCTTATGACCGGCAGCGTTGAGTACTCAGAATGAAATAGGATGAACGAATACGTACTCAATCCCGCAGACGACTGACTCAAACCGCACAAAGCCGTGCGATGTATCGCGTGCAGACTGTTCGACGCCCCGAGCCTCGAATTCTACAGAATTTGGGCCCGTCTGACAGAGGAATCGGCAGGGCTGGGTGACAGGGCAATTATTCTTCGCGTCGACGGCCTTTGGCGGGCACCCAGGTGTTGGCACTTGTGATGCGAATTTCGTGAGCTTCTTCTGCGGAAATTGGACGATTTGAGCCGGCAGACGATGCTCGCTGGTCCCCGGCTTTTCGAGGTTCATAGTCCTTCAGACCGTCATCGCGTGTATTGCGGCGCGAAGACAGCAGGAACCCAAGTGATGTTCCGGGTGCTTTCCCAAATCGTTGCAGCACAACGAACAGCACGAAAACAGCAAAAACGCCACCGACAGACCCCATGGCCCAGGGCAGTGAAGAAGGCGACATCGCGGCCACGGTAAACAGACAGCCAGCGCCACCCAGAGTCAAAATGAAAAGCGACGCCAGCAGGCTTCCGGAGTCCCCCCGACCGCTCTGAAATCGCTTTCCCATAATTGCCGGACTCCTGTTTCCTTCAGCAGTGTGACCGTGATGTTAGAAGTGACATCGGGGAACCGGGAGGCCAGATTCGCCCGACGACAATCCCCGGAATCTGGCCACAGTCCTTGCCCGCCATCATTCAACCATGCATCGACTGCGGCGGAAATCTCTTGGTTTTGAATATTTGTCTGAGGATTTCGGAGAATCAGGTTCTGTCTGTTCAGTTTCTGCGAATCCGTAGACGCCGGTATTCCATCTGCCCTCGGTCTCCTTCAAGTCCGATGGGGCCGGTCGCTGGAACTTTCATCGCTTCTTCAATGACCTCACCGTTACAGGTGCAGTGAGCCACGCCATCGCGGACTTCAACAACCAGCTCGTTCCAGTCACCAGCTTTGTAGTTCTTCAGATTCTTGTACGGACCAGCCAGAAGATAATCGCGACACTGCAGCTGAGGCTCTCGGATGAAGACGCCGCTGTCCGCGTTTGGTGTCGCACGAAACTCCAGCTTCAATGTGAAGTTGCCGCTGAAGTCCTCCGTTGTGTACAGCTGCTGAATTCGACGCCCTTCGGGAGGAGTAGCGACAACGAGCCGACCATTGATGGCTCGATAGCGTGAGTCTGAGGACATCGCCTTGCCATCGAAGCTGACTGGTTCATCAACGAACGGCCAGACGACTCCTTCAGGATCCGAAGCCATCCAGCGTTTGGCAGACGTTCTTGTGGCTTCCGGAGTCACTCGAAATCCCCAGCCGGTCAGGTCTTTGCCGTTGAACAGACTGGTAAAACCCTCTTCGGTTTTGAAGTTGTCGGTCTCCGTATCGACGATGCCGTGCGTCGCGAGCACAGGTCGAATCGCGGCAGCCCATTTGCGATAGCCCACTTCATTCAGGTGCAGAAGGTCAGGCATTTCCTCCGCCTTCGCATCACCTTTCTCGTTGGCAAACAGAGTCCAGGTGTCGATAACCGTCACCAACGAGTCACCTCGGACCGCCTTTGAATAGAGACGGTTGATTTCCTTAATCTTGTCCGCCGGGCGACTCTTTGTTTCAGAACTTGGAAACACGAGGCACAGAACCACCGGTGTCTCCGGCAGTTCTTTGTGAAGCTGAGCAATGATCAGTTTCAGATTGCCTGCGATGGTTTCTGGTGAGGCCTTTTCTTCCAGGTCATTCGTCCCCATCAGCATGACGACGGCTTTTGGCTTGAGTGCAATGACGTCGGCTTCAAGTCGAATCAGCATGCCTCGGGTCGTGTCCCCGCTGATGCCTCGATTCGCAGCGTGAAGGCCAGGAAACAGCCCCTGAAAGTCATCGCCCCAGCCCTGAGTAATCGAGTCACCCAGGAACACAACCGCCCCCTGATCTGCAGCCGCCTGCTGTGCCCATGCGTCATGCTTTTCTTTCCAGAGATTCCTGAACCAGTCATATCGACGGATAGGCCCTGAACCTGGCAAGCCGTCGTCCGTTGCTGGCAGCGGGACGTCCTTCTGAGCAAACAGATTCTCAGACTGCAGCAGTGTTGCAACCGCAGTCAACAACATCAGCGTCAGTCGAAGTGCTGACGTTCCAAACGTTCGCTCTGGTCTGCTCATGGGTTTCACTTTTTGAGGGTGGGAAAAACAGGAAGGGAATGAGAAGCTTCGGGAATGTCGATGGTTTCACAACAGGCTGCTCAGGAAGTGATCGCCAGGCGAGATCACCGGCAGCACCGAACATGATCACGGGCCTGTCTACATCACTGGCGGGATTGCAGCAGGGTCTGCAAACTCGCCTTCAAAGGAACGCTCGCTCCCTTTCGGCGCAATACGCAGCGACCTGACATCCATCACCGCGCCGGCGATTTTCTTTGTGCACTTGATCGTGATGGTTTCGTTTTCGGACGCCTTCAGGTTCACCGTTCCGAGATTTCTCCAGATGAAGTTCTGGAAATGCCCGGTGTCCTGAACTGTCATCTCCAGTTTCTGCATCTGAGTTTCGATCACAACGGCACTGTTGCCGTGTCCCTTGCCGCAGCCCTGCAGAATATCAATTTCATACTCACCCGTTTTCGGTACGACAAACTTCCATTCCATGTAGTCCTTTTCGTTACTCCAGTAACCGACAGTGTTCTTGTGCGGCTGTGGCTCGTAACGAATATTCTCACCGACCACGATCGCTTCACGGGCCTGAAGCTGGATCATGCCTTTATCGTCAGGTTTCCGAACAGCCTTTTCGTCGAAGACAACTGGTGTCCCGTCAAGTTCGACAACGATGGTCGCGGGCTCACCTTTCTTCAGCTCCTTCGGAATCGAGCTGAGACGAATCGACCAGTTCATGGGCTCCGGCTGCAAAGTGAGCTTCTCATCGGTTCCTGAAAGCCAGCGAACATCTTTAACGAGTCCGACGAATCGAGGAACCCTGAGCACCGCATCTTTTGAAACGCGAGGCAGCGTGAGAAAGACCTGATTCCCTTTGACCCATGCGCCAATCTCTTCGCTCTTCCAGTTCTGCAGAGGCTTGACACCTTCAGGAAGTCCGAGCGGGATCTCATTCGTTTGCCCGAACAAGGCGGGGCAGCAGAGAAATCCAAGCAGGCTGGCAAGAAACACAGTACGGCAAAGCACCGACACCATGTGCGTTGTGGATGGACTCTGAACCAGAGGCATGAGTGATTCCCTTCCTGGGTGGCTGCAATGGCGGGAGTGCAAATAGATTCCTGTAGATGAGTAAAAACCCTCATCGCTCGGGCAGTTGTGAAACGTTCTCCAACCTCCGACGCCTCCTGACGCAATGTGCCACCCGGATTGTAGCGGTTTGATCTTCCCGGTTTCCAGCAAAGCGATAATGCTCCTGTTGAGTCAACTCGCGGAACGGTTACATTGCGACCTATCACCGCTGAAATCCCACCTCCTGAACGAGCTTCGGTCATGCCAGCCCTTCAACACATCACTGCAGGAAGTCGTCGTGAAGTTGTCCGATTGTACGAAGGCCTGACAACCATCGGCCGTTCTGAACGGAACCATATTCGACTCAATCTTCCGGACGTCAGTCGCCACCACGCTTCCATCACCAATCACAACAACAATAACTGCGTCCTGGAAAATCGAAGCATCACCAGCCAGACGCTGGTCAATCGGAACCCCGTCGTTGGCGAATACCGGCTGATTCATGGTGACATCATTCGCATCGGTCGGATCGAACTTATGTTCCTCGATTCGAATGATGTGGACGATATGTCCGATGACGGTGGGGATTCGGCCGGGGAATTTACGGGACTCAAGATCGCTCAACCCTCAGCAACCGATCCGGACGATTCGATTCGACGCAAGCTGGCGAAGACCGGTCAGATTGATTTGCCGTCAGGATCGCCGGACGCCGGGCTCAGCCAGCATAAGGTTGTCAGCCGGATCGCGATCCTGAACGAGCCCGAGGCGGCAATCATCATCTCCGACCCTCAGGCGAAACTAGCGCTGACGCTTCGGATGATTGACGACATCGCCATGTTTCTTGCAGACGAATTCGATGAGATCCTGAGTGAAGCCATCTACCGGGAATTCCCTGGCTGCGAGCAGATCGTCATCTGTGTCGCCGTCCCTTCCAACAACTGGACTGAAGTCCTTGTGAATGCTCGACACAAGGCCTCAGGTGTTGTGAATTGTTCGTCCTGCATTTCTCACGCGATCTTCAATGCCGAAGCCCTGCTGTTGTACGATCTGTGGAAAGGCACTCCACAGGATCGCCCGGCAATTTCGGAACTGGATCGCATGTCGGTGATGGTTGCTCCGATGCAGTCAACATCCGGAGTCACGCTTGGAGCCATCCAGCTGAACTCCTCCCCACACCGTGAACGATTTTCACCGAAAGACCTTGAGCGACTGGTCCTGGTCGCAAGATTGCTCAGCCTGACGATTTCAGTTTTCCTGCGACGACTTGCAAATGGATCGAACAGCGATTCTCCGGCGGATCCTGAATGAGCGATGCACCTCATTCCGTCACCAGCGTGCTCGATGCTGGAGGAGTGATCTCGCGACGGTTGCCGGACTACGAGCCTCGAGATGAACAGGTCGCCATGGCGCTCGCCGTGGAGAAAGCGATCGCTTCACGTCGACACCTGGTCGCTGAAGCGGGAACCGGTGTCGGCAAGAGCTTTGCCTACCTGATTCCAGCGATCCTGGCGTCACAGGCGGATTCTGGAAAAAAGAAGTCTGATGGCGACGAAGTCAAAAAACACCGAGTCATCGTGTCGACTCACACGATCAGCCTTCAGGAACAGCTGATCAAACACGACATTCCATTTCTTCAGTCAGTGCTGCCCGTTGAGTTCTCGGCGGTGCTCGTCAAAGGCCGAGGCAACTACATCAGTCGACGACGGCTGGATAAGGCGGTTCAGCGTTCGTCGCAGAAGGTGCTGTTTGAGTCAGAAGGGCAGCGGCAGCTGGCGAAGATCCACCAGTGGTCTCAGAAAACGAAAGATGGCAGCCGATCTGACCTGCCGTTCCAGCCCCATTCGGAAGTCTGGGATGAAGTCCTGAGCGACCATGGTGACTGCCTTCGGAAGAAATGCCCGTTCCACAACGAGTGCTTCTATTACGCCGCACGCCGACGGGTTTACAACGCGGATTTGCTGATCGTGAATCACGCTCTGTTCTTTTCTGACCTTGCATTGCGGCGCGATGATGCCACCATCCTTCCCGACTACCAGACTGTGATCTTCGATGAAGCTCATACCGTCGAATCGGTCGCGGCCGACCATCTGGGAATTTCAGTGACAGAAGGGCAGGTCGATTATCTGCTCAACAAGCTCTGCAATGAACAGGCGAACCGTGGCACCCTGGTGACTCATTCACTGAAGGAGGCACAGCAGCAGGTTCATCGTCTTCGAAACACGGCCAATCAGTTCTTCAGCGAACTCGACTACTGGTCAGCGACGTTCTGCAAGAAGAACGGGCGACTCACAAAGCCCGTTGATCTTCCGAACGAACTTAGCGCGCAGCTGAATCATCTGGCCCACCTGATCGCGGAAGCAGCGAACGCAGCGAGGTCAGAAGGGGATCAGGTGGAACTGAAATCGGCCTCCGACCGTTGCCGCATCCTGTCCGACAATCTTCAGACGTGGCTCAAACAGACACTCCCTTCGGCTGTGTACTGGGTAGAAAAATCCGGAACGACTCGTAAGCGTCTGAGCCTGATGAGTGCTCCGATCGATGTGGGCCCGATCCTGCGGGAACATCTTTACAATGCAACACCGTCAGTGATCATGGCCAGCGCGACTCTGGCAACGGGAAAGAACGACTTCGGTTTCTTCCGCTCACGCATTGGCCTGACCGAAGGTGATGAGATTCGGCTGGGCAGCCCTTTCAACTACCAACAGCAGGCACGACTGATTTTGTCGTCGAACATGCCCGATCCGACCGTGGACGCAAAACGGTTCGAAGCCGAATGCTGTGAACGCATCAAGCGTCACCTGCTGGAAACGGAAGGCCGAGCCTTCGTGCTGTTCACGAGCTACTCGATGATGCAGGCCGTTGCTGATCGGCTCACCGGGTGGCTGGCTTCGAACAACCTCTCGCTCTATTGCCAGGGCAAGGGCCTGCCTCGATCGGCCATGCTGGAACGATTCCGCGAAGACGAACGCGCGGTGCTGTTTGGCACCGATAGTTTCTGGCAGGGCGTGAACGTTCCCGGCGATGCACTTCAGAACGTAATTATTCCGCGACTGCCGTTCAGCGTTCCGGATCATCCTCTGCTTGAAGCACGACTCGAACAGATCAAGTCGCGAGGAGGCAATCCGTTCAACGACTATCAGACTCCCGAAGCCATCATCAAACTCAAGCAGGGCTTCGGGCGACTCATCCGCCACCGCAACGACACCGGCCGAGTCGTCATCCTGGACCCTCGCGTCCTGACCAAACCCTACGGCCGCCTCTTCATCGAAAGCCTCCCCAACTGCCGCCTCGAAATCGACAACGGCCGAACCCTGATGCCGATCGAGAGAGAGGATTGAGGGCGCGGAAATCGCACTCCCCAACTCACTCCCCGGAAATCCTTCGCAACTTCTCCCGCAGCGTTTCGCGGTGCATGCCGAGCAGTCGGGCGGCGGCGACTCTATTGCCTTCGGCCGCCGCGAGGACGAGTGGTAACAGCGTGGATTCGGCAGCTTCGAGGAATCGCTGGTAGAGGCCTCCGCCCTCAGAACTCTGACCAAGCTGCTCTTTAGCCCACGCTTCCACAGCGCCCTTCAGAAACTCATCCGGAGATTTCCCTTCTGCGAATTCAGCGACACCGCCGGCCGAGGGAGTTTCAAGGCCGCGAGCCATCGGGCGAGGAAGATGTTCGGGCAGAACCGCTTCACCTCGGCACACAACGCTCGCAGATTCCACCGCGTTGCGCAGCTCGCGCACGTTTCCATACCACGGTCGGCTCATCAACTCATCCAGCGCGGCATCGGCGAACACAAGCTGACGTCGCCCGGATGTCACGTTGGAAAGAAACGCGGCAGCAAGCTCGGGGATGTCTTCGACGCGCTCGCGCAACGGAGGCAGCTCGATCCGAAAGACATTCAGCCGATAGAACAAATCGCCTCGAAACGTTTCCTGCTGAACCATCGATTCCAGCGGGCGATTCGTCGCGGCAACAAGCCGAAACGTCGCCTGTCGAAACTCACGACTTCCCACCGGAAGGATCTCGCGAGTCTCCAGGGTCCTCAACAGCTTCGCCTGCAAATTGAGCGATACGTCACCAATCTCATCGACGAACGCTGTGCCATTCTCCGCCACTTCCAGCAGTCCGGGCCGACCTTCATTCGCTCCCGTGAACGCACCGCGAACATGGCCAAACAACTCGCTCTCAACAACAGACTCACTCAACGCCGGAATGCAGATCGGAACAAACGCGCCTTTGCGACGACTGTGCCGGTGAATCGCGCGAGCCACCAGGTCTTTTCCTGTCCCGCTTTCACCGGTGATCAACACCGGCAGATCAAGCTCCGCCACGAGTGCAATCCGACGGAAAACTTCCTGCATTCCCGCGGAACGGCCAATGATCAGCTCTGAGCTTACCGGCACGGGCTTCGAAGCAGACGCATTGGAAACAGCAAGAGCCTGCTTCACCGTTGCGATCGCTCGATCCAGATCCACAGGCTTCGTCAGATAATCAAACGCGCCGCGGTCGATCGCTTCCACAGCCGTGCTGAGACTTCCGAACGCGGTCATCATGATCACGGGAATGTCGGCGTCAGATTGTTTCAACGTCGCCAAAGCATCCAGGCCATTCATTCCAGGAAGTCGAACGTCCATCAGGATAACATCCGGACGCCGGCTGGCCTTCAGCTGCAGCGCCTGTTCGGCCGACCCCGCGGTATCGACGGAGTAACCCTCATCCTGAAATCCTTCACGGAAGGTCCAGCCAATCGCTGGTTCATCATCGACCACAAGAATATGCATGGACTCTGCCATCCCATCGATCAATCCGCACTCTTACCCGACTGCGGATTGTCGCCAACTGGCAGCAAACATGGCAAGGAGAATCGACACCAAAGTCCACGTGTCGAACGATTGTCATCGGCGAGTGTTGTCTAAGACGCTCCGGAAAACAACAGCGACGACTCATTCGCGGTCGACCGGCCCGACGGAGGTGATCAGCCGGACATGAATGAACCAGGCGAGTTTCACAACCGGCAACATATCCCTCCGAAGCTATTCGACATCTGTCGCGTCGGTCACTCGCTTTACATTGTCCGATGGGATTCGATCGATCAGCAGAGCAAACGGATCCACACCCGCAGTGTCGGGGCGCTGAGCCGTCTCGAACGTGATCGTATTCATTCCTGACTTCAATGGACGGCGCTCACGGGCCAGCGTCGCTCCAAACTCTTTTCCGGCTTCCGGTGGAGCAAAAGCGCCAACTTCCATCAGTTGTTCAAACTGCACTTCGGTCTCGTTGCCCTTTTCGTCCGCTTCGAACTTGTGGCATTCGACTTTCAGAGTGACCTCCCAGCGATCGTCGGCCAGCTTCCTCACGGTCGCGTCATGAGTCCGATTTGAGAACAGTGTGATCCGATCGAACAGTTCATCCAGCAGTGCCGCGTTCTCCGGTGGAGTCTTCTCACGCAGAGCATTAATCAAATCGGTCGACGTCGGATAGGGAGGTTCCTTGTAGGCGAAGCGTTCCACCAGCGTCTTGAGTGCCGCATTTACGTTGTCTTCGCCAATCGACTCTTTCAGGTAGTACATAACCACGCTGCCTTTGCGATAGTGGATGTATCCCTGATTGGCTTCAACACGACGCAGCGGACGTTCTTTCAGCAACTCGGCCCCGCGAGAACGCAGGTAGTTGTCCATTTCGTACCGCAGGAAACGGCGCATCATGTCGCGGCCGTATTCCTTTTCCATGACCATCAGAGCCGAATACTGAGCCAGCGTTTCCGACAGCAGAGTTGCTCCTTCCATGTTGGCTCCCATGACCTGATGTGCCCACCACTGATGAGCCATCTCATGGGCAACGACGTAGAAGACCATATCGATGTCATCTTCATCACGAATGTCGGCGATGAATCCGATAGCCTCGGAATAAGGCATCGTTCCAGGGAAGGCCTGAGCAAACGTCGCCACACGAGGAAACTCGATGATTCGCGCCTGCTTGTGTCGATAGGGGCCGAAGTTCTCTGTGTAATACTCGAGCGATTTGTGGATGGACCGCATCATGTTCGGCACGTTCCACTTATGCTCGGGATGGTAGTAGACCTCCGTCTGAATTCCGTTCCATTCATCTCGTGCGACTTCGTACCGAGCGGAAATGAACGAGTAGAAGTTGAGCGACGGATGGTCGACCTTGTAATGAAAGTACTTCCGTCCATTTTCATCCCAGGAGCGAACCAGCGAACCCGGAGCGACAGCGATCTGGTCCGGCGATGTGCTGATTACCGTTTCAACATCCACCCAGTCGCTACTGCTACTGATGTAATTGATCGATCGAGCTTTCAAGTTTTCCGGATCCAGCGGCGGCATCAGTTCTGGTTCGCCAAGTCCACGCTTCTTTCGCTCGTTACGATTCTGCAGTTCACGTTGCGTCTGGTAGCCGATCTGCGGGCAGATTGAGTTATTGAAGAAGGTTCCGTTTTGAACGATGTCCGTACGAGTAACATTGTTCTCGAAGCCCTTTGCTTCATACTTGACCGTGAACTGAATCTTCAGTGTTTGACCCGGCTCCAATGGCGGATTGATTGCGTACACCTGGTAGTTCAGATCTTTCAGGTCTTCCTTCAGTGTGCCGCGTTCTAGCTGGATCGTGGTCTCATAGCCATCAGCCAGATTCAGACACAATTCCGCTTGAGGAACCGTGTCGCGATTCATCAGAGTCGCGGTACCTCGAAGTTCGATCGAACGCCGTTCGGGGACAAGGTCAATGTCGTAACGAATCGTCGTGATTCGCGGCTGTGACATTCCTTCGAACTTTGGCTTCAGTTCCTTTTCATAGCGTTCCGCTGCGTCTTCATTCTGATCGGCCGTCTCATAGTGGTTTAGCACCTGCGTGTTGTACCAGGCCCAGACACCGGCCGATCCCCAGGCCATCAACAGAACAACGCTCGTCAGTCGAATCGTTCCACGCCAGCGACGAAAGCCTTCCACAAGGCGAGCCTTAACCCGCGTTTCCCGGCCTCGCTGCCAGTAGAGAATTCCTCCGACAGAAACCAATGCGGCACACAGAAGCCAATAAATCAGAAACGCCTGCAGACCCGACGCGAATGGAGCGAAGTGGTAAAGATCGGAGTACGTATAGCTTGGCAATGAGCCGAAGTTCACGAGCCGCGATTCGATATCCAGCATCACCCACAGGAATGTGTCCGCAACAACCAGCAGAATGAAGAAGAAGTATCCAAGATACTTGTTGGGAGCCATCACGTGGGCCACCATCGCAAGCACCATCAGGCAGAACATTCTGAACAGGTCCAGCCCCAGAAGTTCGGTGGCATAGAGCGGGATCTGGAACCGTGTGTAACCTTTTGCGGCCTGTGTCAGCATCCCAGCTCCTATGCCGATGCACAGAAGCACAGCGACAATCAAAGTCAGAGCTGCAAGTTTCCCCACATACATGATCCACGTCGGATGGGGCAGGGCATCGAACACATCGTCCAGTCGAGATTCTCGTTCCTTCCAGACCAGCACACCCGAGAAGAACGCGATGATCGCAATCAGAAACAGGTACATCGATCCTCGAATCAGATCGATCATGTTGTACGTCACAGGAAGCGACTTCAGCCCAAACCCTTCGCTGGAACTGAGCAGCAGTGCCGACAGAGTATTCACAAGGGCAAAGACGACAATGACAACGAACACCGTGCTCTTGATCGTGCTGAAGAAGTCGATCCGAATCTGACTGATGAGCTGTGAGAGTGTGGTTCCAAATCCGGTACGACAAACAGCAACCGGAACCGCCATGCTCGATCTTCGCGCGGCACTGGAGTTTTCCGCGCGAGCATTTCCTTTGGAAGCTCGTTCGGCAAACGAAAATCGCCAGCAGGCAAGCCCAAGAACCAGTGAACCGACTCCCATCCAGATCAAACGGTTCCACAGCATCATGCCGGACAGAGTGACATACTGACTGTTCTTCTCAGCGACGGTCCAGTAACGAGTCTCCAGTGCGAAAGTGCGGATGCCAAACGGATCCACAAGTGCCGCAAGTTTTTGATTGTCGAGGTCGGTCAGCAGATTTGCCGCTACTCCATAACCAACCAAAAGGGCGATGACTCCGAGAAACGAAACGATGGTGCTTCGGAACCACGTTGCCAGTGCAAAAATGATAGCGGCCAGAAACAGCGTGTTCGGCAGCCCAAAGACCAGAAAGCCCCACAGATGAGCAGACCATGAAACGGATCCCCATCGCTCGGGGTCGTTACCGGGCATCCACGCGGCCAGGATGACTCCGAGTGAAACGCCAAGCAATGGCAAAGCCGATACCAGACCTGATCCCAGAAATCGCCCCATCAGGTACGACAGCCGATTGATCGGTTTGCAGTAAATCAGGCCGCTGGTCTGATAGGCGAAGTCTCTGGTCGCAGCCGAATTCACAAACGCGGTCGTCATCAGGCAGCAAATCAGCCCCATCGTCGCATAAAACGTCTGGATGACATGCGGTGCGTTGCGATGAGTATTCTCCAGAGTGTTTCCGACTCGCACGTTGTCGGAATACGTCGCTGCAAAAATCAACAGAGCGTTGATCAGCAGGAACACATACAGCATGAACCCGCGAAACCAATACGACAGCTCAAAGCGAAAGAATGTTCGAAACATAAACAGGTCAGCTCAGCAAAGAAGTCAGCAGAACGAAACCGCAGGCTCTGTCAGCCGGAACGGAATAGAAGAAGGTCCGTACGTGGTGATCAGACAGCCTGATTCACCCGTGAAAAGAACACATCCTCAAGGTCAGGCTCCACCTGCGAGAATCCTGCTCCAGGCGAAGTCTTGCTGAGCACATGAATAAGCGGCCGGCCGGCAACCAGCTTCGTAGAAATGACCTGGTAGTTCTTTCGATGATCTTCCAGCTCCTGCCGTGAAATCGATTTCTGCCAGACCATGCCCTGCAGTTCTTCTTCGGCCTTCACCGGAGGACCTGCGTACACAACCTGTCCGAGGTTGATGATGGCCATGTTCGTGCAGAGTTCTTTGACGTCCTGAACGATGTGAGTCGACAGGATCACGACGACGTTCTCACCAACCTCGGAAAGCAGGTTGTAGAAACGATTGCGTTCGCCTGGGTCCAGTCCGGCCGTCGGTTCGTCAACGATCAGCAGTTTCGGATTGCCAATCAGTGCCTGAGCAATTCCGAATCGCTGCTTCATCCCTCCGGAAAAGCCACTGATGGCTTTCTTGCGATGCTGAAACAGGTTGACTCGTTCCAGCATCGCATCAACGATCTCACGGCGTTCGCGGGAATTCGTAATCCCCTTCAGGATGGCAATGTGGTCCAGCATGTCGCGGGCGGATGTCCGAGGATACACGCCGAATTCCTGTGGCAGATATCCCAGCAGCCGACGCACCTCCTGCTTCTCGAGCAGCACGTCCAGCTCACCCAGCTTGATTGACCCGGAGTCAGCTTCCTGAAGAGTCGCAATTGTTCGCATCAACGTCGACTTGCCCGCTCCGTTGGGTCCAAGCAGTCCATACATCCCGATTGGAATTTCAAGGCTGACGTTGTCCAGAGCCTTCACGCCATTCGAATAGGTTTTGCACAAGCGTTCAATTCGCAGAGTCATTCCGCACCTGTTGTTTGTCTGAGATCCAGAAGTTAAAGGTCCAACAGTCTGTTGAAAAACATGGTCATTCGCGAGCAGGCGGGAATGACAGAATGTCGAGCTTCTGTTTTTTCAACGGGCTGCTCAGGTCAATGTTCGAAGAAGTGTGGCCTATGGGAAAGTGTCATCAGTTTCCGACGGCACTCGAAGCAGTGCACGATTTTGCATTTTGCCGTTCGAGAATTCAAAACTCGCATGCCACCGTCGCGAATCAACAGTCGCTGATTCGCAGTTCCTGAGGGAATCTTGCAGAATCCTGCCAAGTTTCATCTGTGAGCCACGCTCAGGCTCAGGGTTTCGCTGAAATGCGGAGAGAACAGCATCCCATGGAGATTCTGAAAGAACTCTTGATGACCAAACCGGTCGTCGGCACAGTAGATTGGATCGGAATTGCCAAAGCCAGCCGCGCAGCGATGGACTCCCTGGAGTTTGCAGAAATCGTTCACGGGGGGCTCCGAGGTGATCACCATTGCCGCCCCGGACGCCCATCGAAGCGACAGGTGACTCTCATTCAGGCCGAACACCTTCCTGTCGTGGCCGGCCTTCTCAACAGGAAGGACGTGCAGCCCGAGCAGCTGCGCCGCAACATTGTTGTCTCGGGAATCAACCTTGCCGCGTTGAAGTACACACGCTTCCGAATCGGCACCGCTCTGCTGGAAGGTACCGGCAACTGTCCTCCGTGTTCCCGCATGGAAGAGAACCTCGGCCCCGGCGGCTACTTCGCCATGGTCAACCACGGCGGCATCACCGCGATCGTGCTGGAAGAAGGAACATTCTCCGTTGGCGATTCGGTAACGCCAATCGAAGTGAAGTAGTGTAGAACGGCTGTCCTCAGCCGTTTGCGATTTGTGTTTGCGTTGAGCCATTGCGGAGACTCACTCAACGACCGAACACCCGGTTCGGCGGAGCGAACCGCGACGATGACTTGCGTTTCACCGAATCACGGGCGACATTGCGACGATCAACGATCCCGGACATCAGACACAGCGAGCCAATACATGAGTGAATCAACGCCAGCCAAGGGAAAACGCGGCCCTCTGGTCGCCTTTCTGGATACGATCGAATGGATGGGCAACAAGCTGCCCGACCCGGCGGTTCTGTTTGTGATCGGGATCGTCACCGTTTGGGTCGCGTCTGCATTCTGCTCCCCGATTGCCTTCACGGAAACTCTGCCCGGCACGACGGACCCGATTCGCATCGTCAATCTTCTGTCGTTCGACAAGCTGGCGGACTTCCTGTCAAAGATGACCGAGACCTTTGTCGGCTTTCATCCGTTGGGCGTTGTGCTGGTGGCGATGCTGGGTGTTGGAGTGGCAGATCATTCCGGCTTCATCAACGCTGTGCTCAAGACGATGTTAACGTATACGCCGAAGTCGTTGCTGACTCCCATGGTCATCTTCGTTGCCATCATCAGTCACACGGCTGCCGATGCAGGATACGTCGTCGTGATTCCTCTGGCCGGAGTCATCTTCTACGGAGCAGGTCGTCATCCGCTTGCCGGAATCGCAGCTGCATTCGCGGGTGTTAGTGGTGGCTTCAGCGCGAACTTCATCCCCTGTGGAATTGATCCGCTGCTAGCGGGCCTGACAACGACGGGAGCACGTTTGATCGATGGTGAGTACATCGTGAACCCACTTTGTAATCTGTTTTTCACCGGATGTTCGAGCATCCTGATCATTGCCGTCGGCTGGGTGATTACTGATTTTCTGATCGAGCCGAAACTGCGAACAACAGCCGTCGATGGTGACCCGGCGCAGATGCCAAAACTCCCGGAACTTAGCCCGCAGGACAGGCGAGGAATGATGCTTGCACTGCTGTCGATTGCCGGCTGTGCCGGTCTGCTTGCCTTATGGGCTTTGTGGCCTGGATCATCGCTTCAGGCGAAACCTCCGGAAGGCGAAGACTGGGCTCTGTATCAGCGGCTGACCAGCCTGAACAAGACGTCGCCTGCAAGACTCATGAACGCGATTGTTCCACTGATCTTTATCTTCTTCCTGATTCCAGGCCTGATCCATGGCTTTGTGTCGGGCAACTTTAAGACTCATCGCGACGCCATCAAGGGGATGAGCAAGGCCATGGAGTCGATGGGCTATTATCTGGTGCTCGTCTTTTTTGCCGCCCTGTTCATCGCTTCATTCACAGACTCGCGATTTGGAGCCTTGCTGGCCGTGAAGGGAGCCGCGGCACTCAAGAGTCTGAATGCTCCGCCCACAGTCACAGTTCTGGGAGTCATTCTACTTTCAACGACAGTCAATCTGCTGATTGGATCCGCATCGGCCAAGTGGGCCATGCTGGCACCGATTTTTGTTCCGATGCTGATGCTGCTCGGTATTTCCCCCGAGCTGACTCAGGCCGCCTATCGCGTCGGTGACTCCTGTACGAACATCATCACCCCCATGATGCCGTACTTCCCGCTGGTGGTCGTCTTCTGCCAGCGTTATGTGAAGAATACCGGACTTGGAACCGTCACATCTTTGATGCTCCCATACTCCATGACGTTCCTTGTCGTCTGGTCCGCATTCCTGTTCATCTACTGGCAGATCGGACTGCCACTCGGAATCTCCGGCGGCTACGAATACGTCATGCCAACACCAGCCGCACAATAGTGTAGAGCGATTGTCCTCAATCGCTTCTGGCAGGCAGGTTGTTTTTGACCGGCGTGTTGACACGCGCCGCTCGCCGTTGGGAAGTTGTTTCATCCGCGCCAATCCGCGTTCATCCGCGGTTATGAATCACAGTTCTGGGTTCCTGCCGTTCCTGCCTGCGCGGGAATGACGTGGGGGATGTAAGCGGTGGCGAAACGGCTGAGGACAGCCATTTTACACTAATGCACGGCCTGCGGAATCCATTT
>JAEUII010000143.1 GCA_016795145.1 Planctomycetaceae bacterium
TTCAGGCCCGGCAGGGCCGACAGATCCCCTGCCGGGGTCGAAGGCCCCGGTCTGCGGACCTCGAATCTGCCAAGGCCTGAAAGGCCGACACAACCCGTTGGACTGATCGCGGCAATGTGTCAACCCTTCGGGCCTTGTGGATTGACTTGCGCTTCGTTTCCGGTGGCTTACGCACACCGGCAGGGGTTGTGACGGCCTGCCGGGCCTGAATCGCATCAAAGGACTGCACCAAATACCGACAAAACCCGAATCCGCCCCATAATGGGTTCCCGCCTGCACGGGAATGACACAGAAACGAATAGCCACGGCTGTTCACTTAATAGACGCTGGCTTCCGCCGGGGATTCCATTGCTGTGGCTGTCTGGCTCCGATGTATCATCAGCATTGTCGTGATCAGGATTCCGATGAAGTAGCCGGTGCAAATGATCGGAACAGGTGTCTGAGCCTGCTGGGGGCTCCAGTGATTGAGGAAGATCAACAGGAAGATCCCGACAGCCAGAGTTGGAGCTGACAAGCCCATTAAGACAATCGTTCGGCGCTTTTGAGACAGGGCAACGGCCGCGGAGATGAGTCCTGCGATGGAATAGGCCGGACCGGAGAACAGAATCGACTCCACGTCTGCGTATGCAGCGAAGACTCCACCGACAAGAATGAGTAGCTGCAGGGAAAATGCGATCTTCAGTCCGGTTCCCATTTTCCCTTCGTGGCTGACCGCGATGTCTTCGACAGCAGGGGCGGCAAACGGGTTATCGTAAAGGTCCTGGTCGCTCGTGCTTTGATTTCCGAACGCAGCCACTTGTCACCTCATGAAGGCAGCCCATTCTGACCGAGCGGCAGAAAGTACGGGACATTGCTGAGTCGTGAAGGGTCCACCCGCGGCACAGTTTGACCAGTCGATGGAGATTCATCAATCGGCAGAACCCGGAGATTTTGACATCGTGCCCCGATCGGCACAAAACTCGGATCTGCATCTGAAGGAATACGTACTCACTGTGACACTGCGGTGGAAAACGTCGATCAAGAATACTGTGCGCCTGCGGTGCGCGCGGACGGAAAACAGAGCAGGTCACTTCAAATCGTGCTGAGGCATGTATGGTCAAGGTCGCATTAGCACAGACAGACGGGGCAGAGTCGCCCAAGGCTCCGAAGACGGCCCCTCTGAAGAAGAAACGTCGCTGGGGACTGAAGCTGTTTGTCCTGTCGCTGATACTGCTGGCAGGTGCACCAAGCCTCGTGTCGTTTTCCGGACAGGCGGGCGCTCTGCTTTCCACGATTCACCCGGAGCTGGGCAAGACGGTTCACTTTCGGAAGCTGAACCTGCACTGGTGGGCTCCTGTTGAACTGACCGGAGTCCAGGTCATTGACCGCAGCACGATGGCTCCTGCCGGAGAAGACAAGAACAGCCAGCCGGTGCTCGCCGATGCAGCGACGGTGTTCACGAAAGAACCGCTCTGGCGGATCGTGCTGAACGGCGGTCGAGGAACCGGTCTGGTGGTCAAGGAACCGCGAGTTCGGTTCATTGTGTGCGATGGCGTTTCCAATCTGGATGAGACACTGACAGCAGTTTTTGGCGAACAGAAATCAACCTCCAGCAGTACGTTTCCAATTCGACTGCAGGTTGAGAACGGTGAAGTTCAGTATCTGAATGCGATCGCGACCACGAATATTCGCGCGGAAGAAAAAACAGAAGAGACAAACGACGCAGAGAAGACGGTTGCCTATGACTATCAGCCGATTGCTGTGGCATCGAGAATCGTCGGTACGTTCTCGACCATGGACACACAGCACTGGATGCCGGATGTGAATCTGACGGCCACAATCCGTCAGCCGGAAAAAGGTGATGTGACGACCAGTGTGAATCGCCGCTCGGCTCGCCTGGCCGCCGGTATTGATGACATCATGGCAGACTTCCCGGCTGTCCCACTGGACGAATTGTCCGGAACGGATGCAAACGCAGAACCAGGGACCACGCAGGTTCGGGTGATTTTGAATCCTCACGCCGACGACAAGGGACGGCAGCTGATTCAGTTTGGTGCTAAGGACCTTGACCTTCGAGTTGTTCAGCCGTTGCTGACGATGGCCGGCGTTTCAATCAGTGCATCGGGAGTTGTCTCCGGCGGCATTGATGCGCGAGTGGCCGGGCCGAATTTTCAGGACGGCGTGATCGCCCGAATTCTGCTGGCTGGCCAGGACGTGCGAATTCGCCAGGCCGAGTGGGCACCGGGAGAATGGCTGTCGCTTGGTCAGCTGGATGCTTCTGGAGCTGTGGCGTTGGCTGAAGACGGCCTGTTGGTTGATCAGCTGTCGATCCAGTCGTCGGTCATCGAAGTGACGGGCAGCGGTGAGATCCGGACGAAGGCGAGCGACAAATCCGAATCGGGTCAGAAGGTGGAAGTTCAGGGCAGCGTCAATCTGGCAAGGCTGGTGACGTCGCTTCGAAAGACACTGGGTGTTCACGAGGATTTGACGATCGATGATGGACGACTGGCGTTCCTTCTGAAAGCCTCGCAGCAATCAGACTCTGAAACGCCTGCCGCGTCGAACACTTCCGCTGCTTCGATTCGCCCCGTTTCGGCTTCTGCGACAACCGCCTCGGAAGACGGAAAGTGGCAGATGAAGGTGACTCTGCAATCCCTCGCAGCGACTCGTGCAGGTCAGCCGATTCAATTGGATCCTGCACTCCGACTGGACGGTGTTGGACCGTTGAAGGGCAATTCGGCGAATCTGTCTCAGGCACGATTGTCCGGGAATTTTGGGTCAATCGACTGTCTGCCGGATGGCGGAGCGTGGAAAGTGGCCGGGCGAATTTCGCCGGAATCTCTGTTCGAACAGCTGCGACAGTTCGTCGCTATACCTGCAACAGGCCTGCGTGGCGAAATGACATTTCAGTCGCGAGTTGCCTGGGATGAGGAGTCGGTGCAGCTGACTGATGTGAAGGTCAACTCATCCGATTTGAAAGCAAGCAGTCTCGCTCTGAAAGTGATTCCTTCAAATCCGCTGACATCGATGGTGGATGGCAACATTGAAGTCGACGGAACCGGCATGGCTGTTCGAACGCTGCTGGCTCCCTGGCATGATGCAAGCTGGCTGTCAGAACGGTCTCATGTCACGATGGGATTGCAGGCCTCACCGTCTCGCGAGATTGGTCTGAAACTTCATGTGGAGCCTGAAAACCTGGCGACCGTTGATCGCCCCGGAGTCCTCTCGGTTTCTACTCCTTCGAACGGCACTTCATCGAACGGCACTGTCAGACCGGTGGCGCGTTTGAATGTGCCGAGGATGAATGTTCCAGGTGGCGGTGGGGTCAGAGCGGTACCGGTCAGTTCGTGGAGTCTGCTGTCGCCTTCCGCGTTTGTCGTTGATGATGCTGATTTGCAGGTTGCGTTGCTGGCGAAGAATGGCGGGCGAGCCTTTGATGTGCGTGAAGGATCGTTGCGGCTTCCAGGGCTGACTTCGAAACTCACCGGGACGATTGATGTGCCTGGTGATGAGATGCTTGTCGATCTGTCAGCTGACACCAGCTACGACCTGGATGTGCTGAGCAGTCGTCTGTTTGCATCAGACGCCGGCATGAAGTTTTCTGGCCAGGGACAGGACGTGTTTCGGCTGACGGGGAATCCCGCTGTGATGGGTGGCACCGTGGCAAAATCGGATGCCGCAGAGGGATCGACATTCAAGGGCACTGGCAAGATTGGATGGCAGTCTGCCGTTCTGTGGGGACTGGAAGTTGGACCCGCGGAAACGACTGTGGAGATCGATCAGCAGATCCTTCGCACGGGTCCAATTCGATGCAGTCTGAATGGCGGCGAACTCAACGTGATGCCTCAGTACGACATCGCAACAAACCGATTGGCACTGGGGACGGGAAGTCGCGTCGAGAACATTCAGCTGACTCCGGAGCTTTGTCGCAACTGGCTGGGATATGTGGCACCGATGATGGCCGATTCGGTTCAGGTCAATGGCACGATCTCGGCGAGGCTGGAACGTTTCCTGTGGAACTTCAATCATCCGGAAAACTCAGACGCACAGGCACAGTTGACGATTCATCAGGCCCAGGCTTCCCCGGGATCATCGCTGGTTTCGCTGCTGGAAGTTGTTGATCTGTTGAGGAAGAAAAACGAAGGAAGCACTTCGTATTCGGAACGCTCGCTGAACCTGCCAGAGCAGACGATTCCGATACAGGTCAAACAAGGCTATGTCACTCATGAGGGCCTGATGATGGAACTGTCGGGCTACCGACTTCGCACATCAGGAGCTGTCGGGCTGAACGAACAGGTCCAGATCGTGCTGGAAGTTCCGCTGGAGAAGTCCAGTGCCGCCGGAGCCGGACGAGTTGTGAAGGTTCCTCTGCGGGGATCGATTTCCAGCCCGCAGATCGATACGGGCAACCTGCTGCAGAACCTTGGGACACAGAAACTTCAGGAACAAATTGGCGACAAAGTCGATCAGTCTCTGAACAAGCAGCTCAATAAGCTGTTCGACAAATTCTGAAATCTTCCAAAGCCGAGCGAACCAGTGTCGGTGGCGAAGCGTCTGTTCCTTAGCAGCCAGTTGAAGGGCGAAGTTTTCATAACCCGACACGTCAGTGAGGGATGAAACCGCCGTGAATCTCAGGAATTATCCCTCGCTAACGCAGCGGGTTAAGATGAATTCAACAGCGACTTCTGGTTGAACTACTTTGAGAATTGAGTGAGCCATGAACTTCCTTCGATCCTGTGAATCCGAACAGCAAGCTGAGCGAGAACGACAGTCCGAGCAATCGGAACAGTCCTCGTCGTCGCTCGCGCTCTCGTGAACCAGGATCCTCTCAAAGGTGCTCAATAAAGCCCGGGGACTCCCGGGCTTTTTTTGTTGACATCGTCGCTCGTGTCTCCGACGCGAGAACTCCCGCCACGGAGTGACGGGCCACATTGGGGCCTTCTTTTGGCGCGTTCAACTTCTGGTGAGGTTGTCAGTCTTTCACACTGACCAGGTTGGGTTCGAATCCCACACGCGTCACTGCGGGATAGTTTCTGCTGGTAGAAATGCATGGCTTTGACCCATGAGTTCGCAGGTTCGAATCCTGCTCCCGCAACTGCTGAGTTTGTTGGACACATGAGTTGCCTGGATAGACGGAAGTCATCCGGCTGGATGAGGAACCTGTCTTGAAAACAGGCGACGGGCACTGCTCGTTTGTGGGTTCGAGTCCCACGGCTTCCGCTGAACACTATTCCTTCTCTCTTCCAACCATCGTCGATCGAGCTATTGGCGACGTGACGACGGGCTTTTTTGAGTCAAGGGACAGGTATGCCTCGTTTCAAGTGCTCGAGTTCATCACGAGTCATCACTGCGACGCCGGGATCCATCGTTCGATTGAGTTTTCCGAGTCCGTGGTCAATGGCTTGCCGGGCGTCAGCATGTCGACCTTCGGCCAGTGCCAGTTCCGCATCGACAAAGCACCGCCGCGCCTGATCCACGAGGCCACCTTTGCTTTCACCGTGCCATTTACGAGCCGCTTCGAGGTCTCCTTTTCGCAGCGACTGCAGACAAAGTTCCAGAGTCAGCGACTGACGCAGCCCGACGGGATAGGCTTCGAAGTTTTTGGACAGCCACTGAGTGTGTTGATCAGCCGCAGCGGCATCCTGTCGATCAATGGCCGCCAGCAGGGCCAGAAAATGGGCAGCGGCCTGATACAGCGGCTGCATCGAATCGACAGACTGCATAAGATCTTCACGGAGTTGCTGGTCCCAGTCGCGAGGACGAATTCCAGCCAGACTCTGCGATGACAACGCAAGGATCTTCTGCCGCTGCATCACGGCCTGACCGCCTTTTAGGACTTCGATGAACTGCATGCCGTCACTCATGAAGCCACCGGCTCTGGAAGGGATGGCTGTCACGAGAAAAATCAATGCGGAGAAACCGCCGATGAACGCTCCATGAAATCGAACAGGGCCTGTGGACAACTGGAAGACTGCGAGACCGATCAGAGTCAGCAGCAGACTTGCGGCTGGTCCACCAACGATCAGGCTCAACAATTGTGGTCGAATCGGTTTCTTCGGATCAGGCAGGGCTGCCGCGAGTCCGCCGAATGTTCCCAGGTTCCAGACGAGATTGAATCGCAGTCCACTGGGTGTTCGAGTGATCTGGAACGGGCCGGCAATGAACAGCAGGAATCGCATACCCTTGAGTTTCGCGCCGACGACATGTCCGAACTCATGAAATGCAAGGACAGGAATGACACTGCCCAGCATCAGTGCGATGTCCCACGCACCAAGTTGACTCATCTCCTGGCCAAGCGGAGACCGTTTCAGACCGCCTCCGATAGAATAACCAAACCCAGCACCGACAACGGCGAAAAGGAGGATGAACAACACTTTGCCGAGCGATTTCATTGTCCTGCTTACTTTCGCGGGAGAAACCTCTGAAGGAATGCTGGTATTTGAGGAATGCCCATCGCTGACTGGTTTTTGCGATTCAGCGGCACCTGAAGAATGTGGGCCATTTGCCACGCCAGATATTCCGCCTTCTGAATTTCCAGTCCGCTGAGCAGAACGATCTGTCGACCATCCGTGTGATGCACGCTCACTGTCATCGTTGGGCCCCCGTTTTTAGGCTGCAGGGATCCAAAATCCAGTTCGATCTCGCGAATTTCATCTTTCGTTAACTGACGATTGCCTCGCCACGGAAGCGGCGCGTGTCGAATGCGAAGGGATTCAGAATCGATCGTGATCCACGTGGAGTTCAGGAAGCCAGTGAGCACGTAATAAGTGAGCGAAACGCCAACCGCTACGTGAGCAATCGGAAACAACACCGCGATCCACTGGAACTGACCTTGTTTGCCCATTCCAAAAAGCGCGATGGAGTACCAAAAGACCAGAAAGCCGTCCCACGCGATGCAGAAAAACAACAGGCCGAACAGTGCTGCGTGAAACCAGCGAAGGCGAATGGTCCGTTCGCCCATCGGCCCTTCTTCTTCCGTGATTCCGCTGGGCCGTGAAGGTGCCATTTCAGAAACTGTTGTCGCGACGCTGCTGATCGTAGTGGGACGATCAATCGTGAAGACAACATCGCAGTTGCTGCATTTTGCCAACAGGTCGGAGATGTTCACATCAGCGGCGGAGATCGACGTCTGACACTGAGGACAACGAACATCGATGATGGGCATGTCTTTCCTTTCCGTTGTCGAGTCTGAACGTGTGCCACAGCACGAAGACTCACGGAAAGTAGCAGCGTTCGTCGTTTTTTACGAGAATTTCCCCGTCTGGTTTTCCCCGCCCGATCTTCTCCGCGTCGACTGAAACGCAAGGTACATCAACGTTGTGACCTGCCAAAGGAACATGGTCCAGAAGATTCGGTCGGTCGTTGTCCCCACGAATCCTCGCCGGATGACCACAGACAAACAGACAACGCCCAGTGTGGATGCGATCAGAATGAACGGGATGGCAGAACGCGCTGGCAGCATTCGAAGCAGCACGAGACATCCGGTGAGCAGCGTCATTCCGACCAGGCCGCTTCCGAGAAGACCGACGAGGAAGGTGACGATTCCCGGATCCACGGTCATCCACCGCGTGGCGGCCTTCAGCATCTGGCCAGTCAGCTGAAAGACAACGCCCAGCAGAATGGGCAGAACGATCGGGACAACGAGTTTCCACAAGTGATCGCGCAACTGCCGAGTCAGCAGGACGCATAGAAGGTGATGAAGACCGGCCGCGAGTCCGAAGATGACCCCGGATGGGACCATCGGGTGTCCTCCAAAAATCTGAATGCCTCCCGGGATCACCTGAGTCGTTCCGGCCGCATATCCAGCCAACAGCGCGAATGGAAGCATGAGTAGTGTGAGAGGATACGATTCTGACTTAGGCCGCGGTTCCGCTTCTGCGATCACCTGGTAAGGGTTCTGATTCAACGTCATCGCGATCATTCCTTCCAGATCACTTCGGCTTCGCTGCCTGGCGGAGCAGTTTGGTCAGAAGGCGGTCCAGCTGATTCGCAAAGTCCTGTTTGTTCTTGGCGCTGTAGGCCGCGGGACCGCCGGTTTCCATGCCGGAGCCACGAAGGTCGTCCATCAGGTTACGAACGGCCAGTCGAGAACCGACGTTCTCTGCGTCCAGCACGTTGCCTCGTGGGTCCAGCACTGTTGCTCCCTTTGCGACGGCAGCAGCGGCCAGCGGGATGTCGGCCGAGATCACCAGATCGCCTGAACTTAGCAATTCCACGATCCGTTGATCGGCCACATTCGCACCCGCGCCAACCAGTTCGAATCGAATCAGGTTTGACTTCGGGACAAACATCATCTGATTGGCGACAAGCGTCATCGCGATCTGCAAACGCTTTGACGTTTTGTACAGAACTTCTTTGGCTTCGCCCGGACACGCATCGGCATCAACCCAGATCTGCATGACTCGATCGTCTCCTTTGTTTTGTAAGCTTTGCCCGCTTTCGTCGTTCCCGGACGAGTCGTTCAGGTCGTTCTGTATCGCCGATTTTTGCCATGCTGTTGTCCCGCTCGGGAAAAATAGATCGCGAACCTGCATTGATCAATTGGTTTTGTCCCGATCGGGAAAAGTGCGCAAACGCTTGTGGCATGGGGACTGCCTTGCGAATTGAATTTGCGGCACAACGTTGGAGAGAGTAAGACAATCCTACGGGCGACTGCATAAATTGCCAGACAACGAAACGATCGTTAGCATCGGTTGGTAACGAGCAAATCTTACCGGCCGAAAGGGGCTTACGATGAGTTTGATCGCGTGCAGTAATCCCACTTGCAACATTCAATTTTCGGATTCGTCAAAGGCCTGCCCAGTCTGCGGCACTGAAGCGCAGCCGCCGCAAGTAAGTTCCGGGGCGATGGTTTCGCATCAGCCTGGCAGTAAAGTGGTGGAAGCTGGTCGAACACTGCTGACATCTGCTTTTGTCGTTCAGGTTGGTCTGAATCTGTTGCTGATCTTTAATTTGATTTCCGAGGAAGCGAGTGGGCAGGCGGTTGGATCGGGCATCCGATTTGTGATTGAGTTGATCATGATGGCCGCCATTTTTCGTGGCGGTGAGTTCATTCGAACGCTCTGGGTTTTCGGGCTACTTCTTGGGCTGGCACTTCTTGGAAGCTCTTTGATTAACGGATCTGACTCACATCGATTCATCGTTGTTCCGATGATGGTGCTGTATTGCTACATGATCTACGTCCTGCGATTCAGCCCCGCGGTTGATGCCTACCTCGCAAGTCTGAAGGAGACTCACGGCGATCTTCGCTGAGTTTGAATCGAGTGTTTTCCTGACGCGAGATTGCCGGTACGATAGAAGCCGGTTGAACTTCTGGTCTCGTAGGACGAACGACGCGTCGTCCCGCTTTCCGGTTGCCGCATCATTGAGGACCTTTG
>JAEUII010000162.1 GCA_016795145.1 Planctomycetaceae bacterium
AAGCGGATGAAGCGTCCGTCGTTTTGAATGGTGAGCTGGAACCGCTGTTTGAAAGACACGCCGCAGCGATCCGCGATGTGGTGAGCCTACTCACAGAAAAGGCCGCCAACCAGGAGAAGGACACTGTTGCCTATGTTGACAGTGCTTCTCTCTGGACGATCGGTCTGGCCGTTTCGGTGATCTTCGGCTGTGGTGCATTCGGCTGGTACACGTCACGCGAAGTGGCACAGTCTCTGCGACGCTCTGCGTTCGCAATGAAGAATCTTGCCCGCAATGATCTGGTGACGGTCGGTCATCAGATGCGTACGAATGCTCACGAGACGACGCACCAGGCCACTCTGGCAAGCGGTGCTGCTGAACAGGTCAGCACGAATGCTCAGGCTCTGTCACAGGCCGTCAATGAGTTCAATACAAGCATCAAAGAGATCTCCGGCAACACCTCGAATGCAGCGACCGTTGCAGGACAGGCTGTTGATGCGGCCAATCGAACCACGGCAACCGTCACAAAGCTGGGCGAGAGCAGTGTTGAGATCGGCAACGTGATCAAGGTCATTAACTCGATCGCAGAACAGACCAACCTGCTGGCACTGAACGCGACGATTGAAGCGGCCCGAGCCGGTGAAGCTGGCAAGGGATTCGCAGTCGTTGCAAACGAAGTGAAAGAACTTGCCAAGCAGACCAGCCAGGCGACGGAAGACATCATCCGCAAGATCGCAATGATTCAGGATGATACTCAGCAGGCGATTGACGCCATCGGCCAGGTGTCCGGCATCATTCGTCAGATCAATGAAACTCAGAATGCCATCGCCAGTGCAGTCGAAGAACAGTCCGCAATGACTGGTGAGATCAGCCGCAACATTTCCGAAGTCGCGGCTGGCAGCGGCGAAATCGCTCGCAACATCACTCTGGTTGCCAGTGCGGCTGAATCCACATCGAAGGGAACGGATGAAACACTCCGAGCCGCTGGTGATATCGAAGAAATGGCCGATGAGCTGCTGAAACTTGTTGGTGTCGTGTCAGAGTTCAACGATAGCTCCAGCCGAAAGAGCCCGCCTGATCGCATGACATCTCCGCGGTCTGGCCGTGCGTTCGAAATGAGCTGATCAGAATGAAGTCACGGGGCTGTCCGCATCGGTCAGCCCCGATGGCGCGTAAAGCCTGATTGAAGATAACCAAATTTTTGTCCGGAAATGACATCTCTGTTTGCAGCCTCAGGTGACCTTCCATGTTTCGAAACATCTCCATCGGTCGACGACTCCAGTGCATCCTGCTGGTAGCGATGGCCGGCATGCTCCTCAGCAGCGTGGGCTTTTATCGAAGTCTCAATCAGTACTCGGTGATGGGGCCAGTCTTTGGTTCCATCGTTCAGGGAAAGGATGTCATCGCCGATATTCTTCCACCGCCCGAGTACATCGTGGAATCGCAACTGGTTGCATTCCAGCTGCTGAATGCCGTCGACAATCGTGCGACTGCTGATGTGGCCCGTCTGTCGGCCCGAATCCTTCAGCTTCAGAAGGAATTCGAAGACCGTCAGGAATACTGGACGCAGAATCTGACATCCGAAGGCCAGCGGGCGATCATGCTGAATGAGCTCAGCATGCCAGCTCGTGAATGGTATCGAACAGCGACTGAACAGTTTATCCCCGCCTGCCAGGCTTCTGACGCTGCTAAAGCACGTGAGATTCTGAATTCCACTCTGGTGGCGTCCTATGAGCAGCATCGTCTGGCTGTCGATGAGCTGGTGAAGCTGGCCAATGAAGGAAATGCTGCCACAGATGGCGACGCCCGAAGTGCTCTGACGGCCAGTGTTCGATACTGCTGGGGCATTGTGATCGGTACCTCTGTGGTCGTGTTTGTTCTCGGCACGATGCTGGTTCGCAGCACAATTGCTCCGCTGCAAGCTCAGGCAAAAACGATGCTGGATCAGGCGGGAACAACAAGCAATTCTCTCACCTGCGTTTCCGCTTCCGTTCAGCAGTTGGATGCCAGCATTCGTGAGATCACTCAGAGTGCCACGCAGGCTGAAAATGTCTGTTCGACAGCTCGTGATTCTGTCGATCGCACAACCGGTGTTCTGCATCGTCTTGGAAGCAGCAGCAATCAGATTGGTGAAGTGATTCAGCTGATACAGAAGATTACTCACCAGACCAACCTGCTGGCCCTGAACGCAACCATTGAAGCGGCGAGAGCCGGGGATGCAGGGGCCGGTTTCGCGGTCGTCGCCCGCGAAGTCAAGGAACTGGCCTCACAGACTCATGAAGCCGCTCGTTCCATCATTCATCAGATTGAATCCATACAGGGGGAAACATCTTCCGCCCTGAGTTCCATGGAGAATGTCAACGAGGTTGTGAAGGCCATTTCACAGTCCCAGTCAGATATCGTTGCGGCGGTCACGCAGCAGTCCGACATGACTCTGCAGCTGGCCCGCAGTATCGAAGAAATTGCATCAGCCAGTCGCAACATGAAGGAGACTGCAGACACGCTGATGAGAGATGCAAACGGCAGATCAAAGGATGCCAGCTCCAGTTCTTCTCTGCCTCAGGCAGCGTTGAGCTTTGCGTGACAATGTGCCTCGTGTCTCCGACGCGAGTATTCCCGCCACGGAGTGGCGGGCCACATTCAAAACAAGGCAGGATTTTTACCCATTTCGGTGTTCCCGCCTCAGACCTGATTTTTAGAAAGCCCTGAGGCCGAAAAACAGTTTTCGTGCCAGGCTTCGAATACCCATCGGCTCATTCACCAAAGACCTGTGTCGGCCCTGTGCTGATACAACTGTTCCAATGGAGTTTCCATGTACGCACTGATCATTGATGACTCTCGGGCGATGCGAAAAATCCTCCGTCAGATTGTGGAACCGCTTGGGTTTCAGATTCTGGAAGCGGGTCACGGGCAGGAAGGACTCGAGCTTCTGAATGAACGACGTTCGGAAGTGGAACTGTGCCTCGTCGACTGGAACATGCCGGTGATGAACGGTCTGGAATTCGTCAAAACCGTTCGCAAACAGGAACAGGAAGGCCACATCAAACTGATGATGGTGACGACAGAGACCGAACCCGCTCAGATGGCGCGAGCCCTCATGGCTGGGGTCGACGAATTTGTGATGAAGCCTTTTACCCGGGACATCCTGCTTGAAAAACTCCGACTCATCGGTGTTTCCATGCAGCTGCCCGTTGCGAACTGATCTGTTCTACGAACGTACGAAATCAACTACTGAGGCTGAGCCGCCCTCGAAGGTCCTGCACCATGAGCGTCACGACACCATTTGTTGCCCGCCCGATTACTCCGGAGCTGTCCGCAGCGTTCCGTAATCGTGCACACAATCTCCAGATGCTTCCCGCTGTCGCCGTTAAGGCTCTCGAGATTACTCGAGATCCTGAATGCACGATTTCAGAATTCTCTGCTGTTGTCGAACGGGATACGAAGCTTGCGACCGACATGCTGGGAATGGCGAACTCAGCCATGTTTGCCGGAAGTGGTCAGAAGGTTCGCACATTGAATCAGGCGGTGATCAAACTGGGATTTCGCCAATGTCGCAATTTGATCCTGTCCACGGGCATGGCGGCTTTGATGAAGAAGCTGACTCTGGAAGAAGAGTGGATTCGTGACGGCCTGACAAAGCATGGCGTGACCACGGGTCTGCTTGCGATCTGTGTGAACCGAGTGACCAGTGCGGGATTTCAGGGTGAAGAGTTTGCTGCCGGACTGATCCACGATGTGGGTCGAATTCTGCTGGCTGTCTGCCTTCCACAGAAGTTCTCAGAGATCGATCCAATGCACTTTGAAGAAAGTGTGGAAACGCTGGTTCACGAACAGCAGGTCATTGGTTCCGATCACTGTGAAGCCGGTGTCTGGCTGGCTCAGCAGAACCAGCTGCCTCCGGAATTCACTGAAGTCATTCGTTATCACCATCGACCTGCAGCAGCGTCACACAGCAAACGCCTTGTGGCTCTGATCGCAGTCTGTGACCACATGGCGAACTACCTTCAGAACCATGGAACATCTGACGGATACGACATCGATGCGAATGACGCCATCAGCGTCCTGGCGGCAAACGGGCTGCCAAACGCGATTGCACGAATTCGTGAAACACATGCTGACATGATGAAAATGGTCTGCCGCGAAGCACATCTGGCAATGTCACTGTAATTCCCGCGACCCGGCATCACTTGGAACTTTACAAACAGCTCTTTCTTGCGGGCTCGAACCCGCGGAGAACCGAAATGGCAAGTCTGATTCGAATTCTTGTTGCTGATGACTCCAGCGTGACTCGTCGAATTGTCACCGAATCCATCAGCGCAGAGCAGGACCTGGAAATCGTTGGCGCGGCTCAGGACGGAAATGAAGCCGTCGCTTTTTTCAAGGCTCAGAATCCTGATGTGGTGATGCTGGACGTCGACATGCCAAACCTGAACGGCATCGGCGCTCTGAAGGCCATTCGTGCTCTGAATGAGTCTGTTCCGATTATCATGTTCAGCACTCTGACAGTGAAGGGCGGCGAAGCCACTCTGGATGCTCTGTCAGCCGGTGCGACGGACTATGCTGCAAAGCCGACCGGTGTTGGCCATCTCGACAAGGCAATTCAGTACCTTCGAACCGAAGTGATTCCAAAACTTCGTACGTGGGGAAAGCGTTACAAAGATCGCCACGAAAAGAAAAGTTCCGCGCCGACGATCACACGGGAAACAACGCCATCGTTTCAGTCAGCTCCGATTGCGACTCCTGCACCAGCGGCCAGCGCTCCTCCGATTTCACTGCGAGGATCGTCGGCGTTTACGATCAATACACCAAAGATCACAGCACCAGCCACGCCATCGGCCACTCCGCGTCGTCGAGCAGGTGCGGTCAGCGTCTTGGCGATTGGCTCATCGACCGGCGGGCCAAATGCTCTCGCAGAGCTTATCGGGTTGTTGCCCGGAGATCTGGGCGTTCCTGTCGTAATCGTTCAGCACATGCCGCCGGTGTTTACACAGCTTCTCGCAGAACGTCTTGACCGCGGGTCACGACTGAAGGTGCGAGAAGGCATGGATGGAGCTCCTCTGAGAGCCAACGAAGTCTGGATCGCTCCGGGCGATTTCCATATGACCGTGTCCCGCGAAGGGACTGACACGCTGATTCGAACCAATCAGCAGGCTCCGGAGAATTCCTGCCGTCCCGCTGTCGATGTTCTGTTCCGTTCCGTTGCAAACGTCTACGGCAACCAGGCTCTTGCTGCTGTTCTGACCGGTATGGGCCGGGACGGAACGGCAGGCTGCCAGGTGCTGCAGAAATGCGGTGCAACGATTTACGCTCAGGACGAATCATCATCGGTCGTCTGGGGAATGCCTCGCTCTGTGGCTGAAGCCGGCCTCGCTGACGCTGTTCTGAATCTGAAGGACATGGCAGCCGCCATCGTAACTCGGATTCGAGGTTCTCAGGCTGCACTGGTGAATGCCTGACAACGGCTACCGCTGATACCGCCACACGCTGCTTCTAAACAACCTGACCCTGATGACCGATTACAAAGTGCTCTCACCACTCATTTGTGAAGTGGACCCACGCTATGCCACTGGCCCCCGTCGAAATCGCCTTCCTGAAGCAGATCATTGCCGAACGATCCGGCAACGTGATCTCTGCCAATCAGGATTATTTGCTGGAGTCGCGTCTGGCACCTGTTGCGAAATCTGTTGGCCTTCCGAACGTCAATGCCCTCGTTGCTGAACTCAAGAAGCAGCCTGGCGGATACCTCCCTGAGCGTATCGCGGAAGCAATGACGATCAACGAAACCAGCTTCTTCCGTGATGGTGCTCCTTTCGAAGCTCTTCGAACTGACATTCTGCCAGCCCTGATTCAAAAGCGATCCACAACCAAGTCGATTAACATCTGGTGCGGTGCCAGCTCCAGCGGGCAGGAACCATACAGTATCGCTCTGACGATCCGTGAGTTCTTCAATGAACTGAACTCGTGGAACGTGAAGATCCTCGCCACAGACCTTTCAGAGGAAATGGTGAAGCGAACGGCTGACGGATCTTATTCACAGTTCGAAATGAATCGCGGTCTGCCAACACCTCTGCTGGTCAAACACTTCGATCGCAGCGGTCCAAACTGGCGTGCAAAGCCGGAACTGCGAAAACTGATCGATGCACGGCGCATGAATCTGACCGGTGCATGGCCCACAACAACATTCTATGACGTAGTGTTTCTCAGGAACGTGCTGATCTATTTCGATCAGCCTTCCAAAGAACGCATACTGACTCGAATCGCGAAAGTGATGCGTCCCGACGGGTACTTGTTCCTGGGAGGCGGCGAGACGCTCATCAACCTGAATGTTCCTTTCCTCCGGGAACCGATTGGCAAGACGGTCTGCTTCAGGCCGGTCACAACCTAGCCGTACTCTGTTTTTGGCGCGCACGGTGCGTGCATGTTTGCGGTAAGCGAACAACGTGAGCGATGACTTGGCAACGAGCCGACAGGCTCCTTTGGGTCAGGGTTTTTCAGCCCTTGTTAGGACTGCTTTATGACGATCGACCAACAGACGCTGCAGCAGGTCGTGACTGATGTCTGCTCGGGAATGCTGGGGCTTGAAGTTGAGCCTTCAGAGAAGGACAACGCTGCAACTGGTGATGCCCTTTCTGCCGTGGTGAAAATCTCCGGCGGCTGGGACTCTCTGGTTCAGGTGCTTGCTCCCCGCAAAACGGCAAAGGCCATTGCGTCCACGATGTTTGCTATGAATGAAGATGAACTGACAGAGGCCGAGATTCGGGATGCTGTCGGGGAAATCGTCAACATGGTGGGCGGCAACCTCAAAGGGATCGTCGAAGGTGATTCCAGTCTGTCGCTGCCCTGCGTCGGCGAAGCAACGGGGTCTGCTCCATTCGATGAGAACTTCAAGGGCCTTGAAATCTCAAACAGCTGTCAGGGCGATCCGCTGATCGTGCGAGTCTTCGATCGATCACGCTGCGAATCGTAAATCCTGATCCACACTATTCAGTTCATTCATCTGAAATCTCACGCTCTGCGGAGCGATTCTCGGGGGGGGAAGTACTCATGAAAGTTCTCGTCGTTGATGACAGCAAAGCAATGCGCATGATCGTGATCCGGACTCTGAAGCAGGCCGGGATCAGCAATCTGACAACCATCGAAGCCAATAATGGCGTCGAAGCTCTGGCGATGGTGGCGGATGAAAAGCCGCATGCCATTCTGAGTGACTGGAATATGCCGGAAATGAAAGGCATCGACCTGCTGAAGAATCTTCGAGCCGGTGGAAACGATGTGCTGTTCGGATTTGTGACTTCCGAATGCAGTCCGGAAGTTCGAAAAGAAGCCGAAGACGCTGGTGCGAAGTTCTTCATCGTGAAGCCGTTCACTCCAGGTGCCTTCGAAGCCGCGCTGAGCCCGCTTCTGGCTTAGACATCGCTGTGAAATCCCTAACCCGTATCCCTGTTTGATCAAACTCTTTGCACATGGGCAGAACGCCCCTGGCTGACAGAAGAAACATTGAGGTGACTTGTGAGCAGCAATCCACTTCCATCACTGGATACTGTTGAAAAACTGATGCAATGCCTGCTGGGAAATCAGGTCGAAGCTCGAAAAGCAGCAAACGGTCCTGATGTCAGCAAGCCCCACGTGGTCGCTCGTTATATTGACGATGCAAACAACGTGCAGCGAGTTCTTGTGTGCGATCTCGCTCTCGCCAATTCGATGGGCGCGGCGATGTCGATGATTCCGTCCGGTGTTGCCAATGAAGCGACCAAGGCCGGCAATGTCGGTGAGAACATCCTCGGAAACCTGAGCGAAGTTCTGAACATCTGCGTCAACCTCTTTACGGAGAATGGCCCGGACCGACTTCGCTTCAGTGACGTTCAGGTGTGCGGACCCAAGAACCCGTCACCTGCCGTGGCGGAGTCCGTGAAGTTTGGCGTGGATATCCCACGTTACGCCGGCGGCACACTGATGGCCGGTCGAGTTGGCTGATCCAAACACCGGCCCTGAAATTGTCTTTCCAAAAAGGCCGAGGAACCTGGTTCCTCGGCCTTTTTTCGTTTCCGGCCCGCAATTGCAGACGGCTGGTCTGCCGGTCTGCACTGGGTAGCACGTACGAAGTGCGTGTGCCGAAGGCGCCGGAAGCCGATGGGTGCATGTGAAATTGCCGAGGCCAGGTGCACTGAAACAACCACGCTTGCACTTTGGCTTCCGGCTGCTGCGCGACACAGGCTTTGCCTGTGCTACCCGGTTCTCTCTGCCGGTCTGCGCGATGAGATGACAAGTGCCGCACGATCCCTCAGAATCCGTCGTGGGCGTCTCTTTTTCCCCGCTGATCGATGTATCGCTGATGCACTGCTATGAATCTCTTTGCTGCCGCCGAACAACAGAATCGCGATAATGCTCGTCCGCTTGCGGCTCGAATGCGACCAGGAAGCCTCGCGGAATTCTGCGGCCAGCAGCATATCCTGGGAGACGGCAAACTCCTGCGACGAATGCTGGATGCGGATCGCATCGGTTCGATGATTTTCTATGGTCCGCCTGGGACCGGAAAAACAACGCTCGCGGAACTGATCGCAAAGCAGACTCGTCGGCACTTTGAACGCCTGAACGCTACAACCGTCGGTGTTCGTGAAGTGCGTGATGTGCTTCAGGCGGCTGCGGATCGACTGGCTGCTGATGGAACACAAACGGTTCTGTTCATCGATGAGCTGCATCGTTTCAGCCGAAGCCAGCAGGACATCCTTCTTCCTGACGTCGAGTCCGGAGTGATTTCCCTGATTGGTGCGACCACCGCCAATCCGTTCTTCTCACTCGTCGCACCGTTGATCAGCCGCAGCCAGGTCTTTGAGTTTCGTGAACTGGCCAAAGAGGATCTGATGACGCTGATGAAACGAGCACTCGCTGATCAGCGGCGCGGATTGGGGTCACTGAAGGTTTCGGTGACGGATGAGGCGTTTGATTTCCTGGCGACATTGACCGACGGTGACGGTCGAAGGTGCCTGACCGCACTTGAGATCGCTGTCTTGTCTGTCTCGCGAACCACAAAAGTCGTGGATCTGTCTGTCGCACAGGAATCCATGCAGCGGCGTGTCGTACGTTTTGATCCAAACGGTGATGATCACTACGACGTAGCGTCGGCATTCATCAAGAGCATTCGTGGAAGTGATCCGGATGCCGCAATGTACTGGCTGGCCCGCATGCTGGAGTCCGGTGAGGATCCTCGGTTCGTCGCCCGACGTCTGGTGATCTCCGCGTCCGAGGATATTGGGAACGCAGATCCCATGGGACTGCCGATTGCCATGGCGGCCTATCAGGCGACTGAAACGATCGGAATGCCGGAATGTCGTATCAACCTGGCGCAGGCAACGACGTATCTCGCCTGTGCGCCAAAATCGAATGCGTCGTATCTGGCCATCGATGCGGCTCTCGCAGACATTCGCCAGAACACGGTCGTTCCGGTTCCGATGCACCTTCGCGATGGACACTATGCCGGCGCAGCGCGACTTGGGCACGGCAAGGGATACCAGTACGCTCATGATTCCGCGGACGGCTGGGTCAACCAGGACTACCTTGGCGTGGAGAAAGTCTATTACGAGCCGGTTGATCGCGGACACGAACAGGAGTTTCGCGAACGCCTGAATGAACTGCGACGACGTCGACGTGAAACACCTCCGGGAAACAGCAACTTACCCGGTCAGTAGCCGATCAGATTTACGCCTTCCTACTTCTGCTTCTGACTCTGATTGATCGTGAATCATGCGACAGCCCCCGTTCCTTCCTGTTGTCCCTCGATTCTTTGTCGTCGTTCTGCTCGGCGCAATTGTCTTTGAACTAGCCGATGGTTTCGCGGAACGACCGGAGAAGGATCTTGATCATCAGGCGATTCTGATGCTGCGGGATCCTGACAATCTCTCACGCATGATTGGTCCTCCGTTTGTCGAGGAATCGATGCGGGACTTTACGGGGCTGGGCGGCTATGCCGTTTTGCTGCTGACGACAATCACGTTTGCATTGTTCTTTCGTGCCGAGCTGAGCCGTGAGGCGTTTCGGTTCTTTGTCGCGACGACTGTGAGCGGGTACTTTCTGGGAGCGATCCTGAAGAATGTCGTTCGCAGAGAACGACCGGCACTGGTTCCTCACCTGTCTCACGTCTCCGGCGCGACCAGCTTTCCAAGCTCACACGCAATGATGTCCGTCATCGTGTTTCTGACGATCGGGCTTCTTCTGTCGACTCGAACACGTGATCGCCAGCTTCAACGACTGCTGACCCTGCTCCCACTGGGGATTGCTGGTGTCGTTGGCCTCAGCCGAATCTGCATGGGAGTTCATTACCCAACCGATGTGCTCGCCGGCTGGTCCCTCGGCCTGCTCTGGGTCTGGGGCGCATTTCGAATCTATCACCGATTCCTGTCACCACAGGCAACCAGGGCGACCTCAGTCCCCTGATTGCAAACAATGAACGAAGAACCAACAACCGGAAACCACCGCTCATTGAACAGTGTTTTGAGCTGCGAAGCAGCGCCAGCAAATAGCCTCGGGCGCAAGCCCGAGGAACAGCGTGATTGAAATCCGATCAGCCGCGAAGCGGCGACAGCACGAAACAAATCCGTGGCCGCAAATCAGACACACAATCCCCGAATGAGCCTGAGGCGCTAGCCGAGTCTTCCCACAGATGATCGCAATCAGAAACCGAGAACACGACGCCAGCATCCTGAATATTCGGGTGTGACTGCCCGACCGGGGCGAAGAACATCGGCTAGCGTCTCAGGCTCAGGAGCAAAAGACGGGGCCGTCCAGCCCAGCAGCTACAGTTACTCCGCCGGACTCGCAGCGATGGTCATCGTTCTTCCCCGAGCCACATCCTTCCCCGACACTTCGCGCCTTGGCGCCTTCGCGAGAACCAACTCCAAATCGACCTGAAGTCCCCACCCGTCGAGTGTCGGGATCGAAAGAAGCGAAAGAAGGAATGACGGACCGTCGCTATGACGCCTCAGACGCAGGAGCTTTCTCGCAAGCCACAGTGCCACAAGTCTTTACGCCGAGAGATCACGGTGGATGGCACCGTTTTTCACCTGATCCGTTCACTTCACTCCTACGAGCTGCCAGCGATCTTTGCCGTCCCCGTTGAAGAGGCCTCGCACAGCTACCGGCGATGGGTGATCGATAACGTTCGCCCGGTTGAATAGCCCACCATC
>JAEUII010000180.1 GCA_016795145.1 Planctomycetaceae bacterium
AAACTGAACCGCCATAGATTCACGCCCTCGGAGCGAACAACGACTCTGCTCCGCGAACCAGGCGTTCTTCTTGATCTCTCAATAACCTGTGCAGTACCCATAACAATGAAGTGCCCGGTTGGATGCTGCTCCGTTTGGAAGAACGGTGCGGTGGCGTTCTGTTCGGCGGAGCGAACAACGACTCTGATCACAGGCGACCATACGGCAGGCGAAACAGCTGGTCGCATGCATTGAAGTCCCCGGTCGTGAAGCCCTTGCGAAACCAGAAGGCTCGCTGTTTGGATGTGCCGTGAGTGTATCGTTCCGGGACGACATATCCTTGTGCTTCCATCTGAAGCGTGTCATCCCCGATCTGGTTGGCGGCTTTGATGCCCTCTTCAATGTCGCCTTCATCAAGAAGGCTGTAGTTCTTTTGAGCATGATGCGCCCAGACACCGGCGAGGTAATCGGCTTGCAGTTCCAGTCGCACGGACATTTCGTTTTCCTGAGTCTCATCGCCGCTCTGTCGCGCCTGCTGGACTGGTTGGTTCATTCCTGTCAGGTTCTGCACATGATGAGCCACTTCGTGTGCGATCACATAGGCCTGAGCAAAATCCCCGGGAGCTTTGTGTCGTCGAGCCAGCTCGTCGAAAAACTCCGGATCGATGTAGATCATTTCGTCCGCGGGGCAATAAAACGGCCCCATCTCCGCCTGAGCAACTCCACATCCGGAACGATCTGTGCCTGAAAAGATCACCAGCTTCGGCTCAGAGTATCCGCCGCCCTGAACGTGTTCGCGAAACTGCTGACTCCAGACCTTTTCAGTGCTGCGAAGAATCTTTGAAATGAAGTCCTTCGCCTCATCCTCAATACCCGGACCAGACTCAGCGCCCGCCCCCTGCCCTGCCTGATTCTCAAGAACCTGAACGAGTGGGCCAGCCATGTTCTGAACTGCAGGCGGTGCATTAAACACCTTCAGCAGCAGGACAACAATGATCACAATGATCCCGCCACCACCACTGGCCAGCAGAGGAGCCTTGCGCCCACGTCGATCTTCTACGTTATTACTACGATCCATTCCGTCCAAACGCATGCTTCCGCTCCGCCCGTACTTCTTTCGTGGAATTCACAGCTGATAATTTCGTGCCAACTGCAGGCAGGGTAACTCAACAGGACGATTGATTCGAGTTGTGTATCAGGATTTTGTTTTTCCCTTCGGCTGGACTGATCACTCTGGCGCGTTCAGCGTCTTGTGATGTGCCCTGTTGTGACGGTACTCTGCGGTTGACAGATCACCGAAAACGCGGGAGCAAGTCGATGAGCCTGACCATCAAATGCCAACTCTCTTTGGTTCGCATCGTTCGAAAGAAAGTGGCCTCCAGCCATAACGGGGACTCAGCAAGCCATCCCTTTTGGCTCTGGCTGTTTTCGCTCAGCATGTCACTGCTGATCATGCGGCCAACGTTGGCATCTGAGAAACCCGACTTCAATCGGGATGTCAGGCCAATCCTGGCGGACAAGTGTTTTTCCTGTCACGGCCCTGACCAAAAGCACCGTGAAGCCGAGTTGCGACTCGACGCAGAAGACTCGGCGAGACCCGACGGCATCATTGTGCCGGGGCATTCAGAGAAAAGTCGAATGATCGAACGCATTCTGACGAGCGATCCTGAGACTCATATGCCGCCGGCCAAAACGGGCAAGACTCTTTCGGAAAAAGAGGTTCAGGTCCTTCGCAACTGGATCGATACCGGTGCGGAGTTTGCTCCGCACTGGGCCTATGTCGCGCCGAAGGAGTCTTCGCCGCCGAGTCAATCCGTGGGCGCGAATTTCATAGACTTCTATGTCGCGAAAGAGCAATCCAAACGGAACCTGAAGTCTTCTCCGCCGGCTGACCACAGGACGCTCATTCGTCGGCTCTCGTTTGATCTCGCTGGGCTTCCAGCATCGATCGACGATCTGAAGAAGTTCCAGGACGCCGGTCCAGGAAAGTCGACGGCCGATTATGTGGAGACACTTCTGAGCAGCGATCACTTTGGTGAGCGAATGGCGGTGTTCTGGCTGGATCTCGTTCGCTATGCAGACACGGTTGGCTATCACGGCGACCAGGATCATCAATCGTCACCCTATCGTGACTACGTGATCGATGCCTTCAACCGAAATGTCCCCTTCGATCAATTCACGCGAGAACAGCTGGCCGGAGACCTGCTTGAAGGAGCAGGCGACGACCAGAAGGCGGCGTCATGCTACAACCGACTCCTGCAGACATCTCACGAAGGCGGCGTTCAGGCAAAGGAGTACCTCGCAATTTATCAGGCGGATCGTGTCCGCAATGTCTCAGCAGTCTGGCTCGGAGCCACCATGGGATGTTCTCAGTGCCACGACCACAAGTTTGATCCGTACACGACGAAGGACTTCTATTCGCTTGCCGCGTTCTTTGCGGATGTTGATGAAGAACGTCATCTGAAAGGGGAAGGCGGCGATAACATCCCGACAAAACGACCGCCGGAAGTTCCCGTGCAGACCTGGCGTGAGCGAGTCAGAATTGACGCACTCAAGGCCGAGATTCAACAGCTTGAGAAGGCACCGGTAAACGCAGCTCGCGACGAACGACTGAAGGACGCTCGACGTCGGCTTGAATCGCTCGAAAAGAACCGTCGTCTCGTGATGGTGACGCAGGCCCTCAAGGAGCCTCGGACGATTCGTGTCCTGCCGCGAGGAAACTGGCTGGACGACAGTGGGGAAATTGTGACGCCCGCGATTCCACAGTTCCTTGGCTCAGTTTCTGTGAACCGTCGAGCGACACGACTGGACCTTGCGAACTGGCTGACAGATCCTCATCAGGGAGTCGGCGGACTGACGGCACGAGTTTTCGTGAATCGCGTCTGGGCTTTGTTCTTCGGCGCGGGTCTCTGCCGATCACTCGATGATTTTGGTGGTCAGGGCGAATCGCCCGATCATCCCGAACTTCTGGACGCGCTGGCACTGGATTTCATCAGGAGCGGCTGGGATGTGAAGCATCTGGTCCGAACAATTGTGCTGAGCCAAACGTATCAGCAGTCATCTCAGGAAACACCCGAGCTGCTGGAACGAGATCCGGACAACCGCATGCTGACTCGTCAGGCTCACTGGCGATTGCCCGCGGAGTTTGTTCGCGATACAGCGTTGTCGGTTTCAGGGCTTCTGAATGAAGAGATCGGAGGCCCAAGTGTTCATCCTTACCAGCCCGAAGGCTATTACCGGCATCTCAACTTTCCAAAGCGAGAATACGCTGCCGACAAGGACGCGAGGCAATGGCGTCGTGGCGTTTATGTGCACTGGCAGCGACAGTTCATCCATCCCATGATGAAGGCGTTTGATGCTCCCAGCCGCGAGGAATGCACCGCGCAGCGTCCTCGTTCGAATACGCCTCTCGCCGCGCTCGTGCTGCTGAATGATCCGACGTTCCTTGAGTGTGCTCGTGGCCTGGCTGATCGAGTCCTTGCGGTGGAGGGCCAGTCTGATGCTGAACGTATCCGCGATGCCTATCGAATTGTTCTGTGCCGTGAACCTGATGATTTCGAAGCGAAGACGCTGCTCGAGCTTCTTGCTGCAGAACGTCAGGAGTTTTCTGACAGCCCTGCTGATGCCACGTCGATGCTCACTGCCGGCATTGCCCCTCAACACGCGAATGACCCGGTTGAGGCGGCCGCGTGGACATCTGTGGCCCGTGCTCTTTTGAATCTTAGCGAAACCTACCTGCGAGACTGAACATGACACCGAACACTCTGAACCGTCGGACATTTCTGTCATCGCAGGGCCTGGGACTTGGCGCGGTGGCACTGCATGCGATGCTGCAGAACGAAACGCTCGGCGGGAACGCTGCGCCGCTTGCTGACAGGAGCGGGACCGATCGATGGACGGGACTGTCTGACGTCCGGCATCATCCGGCAAAGGCCAAGCGAGTCATCTACCTCTACATGTCTGGCGGTCCCAGCCATCTGGAGACCTTCGACTACAAGCCAAAGCTCGATCAGCTGAATGGTCAGCCGATGCCGGAGTCTTTCACGAAGGGCCAGCCGATTGCTCAGCTGCAGGGGCAACAACTGAAGGTGCAGGGACACATGACTGGCTTTCGCCAGTATGGCCAGAGCGGTCAGTGGATCAGCGACTTTCTTCCGTGGCATGGCAAGTTCGTGGATGACATTGCGATCATCAGGTCCATGGTAACTGACCAGATTAACCACGACCCGGCTCACACGATGATGAACACCGGCACCGCGCTGAGTGGCCGGCCGAGTATGGGGAGCTGGATTACGTATGGACTTGGAAGCGAAGCAGAAGACCTTCCGGGTTTTGTGGTGATGACCAGCTTCGCAGGCCGAAATCCTCAGCCGATTTCCCAGCGCATGTGGGGCAACGGTTTTCTGCCTGGTCGATTCCAGGGAGTCGAATTCAACGCTTCAGGCGACCCGGTGAACTATCTTCGCAACCCGACCGGTGTCACTTCAGAACAGCAGCGGCGTCTGGTCGATTCTGTCGCAAATCTGGATCGGCATCGCAATCTTCAGTTTCATCGACCGGACATTGAGACTCGAATCAGCCAGTACGAGATGGCGTTTCGGATGCAGTCGAGCGTACCGGAACTGATGGACATTTCTGAAGAGCCTAAAGAAGTTCTGGAACTGTATGGTGCGACGCCCGGTGATGGATCGTTTGCTTCCAACTGCCTGACTGCGAGACGACTGGCGGAACGCGGCGTTCGGTTTATCCAGTTGTATCATCGTGACTGGGACCATCATGGCGATCTCGTCAAGTACATGAACATGTGCTGCGGCGCGACTGATCGAGCGACCTGGGCACTGCTGACCGATCTGAAACGCCGCGGAATGCTCGACGATACTCTGATCGTCTGGGGCGGTGAGTTTGGTCGAACACCGATGTTCCAGGGGAAAGGCGGACCAGGCCGCGATCACCACATCAAGGGATTCTCAATGTGGATGGCTGGCGGCGGCATCAAAGGCGGTGTCAGCCACGGAGCAACAGACGAACTTGGCTACAACTCCGTGGAAGACGTCGTCCATGTTCGCGACATGCATGCGACCATGCTGCACCTGCTGGGCATCGACCACGAACAATTCAGCGTCCGATTCCAGGGCCTGGATGCGCGGCTGACCGGAGTTGAACCCGCAGCACCGATTCGGTCGATTTTGATGTAGTGTAGAGCGATTGTCCGCAATCGCTTCTGAGGTTGTTTGTAAACAGCTGAGGACAGCTGTTTTACAATGGGTAGCACGTACGAAGTGCGTGTGCCGAAGGCGCCGGAAGCCCATGCAAGGATGCGGTATTGCCGAGAACGGGTGCACTGAAACCGCCACGCATTCACGCAGGCTTCCGGCCGCTGCGCGACACAGGCTGCGCCTGTGCTACCCGGACAGTGTAGAGCGATTGTCCTCAATCGCTTTTGCGGTTGTTTGTAAACAGCTGAGGACAGCTGTTCTACAATGGGTAGCACGTACGAAGTGCGTGTGCCGAAGGCGCAGGAAGCCCATGCAAGGATGCCGTATTGCCAAGAACGGCTGCACTGAAACCACCTCGCTTTCACGCAGGCTTCCGGCCGCTGCGCGTCACAGGCTGCGCCTGTGCTACCCGGACAGTGTAGAGCGATTGTCCGCAATCGCTTCTGAGGTTGTTTGCAAACAGCTGAGGACAGCTGTTTTACACTGGGTTGCACGTACGAAGTGCGTGTGCCGAAGGCGCCGGAAGCCCATGCCAGGAGGCGGTATTGCCGAGAACGGCTGCACTGAAACCACCTCGTTTTCACGCAGGCTTCCGGCCGCTGCGCGACACAGGCTGCGCCTGTGCTACCCGGACATTGTAGAGCGATTGTCCTCAATCGCTTCCACGCCAACACAAGACAAAAAGAGAATCGCAAACGGCTGAGGGCAGCCATTCTACAGTTACCTGGCGGTTTTCGGTGTGGCGACGAATCGAACTCGATTTCCCAGTGCATCCAGGTCCATCTGTTCGGCGGTTGGGATGACCAGCCTGAGCTGTGGGAATGGTGTCTGCGAAACAACGGGATAGTTGAAGAGTTCTTCGCCCGTCGTTTTTAGAAGGCCGATGACTCGATATCCCTGTCCCATCCTCGCAAAAATGGGGAGAGGATTCGCACCAGGATCATTATTCTCGGACTCCAAAAGGAGCAGCACGGGCGAGGGCGCGCCATCATCGCACAGGAACGTGTTTCCTTTCAAAGGACGAGTCCATGTCAGCGTCCTGGTGCCCCGATCAATGACTCGAAGCTGTTGTGTAATCGCAATCATCCGCAATCCATAAACACTCGATGGCATCGCCATTGCAGCCCCGCGCGCGGTTCCCGTGACGAACACGAAATCCCGATCAGCCATCATCCAGATCTCCGGTCCCTTCAAATCTGGAAGTTCATCACCGGAGAAGTCGTACTCCTCCGAACCACCGTTTTCGAGATCGATCAGCATCAGCTTCTGGTCATCCGACGCAACCGCCATCTCGTGATAGCCAAGGAACTGAGCATGGCAGTCCTCGGGTAATGCAATCGTTCGGGACACATCCAGCGTTCGCATGTTGACCCATTCCAGGCTTGCCCCGGAGACGAACATGCCCCGAGCATTCCAGAGAACAAGGTCCGGCCCCGATGCACGAATGATGCGTCGTGCCATGGAGGCTCGTCGAACGCTCGCCGGAAGTGATTTCTCCGCCTTCTCGCTTTTTGTTTCGCCTTCTTCAGCGGATGACGATGGTCTTGTGTCCTTCTTCAGCGGCAAGCCAGTTTCGGTCTGAAGAAAAAGATCATCACGGCTGGATCGATCAGCAACAAGCAGGGCTTCCGTTCCGGCATACACGAATCCCTGCAGGCCAATGGAGTTCATCGTCCAAAGAGAATTTCCGGTGAAGGTGTCAAACACTTCGAGCGTTGAAGGGGTCTGAAGGCACAACCAGCGATCTCCCATGCCACAGATTCTTCGCCCCGGATCAAAGAGGTTGGAAGTATGCATCTCGGGATTGAACTGGCGGAAGACCGGTTCCATCCGGATCACTGTATTCGCGCCGCTGACAGGACGAGTCCACAGCCATCGATTGTCTACGATGGAAAAACCCGAGATCGCGTTCGCACTGCGGAACACGATCACACTGCCGCAGCGAATCAGACTCTCCTGCGCCTGCAGAAGCGTGGATTCGCTGGTCGTCATCGGAAAGACCCACGGAGCAGCAGCGGGGTTCAGACACGAATGAGCCAGGATGGCGCCCGGCTCTCTGCGCAGCGACCAGTTAAACGCACTCAGGAACGCATCATTCTTCGGTTCACATTCCAAAGCCTGCCGGTTGGCCGGTCGAAAACTCATCTGTCCCGAAGTGCTGACCGGAATCATCCGGTAGGACTTTCCTTCCATGGCTCTGGCGAGTTCGAGCGTTGATGAAGCAAGCTGTGGTGTTTTGGACGCAGCATCCGGGTCCATCCTGCGAAGGATCTCATCACGCACAACTTCCACCAGCGCTACTGGCATTTCCTGACTGACCGATGGCGCTGCCGCCGACGTGCTTTTAGTAGAGGTATCTGCGGTAGCGGCGTCTTCAGGTGTGGGGCCTGGTTGCGGCTGCAATTTTGCGGAGATTGCGGTAACCAGGACATCGAGCCTCTGAGCCAACGTATCTCGAGCCTGCGGATCGAGCCGTCCGCGGCGCTCAAATGCGGCAAGCACAAGCTGCATGGTCTCTTCAGTCACACGGTTCTCCCTGACCGCTTTCTCTGCCAGTTCAAGGAAGACATCATTCAGCCATGGAGACCGGATCGTCAGCAGCTGTGATGTGGGAAGAACCTTGACCGTTTCAATGATCCCGGCACGAGCAGACTCGGGAGCTCTGTCGAGAACGCTCATGAGTTCCCCGGCCAGCCACGATCGAAACGGACGCCGCATCGTTTCTCGCCCCTTGGCAAGCGCGCTGATTTCCAGTGCGTTCACAACGCTGACCGACCGGAGTGCATCGATCACGCGATCGGCATCCGGCAGTTCGACGGCCTGGTATCCGTTGGCATCACTCAGTTGCTCGCAAAGAGCCCTGGCGTATTCTTCAAGCTTCTGTTCATCCTTCTGCATTCTGTGCAGGCGAAGGAATGATGCGATCGCACGTTCATCGGCGGAACCTGCAAGTTCGGCAACGGCCGCAACTGCAGCATCATCGGCATTCTCCGCCGCCGCACGCGCCGCCGCAATTCGGAACTTGAGGCGTCGAACGTCATCACGATTGATGGAGTTTGACGTCACTTCATTCAGCAACTGCGACGCTTCATCAACACGTCCTGTGTCCATCAGGAATGTTGCACGCTGAAGAGCATCCTGGGCCGGTGACTTTTCCGGCGGGCTTGTTGAGATCACGCCAACATGATCCGGACCGAAACTCACAAGATCTGTTCCGACCCTGTAGAGACCACCTGTACTTCGCGCGGGACGCAAACCGGTGCGTCGTGCCAGTAATGCTCCGGTCTTCACGCTGCGAAATTCGATGGAGCCATCCGTCAGTGGAATCGCCAGCTCATCGCCCGTTCGAATGCCACTTCCCACGTTGACGGCTGGATCCGAAGAGAGTGCTGTCTTCCAGAGTTCACGAAGGTTGCCTGGCTTCATCGCCGTCAGTGATTTTGGAGCAGCGACAACAACCAGTTCGTTATCGGCGTGAAGAAGCAGCGTTGAGTTTTCGATGTTCTTTCTCGCTTCCAGCTTGCCGGTCAGCATGTCGTATGCACACAGCGATGGACTTTCGGCGGTTACACAATAAACCCAGTTTCCGCCGATGAATGGAGGCTCTGAGTGCCAGGTTGTTTCCAGCGGCTTTGTCGGCTGAAGATTCAGCGATGAGACACGCAGACGAGGGACTGGCAATTGATCTCCAGTGCTTGCCGGCAGGCGACTGGCCCACAGCACGCTGCGAGTCAACTTGTCGATCGCGACAAACCATCCGGTTGTTGTCGTCGTGAAAACCACACCCTGGTGAACCGAGCTGTGCGCTGACAGAAGTTGCCGACCTAGGTCCTGTGCAATGGCCGCATCCGGATACATCAGCGTCATCTGCCACTGGACTTGCCCTGTTGCTGCCGTGAGACATACCAGTTTGATGGATGATTCGCGTTCAACAACCGAATACAGAAGCTCGCCATCGACCAGCGGCGGACCGCAAAACCACGTTTGAGACAGTTCGTTGCCAAATCGCTTTTCGACAGGGGCTCCTCCCGCCGTCCACACGCGTCGCCCAGTGGCTTTTTCGATCGCCACAAGTTCCCAGAGCCCTGCTGATCCGGCGTCATCTCGACCAGTCAGAATACGGTTCTGGATCGCAAACTCTCGACTTCGATTTGCTTCACTGACTTGCGAGATGACATACAGTCGTTGAGCATCAGACGTCATCCGTCCAACAATTTCATTTCGATGCAGCAATGTAACATCCGCGCTTTCGGCCTGCTGATTCGTCTGCAGTCCCGGCAGCATAATTGGCAACACGTCGTCAAAGTTGGAAGGATCTCCAGGCGTCGCTTTGCGATGGCGCAGTACACGAGTCCACAGATGTCGGCCGGTCGTGCGTTCGAAAGCGGTGACCATATCGGGGAGGCGAACAAAGATGCTGTTCGCATCCACGGCCGGTGCCCACGCGGACCACGGAATCATGGGGGCTTGTGACGCATTCAGGACAAAGTCCTGAGACACACGCTTCTGTCGAACACTCAGCGGAAGACTCTGCATCCAGTGGAGATACGAATAGTCAGCTTTCAGCCCTTTCGCCTGCCCTTCATCCGAAGTTGCAGCGGCAGCGGCAGTGTCATTCTCTTTCGCTGTTGTCGTGGACGCTGCAGTCTCGTCGGACTGTTCTTTCGATTCAGCCTTGAGTTCCGAGGAGATTTGCTTGCTGACAGATTCAGAAGATGACGCGGCCGCCGCTTGATCGGCGGAATCGCTCCGCATTCGGTCACTCAGCTTCTTCGCCGTTTCCTGCAGAGCTGGCAAATGCTTCGCCTCAAGAACCGGTGCCAGCCAGTACAGCGCTGCCTGCGAGTTGCCTCGATCCAGATGAATCATCGCCAGCAGCACGTGAGCCCTGAGCGACGATTCTGTGCCAGCATGGCGATGCAGCACGGCGAGAATCTCAGCCGGAGTTTCGTCTGCGATCGCTCGATTCAGCTCGCGAGACGCACTTTCTTCATCGGCCCCAAGAGTTCGTCGAAGCTCATCACTCGCAGATAACAGCAGAAGTGAAAGTCCGCGATGAAGTGGCTGAAAGGAACCTGTCGACTGCGTCAGCATGAGTCCCGGATCAGCCGCTCGGAGCGTATCAAGGATCTCCCGAAAGTCCTTTGTATCGCCGTCCTTCAGAGCGTTCTGCAGTTGCTGAAACTGCTGCGCCGTACGACGATCACTGTTCAAACGCTGCAGATCGTCTTTAGGAGTGTTGTCCTGTTGCGGATCGGAAGGCAGCCCAGGAAACAGCTGAGCATTCGTTGCGTTTGCCTGAAGCAGAAACGCAATTGCAGACAGAAGCATCACTGCAGAATACGGGACCGAACGAGCCATTCTCTGACGCTCAGTGACCATGGAGAGTCCTTTCAGAGGATCAGTCGGGGTACCAGATGGAATTGTCCACCCCGAACACCGTCAGGACTGTACCAGTTACCAGTTTTCTCCCAAAGTCACGACGATGTCCTTGAGGAAAAATGAGTGCAGGACGATCTGCTTCGTCCTGTTTCAAGTGCCCGCGGCATCAGAAAGGAAGAAACACTCTCAATTTGTGGCGTTCGTTCGCGACGACTTGTGATTCTGCTATCTTCCGAACTCACATTTTCCTGACGTCGATTTTTTTCCTGACGGCGAATCAAGCATGCTTAACTGGAACAGCAACGAACTGACTCACGGATGGCAGAAGGGGATCACCGCCTTCTATTACGCGCTCGGAATGAATGCCGAGGACTTCAATCGGGCTCAGATCGGGATCGGCGTGCCTCTGCTGGACGGCAACACGTGCAACGTCCACGCGTATTCACTGGCACAGGAAATCGCGGCTGGTTGTCGGGAAGCCGGGCTGCTGGGTTTTCCGTTCGGCACGCCCGGTGTTTCAGACAATATTACTCAGGGTCACGAAGGTGGAAACGCCAGCCTGCCCTCACGCAATCTGATCGCCAACAGTGCGGAATGTGTCGTGACGGCTCACCGTTATGACGGCATGATTGGTCTGCACAACTGCGACAAGAACGGCCCTGGCTTTGCGATGGCGCTGGCTCGCATGAATTACCCGGGGCTCATCGTCAGCGGCGGCAGCATCCTTCCAGGCTGCCACAACGGAAAGGACATCACCATTCTGGATGTGTACGACTCCCAGGCCAAAGCGTCTGTGGGAGCGATGACGCATGAAGAGTCAGAAGAGATCATTCGCAAGGCGTGCCCAGGACCCGGCGGCTGCGGAATCGCTGCGTCCTTCAATACCTGGGGACTTGCAATGGAAGCGATTGGCCTGATGCTTCCCGCAAGCAGTTCAATCCCCGCCATTGATCCGGAGAAGAAGGCAGAATGCCGACGTGTTGGTCAGGCGATGGTCAACCTTCTTCAACGCAACCTGCGTCCTCGTGATATTCTGACGAAGGCGGCCTTCCGCAATTGTGCCGTGACCATTGCCGCTGCCGGTGGATCAACAAACGGCGTTCTTCATATTCTCGCGCTGGCTCGTGAATCGGAAGTTGACTTCACGCTGAAAGACCTGCAGGAGATTTTCCGAAATACTCCCGTGCTTTGCAGCTTCGCACCTCGAGGCCCTCGCACGATGGTGGACCTGCACAAGATCGGCGGGACACCAATTCTGCTGAAGCATTTGCTGGACTGCGGCCTGCTGGATGGTTCGTGCATGACCGTCACGGGCAAGACCATGGCAGAAAATCTGCGAGATGTTCCGAAGCCTCCGCCGGGCCAGGATCTGATCGTGTCGAAAGAAAACTGCTACAAGCCATTCGCTGACATGCAGATCTGCTTTGGCAATCTGGCACCGGGAGGCATCGTCTTCAAGGTGTCCAGCATGAAGGAACCAAGTTTCACCGGCAACGCAGTTTGCTTCGATGATCCTCGAGACATCGTTCGTGCGGTCGAACAGCGTCAGATCAAGCCGGGCAGCGTGATCATTCTTCGTTATCTGGGACCGGTGGCGTCCGGAATGCCTGAAGTCTTGATCGCGACCGCGGCCCTGGCCGTCCCCGAGCTGGACGGAAAGATTGCGTTCCTTTCGGACGCTCGAGTCTCCGGTGTGTCTCACGGAGCCATCGGAGTGCATTGTGCTCCGGAAGCGATTGTCGGCGGTCCGATTGCCTGCGTTCATGATGGCGACAAGATTTCGTTCGACCTGCTGAAGGGAACGATTCATGTGGACCTCACCGATGAACAGATCGCCGCGCGACGCAGGGAACTGAAGGCTCGCCCGCCCGCGGAGCCTCGTCGAGGTTACCTGGCGGACTGGTCAGCAACGGTCGCTCAGGCCAGTCACGGTTGCGTGAGCCTCGCCCTGCATCCGGAATGTCGCAACTAATTCGGCTGGCGGAGTCTTCCCGAGAGGCTCTGCGTCCTGCATTTTCACTAACAATTTCTCAATCACCATTCCGCCAAAGAGCTTCCAGCCGCGCGGCGTTCGCGGTTGAGCTGATGTCGTCCTGAAACAAAGGGAATCCCATCATGAGCCAGAAAGTTTGTCGCTGGGGAATTCTGAGCACCGCTGGTATCGCGAAGAAGAACTGGCATTCGATCATCAACTCCGGTAACGGCCAGACCGTGGCGGTCGCCAGTCGTTCGGTCGCAAAGGCGCAGCAGTTCATCGATGAATGCAAAGCTTCCGTGCCGGTATCTCATCCGGTTGCAGCGTTTGGAAGCTACGAGGAGCTGCTGAACAGCAAGGACGTCGACGCAGTTTATGTTCCGCTCCCAACCGGCATTCGTACGGACTGGGTTGTGAAGGCGGCTCAGGCTGGCAAGCACGTGATGGTCGAAAAACCCTGTGGCGTAACGTCCGCCGATGTGACTCGCATGATCGACGCGTGCAAAGCGTCCAGCGTGCAGTTCATGGACGGCGTGATGTTCATGCACAGTGCTCGCATGAATGCAATGCGACAGGTCCTGGATGATGGTCAGTCGGTGGGAACGATTCGCCGCATCGCCAGCCAGTTCAGCTTCTGTGCGGATGAATCGTGGGTGCAGAGCAACATTCGAGCAAGCAGTCAGCTGGAACCAGCAGGGTGCCTTGGTGACCTCGGCTGGTACACGATTCGCATCATTCTGTTTGCGATGAAGTACGAGATGCCGGTTGAAGTACGAGGACGCATTTTGAATGGTGTGAAGCGCCCCGACAGTGCAGAAATCGTCCCAATGGAGTTTCAGGGCGAGATGCACTTTGCGAACGGCGTGTCTGCTACCTTCTTCAATTCCTTCCGGACAAATCACCAGCAGTGGGCACACATCAGCGGCTCAAAGGGGTACCTCGCGGTCAACGATTTCGTCCTGCCGTATTTCGGGAATGAAGTGTCGTTCGATACCGGACGTCACAACTTCGCCGCAGACGGATGCTTCTTCAACATGGAGAAATCTCTGCGGACTCATTCACTGCCGGAGTACAGCAACAACGCGAAGAATGCTCAGGAGACAGCTCTGTTCCGCAACTTTGCGGACCTGGTGCTTTCAGGCAAGACAGATCCATTCTGGCCGGAAGTGGCATTGAAGACACAGCGAATCCTGGACGCTGCCCTCAAGTCTGCTCATCAGCAATCTGCAGCCGTCGCGCCGTAACGCGGTTAATTTGCGCTGCTGCAGTCGCTGGATAGCTCAAGGACTATTGCAAATTGACTATTGAAAAATGCAAAGTGGTATCGCACACAACGATCATCCACTTTGCATTTTGCAATTTCCAATAATCATTAATCATTCGTTCCGTCGCCCATGCAGGTCGCGATGGGACCGCGAAGTGCCACCCGGCAGGTGGCACCTACTTTGCGCGGCCGCGGTCGTGCGAAGGCGATCTTCGATGGGCGATGACTAAACGCCACCGGTCTCGTCAAACGAGTCGTTGATCGTTGTGCAGTTCGTCTTGCGGCTGATTCGCTTCAGCAGGCCCTTCAGGACCTTGCCAGGACCGACTTCATAGAAGTCGTCGCAGCCTTCCTGCAGCATCAAATTGATGGAGTCTTCCCAGCGAACCGGGCTGAGGACCTGGCGGATCAGCAGATCACGAATCTCTTCCGGATCCGTGTGAGTCTGAGCATCCACGTTGGACACGACAGGAATTTCGGGCGATCGAATTTCCACTTCCGCCAGCGCTTCGGCCAGGGCTTCGTCGGCCGGCCGCATGATGTTCGTGTGGAAGGCTCCTGCAACGGCAAGCGGAATGGCTCGTCCGCCGGCTGCAACCGCCAGCTCTGCGGCCCGTTCGCACGCGGCGTTTTCACCGCTGACGACAAGGTTTCCCGGGCACAGAAAGTTTGCAATCTGAATGGGACCGTGGGCCGACGCTTCTTCGCAGATCTTTTCGACGGCAGGTCGATCCAGCAACAGAATGCTGACCATGCCGGAAGGAGTTGCATCAGCAGCGGCCTGCATGGCTTCGCCACGACGCTTCACAACTTTCAGGCCGTCTTCAAATGACATGGCGCCGGAGAACACCAGAGCCGTGTATTCACCCAGGCTAAGCCCCGCTGCCATCTCGCAGGCCAGCGCGACTTCGGGATTATCCGCTCGAAGCTTTTCCAGTGCCGCAAGGCTGGTTACGAACAGGGCCGGCTGGCTAATGACCGTCGAATCCAGTTCCGAAGCAGGTCCTTCGAAACAAAGCTTCGCAAGGTCAAATCCCAGGATCTGAGCCGCTCGATCATAGAGCTCTCGTGCCTTGGGATACTGTTCCGCAATCCTGCGTCCCATGCCGACGTGCTGCGCACCCTGACCTGGGAAGAAAAGAGCAATCTTTGGCATCGACTATTCACCCTGAGCGAGCAGGTCGCTGATCTGTGAATTGATGTGATGGTTGTCGATCTCAGTCGCCATTCGAAGAGCATTTCGAATGGAGCGATGGTCACTGGATCCGTGACAGATAATGCAAATACCATCGATCCCCAGCAGCGGTGCGCCACCGGACTCCTGGTACTGGAACTGATCGGTCACACTGTCGAGTGTCTGCTCGGCAAGTTCTCGTTCGGCACTCAGATTCTTCATCATCGCTTTCCCTACGGTCTTCAAAAGGAATTCTGCCATTCCTTCACTGACCTTCAGGATCACGTTACCAACGAAGCCTTCGCAGATGATGACATGCACATCACCATGATAGACATCGCGGCCTTCGACGTTGCCGATGTAGTTGTCTCGCACTGGTGATTTGACCAGCAGCGAATGAGTTTCACGGTAAAGGTCCGTGCCCTTACCTTCTTCGCTGCCAATATTCATCAGGCCGACGCGAGGATTCTCGATGCCCAGCATGGAGCGAGCATACACGAGTCCCATGGAGCCGTATTGAGCCAGATGTTCCGGACGTGCAGCCGGATTCGCACCCACGTCGATCAGGATGCAGGATCCTTTGAGCGTTGGGAGCCGAACAGCAATGCCCGGCCTCTTCACGCCTTTCAGAAACAGGCGCGTCTTCAAACCAGCAGCAACAACTGCTCCCGTATGGCCAGCGCTGACGACAGCTTCTGCATGGCCGGATGCCATGAGCTGCCAGCACTTTGCGATCGAGCAGTTTGGCTTTTCGCGCAGCGCAGTCGTCGGCTTTTCGTCCATGCCGACCCAACCCTCCGCCTCCACAATTTGAATGGAAGGCGGGAGCGTTCCGACTTTGGCGATCTCTGCTTCCAGGATCGGGCGATCACCGACCAGAAGAATTTCGAGGTTCGCAATTCGCTCGACAGCCTCAAGGGCACCCACGATATTCGGGCCGGGAGCGAAGTCGCCGCCCATCGCGTCCAGAGCGATCCGCATCGAACCTATTCCTCTGATTCCTCAACGAGAGTTCGACCCTGATAGTATCCACAGGTCGGACAAATCACGTGAGTTGGTGCCATCGTTCCACACTGCGGACACTTCGCAAGCTGACGAGGCTTAATCGTGTTGTGACTGTTACGCTTTCGCGAACGTGACTTGGAGTGCCTTCTCTTGGGCTGGGGCATGACAAACTTCCAGACTCAATAAATTCCACAATGACCAGAACTCGCTGCTTCCAACATCGTGCTGCAGCAATCGACTTTCAACCTTTCCAACATAACTTTCGTCCTGTCAGATCGGTGACGTTTGCGAGCTATTGCTTTCGACACGTACCCCTGAATTCCACAGGGTTTTTCGCATATTTCAATGCGATCGGGCACCCTTCCAACATTCTGTACCAACTTCTTTTGTCCGTCCCCCCAGCGTTTAACGCGAAGGACGCTACATTCGAAGGAAAGGTTGACAAATGTCCATGAGTTCCCGGCGAGAAGCGGGCATGGTGTCAGACAGGATTGTGAATGTCAAGGAGGAGTCCACTTTTGCCTCAGATTTGCTATCGAACTGCAGTCGTTGGGATTGAGCATTTCGATTTTCTGCTCGCGGTCTCTGCGACTCAGAGCACCGCGGCTTCCTGCATCGCCCGCCAAAGATCCTCCACATGGTGCCGCTCCGTGTTTTCCGCGCCGACGGAAACTCTGACCATCCACCGTCCTTCCAGGGTCGCCGGAGTCAGATAGGTTCGGCCAGACTGGTTGAGTGAATTCACCCAGTTGAGTGTGTGCCGATCCAGCTCCTCGCCGGCCAACCCCTCAGGCTCGTGCCGCACGCAAACGGTTTGAAGCTGGACAGGGGCCAGCACTTTCCACGAGGCCGTTGCGCTCACCTGTTTCGCGAGCCATTGACCGTTCGCTATGTCTCTCCGCAGTCGCTTCTGCAATCCCGCAACCCCCTGTTCTCGGATCAGCATCCACAACTTCAGAGCACGGAATCTCCGACCCAGCGGTAATCCCCAGTCTCGATAGTTCTTCACCTGACCATCTGCCGTCGTCTGCAGATAACTGGGATTCGTCGACATGACTCGAACAAGGTGCTGGACGTCCTTCACATAATACACCGAACAGTCAAACGCGGCTCCAAGCCACTTGTGCGGATTCACGACGATCGAATCCGCACCTTCGATGCCGTCCCACATCCATCGACATTCCGGCAGAATCATCGCTGAGCCCGCCATTGCAGAATCTACATGGACCCAAAGTCCATGCTGCTGAGCCACTGCGATATTTTTCTGCAGCGGATCAATGGCCGTTGTTGTCGTCGTGCCCGTTGTCAGCACGACAGCGCAGGGAGTTCGACCTTCGGCAATGTCCGTCCGAATGGCCTCGTCGAGCGCCTTCGGGCACATTCCAAAGTCTGCATCGTGCGAGACGACGCGGACATTGTGTCGACCGAATCCTGCCAACAGCGCTGCCTTGTCCACGGAACTATGACTGTGAGCCGACACGTAAACGACCAGAGGCTGCGCTTCGGCCTGCATCCCGCCTCGCACCAGCCCATAGTTCGACGTTCGTTCTCTCGCGCTGAGAAGTGCCACAAGAGTACTGGTCGAAGCGGTGTCCTGGATAACGCCCTGCCAGGCATTGCTCAGGCCAACCATCTGTCGAAGCCAGTCGGTGGCGACCTCTTCCACTTCCGTCAGTGCCGGGCTGGATTGCCAGGCAAGCCCGAGCACTCCAAGACCTGTGCTGAGAAAGTCTCCCAGAACGCTGGCGAGAGAACTATTCGAAGGGAAATATCCGAAGAACATCGGATGCTGCCAGAGCGAAAGTCCTGGCAGCACGACATCATCCAGATCCTTCAGCACGTCCTGAAACGGCTCAGCGTCGATCGGCGGATTCACCGCGATCTTTGATCGCACTTCACCCGGCATCGTCTGTGCCATCACAGGGCGAGACGCCAGGTTGGTACGATAGTCTGCAATCCAGTCGATGATCTGGTGGCCGTATTTGCGAAACTCTTCCGGAGTCATGATGGTTCTGCTGAAGGATTGCTCTGCTGAAGTGAGGAATCAAAGTCCGGGTTTGGGAGGTGTGACGGGAGCCTTCCAGGGATCGACGCCCGTCGTATTCAGACGACGTTTCCAGACACTGTCGCCGCAAGTCACATAGAGCGTCTTTCGATCCGAACCGCCAAACGTCACATTCGATAACCACTTTGGTTCCGGCTTTCGAATGATGAAGTTGACTCGACCAGGCTGATCCAGAACCTGCACACCAAGACTTGTTGTGACATAGATCCGGCCTTCGGTATCCACGGCCATGCCATCCGCGTCTGACTTGCCATGATCCGTGACGTGAAGCCAGCCGTACTCCTGAGCAGCACTCAGGCTTCCATCAGGTTCAATATGGAAGGACCAGCAGAATCGCCCCTTCGTATCGGAGACACTCAGCAGCGTCTGGTCGGGACTGGTGATCAGTCCATTCGGGAATTCAATGCCTGCATGAACTTCACGTTTTGAGCCGTCCGGTTTGAAGTGCCACACCTTTTTGGCGGTCGGCTCGGTGACGTATCCACTGCCGTCGGGCAGAACCACAATGTCGTTGCCCTTGATGCCTTCGACAACAACCTCATGCGTCCCGTCCTGTGCATATCGAACAATCTGAGCATCATCGGCTCGACAGGCATAGAGCTTCCCGTCAGGGCCAAACATGAGTCCATTGGTGGCTCCTGTTTTCTCCGCAAAAACACTCACCGTTCCATTCACATCGACTTTGTGAATGCGATCGTTCGGAATGTCGGTGAAGTACAGTTCGCCGCTGTCACTGACCGTCGGGCCTTCGGTAAATCCGTGACCTTTGCTGACCAGCTGCCAGTCTTCGCCATCAACCAGCACCTCGACTCGACGTTCCTTCGCTTTGCCAGGCTTCAGTGGCTCAGGATATCCCTTCCAGACCCAGCGAAGAGCGTCCGGCATGATCGCTGCACCGTGCTTTGCGTTGTGGCCACCTTCACCCCAGACATGGTTCACTTCGTAACCTGCATATTCGAGCGCGGAGAGCATTTCCTGATTGGCGTGCCACCAGCTTCCGGCGTAAATGTTCAGGTCGTTCGAGCCGTCCTGCAGAAAGATTCGAAGCGGCTTGTTTTCCACCTTGCGAACGAGTCCCGGAAACTGATCGCCACCTCGCAAAGAGACGAACGTCCCGATCGTACTGATGACTCGACGAAACGCATCAGGCCGTTCCCACGCAGCGTTGAACGCACAGATTCCGCCGGAACTTGCACCGGCGATGCAACGGTGGTCAGGATCGTCGCTGAATTTCCACGTCCTGCCCACTTCCGGCAGCAGTTCCTCGATCAAGAATCGAGCATAGCGGTCTCCGAGCCCATCGTATTCGAAGCTGCGATTGTACCTCGCCTGAGCCTTGTCGTTCGGAGCAGGCACGTGGCCGTGTCCAACAAAGATCCCCAGCTGAACAGGGATCTCACCCGCATGAATCAGATTGTCCAGCACCGTCGGCAGTCGCCAGCCGTTCGCCATGCCCAAACCGTCCTGAACAATCATCAGAGCCGGTGGTTTCGCAGGATCGTACGCTGCCGGCACATAGACCCAGTAGTCTCGAACGGTGCCAGGAAAGATCTGACTGCGAAATTGAAACGGACCTTCAATTTTCCCCTTCGGCACGCCTTCCTTTTCACTCGATTCCGGCGGCAGAGGATAGTCGGGTTCCTTTGTCTGACTCACGGCCGTTCGGCCAGAGATGGTCAGGACAAACAGACACAAAATCGCCAGCAGAGTCGTACGCATGAAGAATCCTCGCCCTTCGTTGGTGGAAGTCGCGAGTATAACGAGGCGGGTCGACCATACCATATAGCGGAAGGACGCAAGCCCTCCGGTTAAGCAAGCCCTCCGCTTGTGATGAGTTGTGAGAGGTGATGCGGCACCGGACGGCTCGCGCCGTTCCGCTAACTTGATGCCAGCCCCAAAGGCTCGCGCTGTCAAAATGCCGGACGGCGGGCCGGGTTGACCTTAATCGAGCTCTCCGAGCCGCATCCGCCAGCAGTCGGCAACATTTTTCCGGGACTGCAGAGGTTCGCGGGATTGAAGACCTTGCGAATGTCGGCCATGACTTCCAGGTCGGACGCCGTAAACAGTCGCGGCATGAAGCTGATCTTCTCAACACCGATCCCATGTTCACCCGTCACACTTCCGCCCAGATCGATGCAGCGATTCAGAATATCTTCGCTGGCCAGCATGACGCGCTGAATCTGCTCAGCGTCGCGTTCATCGAACAGCAGAATCGGATGGATGTTTCCGTCGCCCGCGTGAAACACATTCACGATGCGAAGGTTGTACTTCTTCTCCGTCTCCTGAATGAACTCCAGGATTTCCGGCAGTCGAGTCCGGGGCACGACACCGTCCTGAGTACAGCAGCTTGGCGCGAGCCGTCCGATGGCGCCAAAGGCCTGCTTGCGGCACTTCCAGAGCAGCAGGCGTTCTTCTTCGGTCCGTGATCGTTTGACTTCTCTTGCACCCATTTCGTTGCACAGGGCAATAATCGTCTGAGCCTCTTCCTCGACAACACAGTCGAGCCCATCGACCTCGATCAGAAGCACGGCGCCGGCATCAAGCGGAAAACCAAAGGAGAACGCTTCTTCCAGAGCCCCAATGATTCCCTGGTCCATCATTTCCAGCGCTGCAGGAACAATCCCGGCACCAATGATGCGACTGATCGCCTGAGTCGCATCGCGGACGGTTTCGAATATCGCCAGCATCGTTCGGCACGCTGCAGGATCACGAGTAATCCTCACCCAGACTTTGGTCACGACACCGAAGGTTCCTTCGCTGCCAACAAACAACCCGGTCAGATCGACATCGTTTCCTCGCCCGCATGGACCGCCGAACTGAACGAGCTCGCCGCCTGGCGAAACGAACTCCACGCCGAGCACATGATTGACTGTCACGCCATATTTCAGAGTATGTGGCCCGCCGGAATTCGTTGCGACGTTCCCTCCGATCGTGCAGGCCCCCTGACTGCTGGGGTCCGGTGCGTAATGAAACCCGCTTCCCGCGAGTGCTCTTGTCAGCCGAACATTGACGCAGCCAGGTTCCACGATCGCGTATCGATCACGAAGATTGATCTCCACGATTCGATTCATCTTCGTCAGAGCAATCATGACTCCGCCGCCAACCGGCAAGCTTCCGCCCGCCAGGCTGGTCCCCGCTCCTCGCGCCACGAAAGGCACATTGAATCGATTGCACTCCCGCACGATCCGAACAACTTCGTCCGCGCTCACCGGAAAAACGACGACGTCCGGTGCGTTCTTTTCAATGACGTAGCCATCGCACTCATAGACAACCAGCTCATCGGCGGCATCCAGCAATCGATCCGCACCGACGATGTCCTTCAACCGTTGCAGCAGCTGAGGAGTAACGGGAGCATGCGAGGGCGAGAGAACGGAAGTCATATTCATCAAACTCAACCAGTTGTTGAAACGAATGCCCTGTGAGCCGCAAGGCGCTAGCCGCGGGTTATTTTGCGCATTCTGACTGACTTTTACCCGCAGCTAGTGGTTTGTCACATCAACAATTTAGGATTAGCCGTCA
>JAEUII010000200.1 GCA_016795145.1 Planctomycetaceae bacterium
GTTTCGTGTTTGGAATTTCGCTGGCAGCAATCGCACCGAGCGTTGGGTATTTCAGAGTCGGTTCCGGCCGGTATCCCGTTTTGACATACGCGGCGCCTCGTTCATGATCGCCCTCCTTGGACGTGAGCGACCGAATCAGCAGGCAGGAATCCAGTTGTTCGGCGACCTGCGGCAGCATCTCGGAAATTCGCACGTCCTTCGCGCGAGTCGCGATGTCCTTCACTTCTCCACCGCTTGGCGTACCTGGGTGCGGGTCCCAGGTTTCCAGCTGACTCATGCCACCGTTCATCCACAGCGTGATCAGTGATTTCGGTCGTTCATCGGCACGTCGCGCCGCCGCGCGAGCAGACATGCCCGGAAGAGCGATGGACATGCCAAGGCCTGCGAGCAGCTGAAGGATCTGGCGCCGTGAAGTATTTGCATTGTCGAACATAGAACACCTCAGACAACTCAATGGTTCCACGAGAATTCCGGGCTGTTGTACAACGTCCAAAACAGATCCTGGACAACTTCTGCGCGAGAAGGGCGAACGGTACCGGATGGTGTTGGTTCATCCTCTTCCGGCTGCTTCAGCAGATTCAGATAGTACTCGAGTTCTGCTTCGGTGGGCCGTCGCGAAAGGCAGCACAGGAAGCTGTTTTCGACGACGTGTGCATCGTCTTTCGAGAAAGTTAGAATCTCGGCGGGCCCTGACAGGAAAAGGTAATCGACTTTGCTTTGTTCTGAGGTGAACTTGCCGTTCATTCGCAGCAAGGCCTGGGGAATGGTTCCAATCTGCTGCAGAAGTTCATCATCACCCAGATCACCGTACTCATTGATGAAGTCGTTCTCGTTGTTGAACCGTGCGAACCGAATGAACGGGTTCGAGTTCTGATCGACGGATCGAATGTGACTCGCCTGAAATATGGATCCGATGACCTGTTCTGGTCGCAGACGAATAAGAGGATAAACGGCCCATGCGCTTTCCTGAGCCGAGTATTGTGAATCAGTCTCCGCTGTTGATTCGGAGGACAGTCGAAAGGCTTTCGACTGTGCGATCATTCGAATCAGCACACTGAGCTTGTCGCCGCGAGCTCGAAATTCCTGGCCAAGGATATCGAGTGCATCTTCTGGTTTGTCTTCCGGGTGGGGAAGATCGTCAACGGGCTCATGGAGCGGACGACCAAACATCAGGCCCCAGATTCGATTCGCGATCGCTCGTTCAAAGCGCCGATTGTCCGGGTGAGTAACCCAGGCAGCCAGTCGTTCACGCTGGTCCCCTTCAGCAGGCAACCACTCCGGATGAAACGGAACGGCCGGATTGATCACCCGTGCTTCTTCCGGGGCTTTCCCGGGATCCACAACTTTGTAGACAACCGGAGTTCCGTCTTTGTTTTTCTCATGCTCTTTCACGCCGGCAAGTGAAAGTCCTGCATGTGAGTACCATGCAGCCAGGCCTTCGAAATCTCCCTGATGCCATCGCTTGTCGAAGGGGTGGTCATGGCATTGAGCACAATCGATGCGTTGTCCGAGAAACGTACGAACGGTTCGGCCTGCGAGTTTGTTGACATCCAGTCCTTCATCGTTGACTCGCGCGATCGTGATGAAGTTGGCAGCAGGGCGATCCGTCCAGACACCTTTGGCAGCAATCATGTCGCGAGTCATCTGGCTCCACGAGGCATCCGTTTGAAGTTGTCGAGACAGCCAGAGATTGAATTGATCGCGTCGGAACACAATAAAGGGACCCTGGTCGACACCGACCAGACTTCGGCTGAGTCGGTCGGAAAAATAGTCGCCGTACCGTGCGTCCTTCAGCATCTGGACAAGCCAGCGGTCGAGGCGGTCAGGGGCGGAGTCGTTTTCGAAGGCTCGAATCTCTTCGAGGGACGGAACTGTTCCGAACAGAGCGAGTGACAGACGGCGAAGGACGGTCAGATCGTCGGTCGGAGTGGACGGTGTGACACGCTCTGACTTCCAATAATTTTCAAACCACTGGTCGAGTCGAGCAACAGCGGGCTTCAAGTCAGATTCGGCGGTGGCGGAGGCGGACGGTGGTGCCGAAACAGGGGTTTCCACTTTGCCGGCGTAATCGACCAGACTCACCACCAGGAGGAGGACGCCGAACGCAGTAATGGCAGTGATGAAACGCATAGGCTTAGGTTCCAGCAGCGGAGTGATTCATTTCAGCAAACCCTGGCGCCAATTCCAACGTCATTCCCGCGCAGGCGGGAACCCAGCGTCCTACGCTCTGCATCCGCGCTTGCACGGAAATGATGAATGATCCATTCACAAGCTCTGGCGGAACTGTAACCCGCATTTCCGATCCAGCTCTTCGTTGTTTCGTCTCGTCTGACATAAACCTGGAAGGCCGGGGCAATTTTTCCAGAAAACCGGCGAACAAAAAAGATCGTTCGCTCCGAAGACACCGGCAGGAGTACATTTCGGCGGAATTGGTGGGTCTCTAAGGCATGTTCCAGTGGGAACGTTGCGATTTGGAGAGCGGAGTGTGTCAACGCTCCGGTATGCGATTCCTTCCTTGCGTCGCCCACGTGGACGAGTTGCACCGGCGGGTTGACACCGCGCCGCTCGCCGGTGTTTGGTGTTGTGTTGGTAGTATCGAGCGAGCGCCAGCAAGCTCGGGGGCGGGCCTCAATTGAAAGTACCTGGGGAACTTCCGATGAGCATTCTGCTGAACGAACCGGAACCAGCGTTCTCCCCCTCCGATGTTCCGCCGCCGCTCCCCTCAACGCCGGAACCGAGTCCGTCAGAGCTGCAGCTTGGGCCTGGGGCATTCCCCGGATTTCTGCGGCCGTTTGCCTCGTTGTGGTGGGGCATCAAGTCACTGTTTGGGACGGCAACGATCGTTGCAGTTCTGGCGATCCTTGCGGCGATTCCTGGCTTGAACATTCTGACTCTTGGATACCTCGTGGAGCCGCAAAAGCGAGTGGCCGCCAGTGGCAAACTTCGCGATGGTTTTCCGCTGATGGTCTTCGCACCTCGCCTTGGCATCATCATGTTCTTCAGTTTGCTGTTTTTGATCCCGCTGCGGTTCATGGCAGTCAGAGTGAACGATGCGGCTGTCATTCTGGGAGCAAACGATCCACGAACGCTTCGGATGATGACTGTTCTTGCGATCATGAAATGGCTGGCCGGTATTTATCTGCTTCTGGCAATTTCCTACGGTGGAAGCTTTAGCAGTTTCTTTCGTCCCGTGCGAAATCTGAAGTGGTTTTGGAAAGCGACAATGACAAGACCAGGTCGCACCGAGTTATCCGCTCAGATTGAAACGATGCTGGATGTGATGAAGCCATTTCATCATTTTTGGCTGGGGCTGAAAGCGTTTTTAGGAGCTGTGCTGTGGCTTGCCATTCCGTCGGGCATGCTGGTGGCCGTGACGAATCCTGAACGCGACAATCCTGTGCTGGGAGTCGTATCGTTCCTCGGTGTTTTGTTGATGATACCGGTGATGGCATGGCTGCCGCTGCTGCAGGTGCATCAGGCGGTTGAAGGTCGATTTGTATCCGTCTTCAGCATTCGAACGGCTCGCGCGATCATCGCAAGAGTTCCGCTGCGATGGATGCTGGCGACCGTCGTTCTTTATGCTCTGACGTTTCCTCTGTACCTCGCGAAGATTCGACTGTTGCCCGGCGATGCGATGCTGCTGATCACACCGTTCTTCATCGTCCTGACGTATCCGACTCGCCTTCTGATGGCATGGGTCTATCACCAGGGACAGCAGCGGCCTGCATCAGCATTTTTCCTATGGCGCTGGCTGATCAAACTCGTGATGGTACCGGCACTGGGAGCGTACTGCTTCTTCCTGTTCCTGACGCCGTTTGTCAGTGAACTCGGACGATCCGCACCGCTGGAGAATCAGGCGTTCCTTGGCCCCGTGCCGTATGCACAGTGGGGGCGTTCGAAGTAGCAATCTCTGAGCCTGAGGCGCTAGCCGAATTCCGCAATCTCTTTCTCCACAAGCACCCGACTGTTCAATTTGCAGGAACGGTCGTCTCGTTTCTTCACGCACACGCGTGATCGATGAAACACAGATTGGAAACGGCGAAGAGGTCGCAGTAAATCTCCTTCCTCTGCACGTACCCAACGATGCGAAGACTCGGCTAGCGCCTCGGGCTCATGGGAAATGGCAGTTTGGTGTCAGGAAAGTCATTGTTGCCGATCCCACGACCGAACCTTGTGCCATCCACTCGTTAGTTAATACTGAGTTCAAACATGGCCGATTAATCAAGCGACAACTCTGCCAAATTGATATCGAAGGGCACCATCCAGGCACTCAGTCTGGCTTGCTCCCACAGTTCCAAGGGCAATTCGATATGATAGTTTCTGAGGTAGTACGAAAGGAACGCTGGCCACGCCCAAACTCCATCTGTCAGAATATGGCAATCGCCGCTTCCTGCTATTTCATGATCAGTCGACAGGATGTCCCGTGCCTGGCCCATAATGCAGGCAAACAAATGGCCATGGTCAAGATATGAGGCCATTTCGTTTTCATTATCATGGCTTGTCGCACGGATCGCCTCCCTCAACGAAGGCCCTGATGATCCGCCAAAGCACTCGTAGAAGAACCCAACTGGACGAAGATCACGCTTCATTGTGATCCCATTCTGACTGGTCGTGCGATGCATTGACTACTCAGCGCAGGACTTAGCACTTGAAGAAAACGGCAAGAAGACGGGGGCCATCCGTCGGTTGTTTGGCGAAGTTTGTCAGTTCCTCAACGCTCAGCCACGTGACTTGGAATGCTTGAGGATCAGCGTTTTGGACTGAGCAAAGAATCTCCGAAAGTGGTTCCGCCCGGCAGTCGGCCGGCCGAGTTCGAGTACAGCATCCGTTCAGCACGGCGAGTTCTGCGTAGTCGACGACTGTCAGAGTTGGATGGGGTTACGTGAGGGGTTGCAAACAAAACAAAAGTGCTTGGCGCCCAGAAAGATCTGCTTTGGTCAATTGTGGTCGACTGTGTGCCCCGAGGTAGTATCGGGATTTTTGTTCGTCAGTGACGGCAATTCCAAATCATGTGGATTCACTTCGACAACCTCACCATCTTCGGAAACAACCAACGGTGTATCCCTGAGACGTGCGCGAGCAATGACACCGACCATGGCCGAACACAAAGCGGCGTTAACCGTGGCAATCATGTCATCGACTGGTTTATGGATCATTGCAGTAACTCCGGGGAGATCGAACGGATGTAGTCTAGCCGTTCGTGGTCGACTGTCTCAATGCCATCAGCACTACCCCGACAACTGATGGACGGATTCGCATTCGACGCGTCTATTATGTACCAGTCGTCGGCGAGGTTGCGATAGAGTCTACTGAAGTTACTGATTCCCAGTCGAAAACGGCGCTTCACCGTCTCGGCTGGAACGTGATGTCCACCTTCGAACTCGTGCTGCGACGCGAGAAATTGCGAGTGCCTCAGTTTCAAGCCAGAGAAAGAACAGCACGACTTGATATCCAACTTCCGACTTCATCAAAGCAAGTCGTCTTGCGTGACCTCTGCCGGCCAGCGTCGTCTCAAAACCAAACGTCTGTCTTTCCTGAACGAGTGAGTCGATTCTTTGCAGCATCAATCGCCCCGCTGCAACCGCTTGACTGTCTGGATCGAAGGGTGAGAGACCTGCGGCAATCAAATCCGCGTTCACGAATTCTCGACAGTTCACAAAACCCGGCAGAAACGAAGTGGCAAACGTTGTCTTGCCAGCGCCATTTGGGCCGGCGATGACATACACAGTGGGTTGTTCCATGTGACTTGACTTATTCAGGATTCATGACCGACGGAACTGGAGATGTCACGCGAGTGCGAGTTATCCAGATTATGAAAAACGGGGCCGTCCATCTGTTATTCGACACAGTGTGTCTGTTCCGCACCTGTCAGCCAACCGAATTGAGAAGGGACTGAGGAGCTAAAAATCCGCCCCTGATAGGCTTGCCCCATCGGAGCAACCGTTTGACAGCTAGAAGCGATTCACAGCCAGAAACGTACTGCCGCAGTTTGCTTTGCGCTCTTCCCACCGATTCAAGTTCATTCACGTTAATGTGACCGGCAGGAGTTCGGAGATTGGTTCGCCGAAGGGAAGGATGGGCATCGGGCGCCCGCTGTGGTCGATGAAGGACTGGTTCCAGTCGATGCCAAGATGGCGATAGACGGTCGCCCAGAGATCGTTTGGTGTTAAGGGCCGTTCGTGAGGCTCTTCGCCTTTGGAATTCGTCGAACCGATGACCTGCCCGGTTCTCATACCGCCACCGGCGACCAGCATCGACATGGCCTGAGGCCAGTGGTCGCGGCCTGGTTGAGGCACTCCGGTTTGAGTACCGACCTGAGTTGTGATTCGTGGCGTACGACCAAACTCACCGGTGACAACCAGCATTACCTTGCGGTCGAGTCCTCGGTTGTAGATGTCTTCCACCAATGCTGTGACGGCCTGGTCGTAAATTGGGAAACGGACTTTGGCGTCTTCGAAGAGATGACAGTTCACCGCGTGCGAATCCCAGTTGTACGTTCCGGCCTTCAGCCATTCGACACCGGACTGGTACGGATTCTCCATGACCATCGTGACAAAGCTGCATCCCGCTTCAACCAGCCTGCGAGCCAGCAGGGCTCGCTGTCCCCAGCAATGGCGCCCGTAACGGTCTCGAAGGGCATCCGGTTCCTTTGAAAGATCAAACGCCTCACGAGCGCGCGAACTTGTCAGCATCGAAACAGCCTGCTGGTTGAACTGATCCATCGCGTCCATGACACCGCGATCATCGATGCTGCGTCGAAGTCGATCGAAGCCTTTCAGCAACGAGACTCGATCATCAAGACGGCTTGCGGCCTGCTGATCGACAGACAGGTTCTTGACGCTGAAGCCTGCTTCACCAGGATCACCAGGCACGTTGAACGGTGTGTACGACGGACCCAAATAAGCCGCGCCGAAGCTGTAGACGTCGACCGCTGCACGGCCTGGTTCGGTCCCAGAGATGTAATTGGGAAGTCCGGTGGAAAGATGTTCGCGGCACTTAGCGACAATTGAACCAACCGCGGGAGCATCATTCACGAAGCCTGTTGGTGTGGCCGGCATGCGGCCGGTGAGGAACCGTTTATGGCCGCCGCCATGGTCAGCGAATTCATGAGCGATCGAACGAATGATGTTGTACCGATCGGCGCACCTGGCGTGCATTGGAAGCAATTCGCAGACGTCCAGCCCCTTCACGTTCGTTGGGATCGGGCGAAAGACGCCCCGATATTCCTCCGGAGCATCCGGTTTCATATCGTAGGTTTCCATATGCGGCGGACCGCCTGGAAGCCAGATGAAGATGATCGAAGTGTCCGCTGAGTTTGCCGGTTTGCCAGATTCCGCGGCGGCCGCTCGCATTCGCAGCAGGTCGCTCAGTCCCAGCATCCCAAATCCCAGTGCGCCAGCTTCCAAAATGCTGCGACGAGACACCGGACCGGGGCACAAAGAGGTGGTACGGCGGAAGCCACTGTGCGAGCGGGATTCTGACGTCATGGTGGACACCAAATCGTAGGCAGGAAAATGAGACGTCGACACACGGGAGGGACCACCATCTTCGGTCGCCGGAATCAGGCTGTCAACATCCATCCTCGCCGCCAGAACTTGAACGGCCGTTAATTCACAGAATCAAAGGAATCCGCGGATTTAGCGGGCTGCTGCAGGCAGAGTCACCTTGCGAGGTGGGCCCAGGCAGATGCGAAATCCATCCCGCGAATCTGAATAGTGGGCCCCTGCCAGCCCCAATCGAACGGCACAGCGGGCATTCCCGGGGACATCAAAGTAGTTGCCGCCGCGACACACGGGGCGATAGTGCCCATCGGTAACAAAGAGTTCTTCGTGGCCACCCTTTGGGTCAAAGTGATCCAGAACGACTTCCCAAACCCCACCGCACATGTCGGCCATGCCGAAGCCGTTGCGTCCTCGTTCGCCGTAATGATCAACGGGTGAAACGAACGAAAATCCATCGCTCCACGGAGCGCTGCTGAGTGGCCACTTTTGTTTGCGGTCAGGAAGAAAGTCGACAGCGGAAATGTTGAAGCGTCCTTCGCCTTCGCTCAGCTCATTTCCCCACCAGAAATAAGTGGAATCCTTTCGTCCGCCGCGGCAGGCGTATTCCCATTCCACTTCGACAGGCAATCGATATTCAAGTCCTTCCGGCAGTCGGCCTGCTTCCTTTTCATGCTTGGTCAGCCATTCTGCAAACGCCCTTCCGTCGGTCCAACTGACACACACAACGGGAAAGTCATCACGAAGAGGAAACTGGAAGTTGGGATCTCGCCAGCTTTTGCCCTTCATCGGTTCCCACGGATGAGTGATCGCAGTGGTTATTCTGTAGCTGGTCCAGGACGGGTTGAAGCACTGAGTGTGGCCGTCCGGTTTTTCGGCGTCGGTGACATATCCCGTTGCTTCAACGAACTGCTTAAACTGTCCAACAGTGACTTCCGTTCGTCCCATCCAGAAGCCGTACTTCACGGACATCGGCCGAGGCTTTTCGCCTTCGTATGACTCGCGTTCAGTGCCCGCCTGAGCACCGCCTTCGATGCCGGTCGCCCATTTCTTTTCTTCCGGAGTACTTCCCATCAGAAAGTCTCCCGGCGGAATGTACACCGTTTCCAGAGTGACACCTTTCCCAAGATCCGCGCGAGTTACTTCGCCCTTCTTCGGGTCAGCAGCCTGAGTTGGACCGGCTAGCAGCCCGACGCTCATTACGAGGAATGCCATGAAACATCTTGTCGGACGCATTCGATCTCTCCGGAAAGAAATGAAGGAACTGGGGTCAGTTAGCGGCGTGGTGCGAGTTGTCGGGTGCTGGTCAAAAGACTTGAGCATTCACCGGAGGGCTTGCGCCCTTCCGGTAATTGCTTTGCGCAACTCTTGGCCCATGAAATCAACAGTCTGTTAGCCATTGCTCAGTGGGTTTGGCACTCCAAGACCTTCGGCCACCTTGATGATCACCTGACGTTCCTCGTTGGAGATTGAACCGTTGGCCATTGCGATCTGCATCAGGTATTCCAGCACCTTCCCCTTCTGCTTTGCATCCAAAACGTCTCGCAGCATGCCTGCCAGGTCCTGAACCGGAGGAAGCTTCTTTCCGCTTTCGACGATCATGCGAAGTGCGGCTTCATCGAAGTTTCCGAAGACCTCGTCACCCGCTTTTTCTGCTGCCTGGAGTTCTGATTCATCGACACTGCCATCCGCCATAATCATGCTGGCTGCCAGTGCGTAGCTGACGGCATTGACGTCGACGATTTTCGGTTCGTCCGGAAGCCCGAGTTCTCGTAGTTTCGCCTTCACGGAATTTTCGTTCCGGCCGGTCAGGAGACCACGGATCAGATTGTAGAGAATGAAGATCGGGTTCAGGATCAAGGCTGTAATGCTGAACCAGCCGATGAACAACGATAGAGCCGCTTCGCCCAGCACTTTCTTCCGTACACACGGAACACATCCAATGAATGTCTTACTTCCAATCTGATACGCAGCAATAAAGCCTCGGACGTAAGGAGCTGTCGCAACGGTCTCCAGTTGCTTCTGGTGACAATACGGACATGGATAACCCTGTGATTCAGTGCTCATGTAATGTTCCAGTTCAAGGTGCGGTGAAGATCGATGTCAGGAATCGATCGCAGGCAATCGGCAGACTTTGACTCACCCGACTCTGACTCGGGCAATCTGAGGTCGGAGTGTTCGTCTGAATACAAAGCCATCGGCGCAACTTTAGCGTGTGACGCAATCAGTGCAAATCGTCAAGGGATGGGACAGCATGGGGCGCTTGTTGTTCCGGGCCGCACAGATTGATCCCGCCTGAAGTCGGTTCGAGGAGACCGAATTGACCGTTCCTGTTTCTGTGACATGATTCTCCCGTTTGAAACCCACCGTTCGATATTCTGGCAGGGCTGGACCAGCGTTTCCCTGCGTTGAACAATAGACGTCGCTGGCAAATCCTGTCGGCGAAACCTATTAGGTCGTCAAGCTTTGAAGTTCGGTTCGTGGGTCCTGTGAAAGGTGCGGCGATTCAGGGATCTTTGGCAAGATCCACTACTCACAAAGCAAGTTTCACAACATCCGGCCCGAACATTTCGTCTTGAATCAATCTGAGAACTCAACAGGAGCTACGGCTATGGTGACCGGCCTTCGCTGTCTCTTTTCGTGCGGTCTTGCGTTGACTGTGCTTGGTCTTGCTGCTGGTTCAGCGGCAGCGGACGAGATTCAGTACAACCGTGATATCCGTCCGATATTGCTGGATACCTGTTTTGCGTGTCATGGGCCTGATAGTGCGTCGCGGAAGGCAGATCTGCGGCTCGACCAGAGAGACGCTGCAATCTCAGCAGGGGCAATCAGCCCGGGCAAACCGGACGAGAGCGAGTTCATTCGTCGCGTTCTGACCGACAATCCGGAAGAGGTGATGCCTCCACCAGCGCTGAAGAAGACGTTGACAGCGGAGCAGAAACAGCTTCTGGTGGAATGGATCAAAAGCGGTGCGGAGTACCAAAAGCACTGGTCGTATATTGCTCCGGTTCGTCCGCCTATTCCTGCTGTGAAAGTTCCCGCTTCACATTCCGGATGGGTTCGGAACCCGATCGACTCGTTCGTGCTCGCGAAACTGGCTGAGCAAAAGTTGCTTCCCAATCAGGAAGCCGATCGTCATGTGCTGGCTCGCCGCGCTGCCCTGGATATCACAGGTCTTCCGCCGAAGCCGGAGATACTTCAGGAGTTTCTGAACGACAAGTCATCCGATGCCTACGAAAAGTACGTCGACCGACTGCTTGCGTTGCCGGAATGGGGTGAACATCGAGGCCGCTACTGGCTGGATTACGCTCGTTACGCCGACACGCACGGTATTCACTTCGACAACTATCGTGAGATGTGGGCCTATCGAGACTGGGTGATTCAGGCTTTCAACCGCAACATGCCGTACGACCAGTTTACGATTGAGAATCTTGCTGGCGACTTACTGCCGAATGCGACGCTCGATCAGAAGATCGCTTCCGGATTCAATCGCTGCAACATGACAACGAATGAAGGCGGCATCATCGACGAAGAGTATGCGGTGCTTTACACCCGCGACCGAACTGAAACTGTTTCTACGGTCTGGATGGGGCTGACTGCGAATTGTGCAACATGCCACAGTCACAAGTTCGACCAGCTCAGCCAGAAAGAGTTTTATCAGATGTCTGCGTTCTTCAATAATACGACGCAGCCGGTTCGAGATGGCAACATCAAGGATACTCCGCCAATCATCCAGGTTCCTCAGGAAGCCGATCGGAAGCGATTTGAGGAACTTCCGTCGTTGATCAACGAAGCTCGTGCGGCGGTTGAGTCTCGTCGAGTCGAAGCACGTGGCGAATTCAACACATGGGTGAGCACGGCAACTCCTGCGACGCTTGGAACGCCCGTGTCAGACGAAGGGTTGCAGTTGAAGGCTGAGCTGAAAGAAGGCGACGGCCGACGCGTGAAGGTCTGCTTCGGCACTGAGTGTCGTGAAGTGGAAGTCGCGGAGTCTGCGTCGTGGCAGGATACATCCGCTGGAAAATCGCTGACTCTTCAGGGCACTGCGTTTGCCGCTGACCATGTCGGTGACTTCGAAAGTGATCAGCCCTTCACGGTAGCCGCCTGGATCCGGATCCCTGCCAACGACGGCACGGGATCGCTGTTCGCCAGAATGGATGCACCGCCTGTCTATCGAGGCTGGGACTTCTGGATTCAGCAGCGTCGCATCGGCATGCACCTCGTCCACAACTGGCCTGAGAAGGCATTGAAGGTTGTGAGCCGAGATCAGATTCCGGCAAACGAATGGACTCACGTGGCCATCACCTACGATGGTTCTCGCAACGCTTCCGGGCTGCAGATATTCATCAACGGAAATCGGGTTGAGAAAAACATCGAGAATGATCGGCTGGATGCGTCATCCATTCGAACGACTGTTCCATGGAAGCTCGGTTCACGCTCGGCAAAGGATCCATTCAATGGAGCGGTTTCAGATGTGCGAATTCAGCAGCGACTGCTGTCGGCCGCTGAAGTCGATGCTTTGGCAAAGCTCAGTCGATTCGAAACGACTTTGGCAAAGGCTGCGGATAAGCGAACCGAAGCGGAAGTGAATGAACTCTACTCCTTCTGGCTGAACCGGTTCGATCAGAGCTTTCAGCAGCGATCAGGTTCACTGGCCGCACTCGAAAAGGAGCAGGCTGATATTCGTGCGCGTGGCACGATTGCCCATGTGATGAATGAGAAGACTGAAGCGGCAATGGCCTTCATTCTTGCTCGCGGTGAATACGATAAGCGTGGCGAGCAGGTGAATGCTGAAACGCCATCAATGCTGCCACCGTTCCCAACGGATGCTCCGAAGAATCGGCTGGGATTTGCAAAGTGGTTGCTGCGGCCGGACCATCCAATGACAGCTCGGGTCACTGTGAATCGATACTGGCAGGAAGTCTTTGGGACGGGCATCGTTCGAACAACCGGTGACCTCGGAATCTCGGGCGAGCTTCCTTCGAACCAGGAGCTGCTCGACTGGCTGGCCGTGGACTTCCGGGAATCTGGCTGGGACGTGAAGCGATTGATTCGCATGATGGTGACATCAGCCGCGTATCGACAGTCGGCTTTGGTGACGCCGGAAAAGCTGGAAAAGGATCCGACAAATCGGCTGTTGTCCCGTGGGCCTCGATTCCGAATGGATGCCGAAATGGTACGCGACTACGCACTGGCTGCGAGCGGGCTTCTGGTTGATCGTATTGGTGGGCCGAGCGTGAAGCCGTACCAGCCGGAAGGTGTCTGGGAAGCGATCGCGATGAACGTCAGCAATACTCGCAGCTATCAGCGTGATTCGGGCGACAATCTCTATCGCCGAAGTCTCTACACGTTCGTCAAACGCATGGCACCACCGGCGTCGATGGATATTTTCAATGCTCCGAACAGAGAACTGTGTGTCGTTCGGCGTGAAAGAACCAACACACCTCTGCAGGCTCTGGTGACACTGAACGATGAGCAGTTCGTTGAAGCGGCTCGAGTCCTGGCGGCCACGGCACTTGTCTCAGAAAAGTCGTCCGACGAGGGACGAATTCAGTGGATTGCAGAGCGAGTTCTGTGCCGTCCGTTGCGACAGGAGGAATTGAAGATCGTGAGTGCGTCGTTGAAGAAGCTCTCGGAGTACTACACGACGAACGAGGCAGAAGCAAAGAAACTGGTCGCCGTTGGTGAATCAAAACATGGAGCAGATATGGCTCCAGGAGTCCTTGCAAGCTGGACGATGCTGTGTAACGAACTGATGAATCTGGACGAGGTGCTGAACAAGTAAGGCTGCTCGTACGAGGGCTGCTGTTTGGCCTTCCGGTTGTTGCTGCAACCGATGTGTTCTGCTGGTGACTTTCTCAAACATTCAAGATGCTCAGGAGATCGCGATGACTCCTTTTGAACAGTTCAAGCTGAATCTGACTCGCCGCCACTTCTTTGCTCAGGGGTCAAACGTCCTTGGCTCCGCGGCATTGGCGTCGCTGCTGGGGTCAACGGCTTCTGGTGCTGAAAGCTCCGGAAGTCCTGGCTTTCCAGGAGCCGTGTTGCCTCATATGCCGGCCAAAGCCAAACAGGTGATTTATCTGCACATGGTTGGTGGTCCGCCGCAGCTGGACTTGTACGACTACAAGCCGCAGATGAACGAGTGGTACGACAAGGATTTGCCGGAGTCTGTTCGCAACGGCCAGCGATTGACCACCATGACGTCCGGGCAATCCAGGTTCCCGATCGCTCCCTCGATGTTCAAGTTCGAACGTGCTGGTCAGTGTGGCATGTGGGTGACCGAGCTGTTGCCGTGGACGAAGAAGGTTGTGGATGAGATGTGCTTCGTGCGAAGCATGTACACGGAAGCCATCAATCATGAACCTGCCATCAGTCTGATGCAAACGGGGAATCAGATTACAGGACGTCCGTGCCTTGGTGCCTGGGCGTCTTATGGACTTGGTTCGCTGAATGAGAACCTGCCATCGTTCGTTGTCATGGTGGCTCGGCCGAGCAACACCGAACAGGTTCAGGCAATCTCCGCACGGCTTTGGTCGTCGGGGTATCTGCCGGGCGAATTTGCGGCCACATCGTTCCGAACGGCAGGTGACCCGATCCTGTTTATCAATGATCCGAACGGCGTGCCGAGAGACATTCGCCGCACGACACTCGACGGACTGAATCAGATGAATCAGCTGAGCTTCCAGCAGCTTGGCGATCCCGAAATCCAGACTCGCATTGCTCAGTACGAATTGGCGTTTCGAATGCAGTCGAGTGTTCCTGAGCTCACGGATCTGGGAGCGGAACCCGCATCAACGTATGAGCTCTATGGGGATGAAGCGAAGAAGCCCGGAACGCTGGCGAACACGATGCTTCTGGCTCGCCGCATGGTTGAACGAGGAGTCCGTTTCGTTCAGATCTACCACAACAACTGGGATACTCATGCGAACGCCGCAGGGCGCCTTCCGGACCAGTGTCGCGATCTTGATCAGCCGACCTATGGCCTGCTGACCGACCTCAAACAGCGAGGCATGCTGGAGGATACTCTGGTGATCTGGGGCGGCGAATTTGGTCGAACGATTTACTCGCAGGGTGGCCTTTCTCGTCAGAACTACGGACGTGACCACCATCCTCGGTGCTTCACGATGTGGATGGCAGGTGGCGGCTTCAAAGGCGGCACGATCTACGGTGAGACGGATGACTTCAGCTACAACATCGTGAAGGATCCGGTGCACGTTCGAGACTTCCATGCCACCGTGCTGCACCAGCTGGGCTACGACCATGAACGTCTGACGTTTAAGTATCAGGGGCTCGATCAGCGACTGACCGGCGTTCTACCGACTCGAGTGGTTGAAGAGCTGATCTCCTGATGGAATCGACCAACAAAAAAAGCCCGGCTCTTCCAGTGTGTCAGGAAGAACCGGGCTGGCAGATTCTTAAGTTGCTACGAGCATTTACTGGGCTGAGACACAGTACAGGTGCTTATTCGAACGGAAGAAGATCTGTCCGTTGCTGATCGCCGGCGTTGCGCTGAAGTCTTCCTGGTCGGAAGTCAGTCGATTGGTCGCCAGCTTTTCGAATGTCTCACCTGGCTTGATCACATGAATGTCACCACCACGTGTGACGTAGTAGATTTTGTTATCGCCAAGGACTGGTGAAGAGTAGTCAGTACCACCCATTCCGCCTCGACCACCACGACCGCCACCAAAGCCGCCTGGTCGTCCGGGGCCACCCTGTCCTGGACCTGCTTGTCCTGGAGGACCCGCTGGTCGCTGACCTGGTTCACCCTGGCCAGGCCCGCCAGGAGCACCGGGGCCACCAGGCGCGCCTGGGCCGCCGGGCTGTCCAGGACCACCAGCAGCACCTCCTGCAATTCGGCTCTGGAAGATCTCTTTGCCGTCAGCGGCATTGACGCACTTCACCGTGCCACCGGACACCAGGTAAAGGCGGCCTTCATGAAGCAGGGGCGTTGAGAAGCGATTGCTGTCGTTTCCGGACCAGACAACATTGCTTGCAGTAACGTCTCCCTTGCCGCCGGCCTTCACGGCAATCGAACCGCCGCCTCGGCCTTCGACGGCGTAAACCGTCGTCCCGTCAATCAGGACGCTGGAGTTGAACTGATCTGTCTGCATCGCACTGCAGTACCATCGCAGTTTGCCGTTCTCCGGGTTGAGTCCCCAGATCTCCATCGGCGCGCCGATGACGATATCGGTTCTGGCATCGTCGATCTTGCTGAGAGCTGGAGTTCCCCAGACGTTGCCAAGATTGTCGCTTTCCGCTTTCCAAAGTTCCTTGCCTGTTTCGGCGTCCAAACCAACAACGGCTCGTGATTCTGCTCCAGCTGGAACGACCAGCACTTTGCCGGCGAGGATTGGGCTTGAAGAGGATCCCCAGGCTCGGTCGTCGGATCCCTTGCCGACGCTGGCGTGCCAGAGCTCTTTGCCGTCGAGATCCCATGCGTAGACGCCGGCCTTACCGAAGAACGCATAGACGTGCTTGCCGTCACACACTGGCGTATGGGATGCGTAACCATGTTCAGGAACGCCCATTCCGGAGTATTCGTCTTCCGGAAGAACAGCGTCGATTGTCTTTTCCCAAAGCACTTTGCCTGTGTTTCGATCCAGGCATTGCATGTGTCGCTTCAGAGCCGACATATCGCCTGGGTTCTGACGATCAAGTCCGTAGCCAGAGTAGGACGTCACAAACACCTTGTCACCGACGACAATCGGACAGGAAACGCCAGCGCCGGCCAGAGCCACTTTCCACTTCAGATTCTCTTTGTCACTAAAGGTGGTTGGGAGCGGTTCTTTGTCTGTGCTGACCCCAGTCCCATTGGGACCACGGAATCGTGGCCAGTCAGATGCATCTGCGGTTGTCGCGGCAACGGCGGCTGAGACAAGCACGGCTTGAAGCCATCCGGAAATCCTTCGGGGGAACGCCATGGGTCATCCTTTGAAAAACAGTGAGGAACAAAAATGAATGAAATGTCCTTTGGTTGGAACACTGTAAGGAGTTGAACAGCGACCTCCCGGCCATCACGTCGCGGAAATCCGGCAAAAACGGAGAATTTTGTTCAGATACCGACGCCAATGAATGGCCATTTTTGTCGTAATTCAGACCTCTTGATCGGTGTTGAGACGAGTGAAATAAACACTGGTCTATCCTGAATAAACACTCATTCTGAGGGCTCAATTTTGTCATCAGATGAGCATTTGGAATCAAACGGCTGTCGCGGTTGCAAGTTGAATCTGAGATCGATACTTCTTCGACCTGGTAACTGGCTTCGTGTGCAAAACTGATTCATCTGCAAGGAATGAACATGACCGATATTCGAAAAGGCGCTGTAACACTCAAAGGGAATCCTGTGGATCTCGCCGGTGCTGCTCTGGCGGTTGGTGGCGCGGCTCCGGACTTCTCACTGCAGGGCAACGGACTGGAAGAAGTCTCCCTGGCGACTTCAGCAGGGAAGACACGCATCATCGCTACCATTCCATCACTGGACACTTCGGTGTGTGCTCTGGAAACCAAGAAGTTCAACGACCAGGTTGCTTCACTGCCGAACGTTGAAGTGCTGGTTGTCAGCATGGATTTGCCATTTGGCCAGAAGCGTTGGTGCGGTTCTGAAGGCGTCGACAAAGTGAAAACCCTCAGTGCACATCGATGCACTAAGTTCGGTGAAGACTATGGGGTGTTGATCAAAGGTGGTCCGCTCGACCGATGCCTTTGCCGGGCGGTTTTCGTTGTGGATGCTTCCGGCAAGATCAAATATGCGGAGTATTGCTCAGAGATTGCTGAACATCCGAACTATGACGCGGTGATCGCTGCTGCGAAATAGTCATAGCCGGTTGAAATATGCTGGCGGTCAACGCCTTTCAGGGCTAGCCTTTCTGATGTACGCGGGGGTAACACTCCGCGTATTTTTTTCAGAAGCCGGAGAGTGCGTTGACGGAGAATCGATCAAGTCCATATCGGTGCAACTTCTGCGCTGAATACCTCCATCAGCAGCCATTGACAGGATGGAATCGACTGCTGTTCTGGCTGCCGGTACGGACATTCAAGTGTCCGCATTGCTTCAATGTTTTCCGACGCCCGAATGCCATCCTTGGCGCGCTTCCTGGAATGCGGTGGCTGTTCGGCCAGGGTTCCCGCGACTCGCTTCGCAAGGCGGTCGGCAGTGCGAACAAGACGTCGGATCGAAGCTCAAAAGCCGAATGGAAAATTGGCAAGGGCCTGGTGAAGCTTGGCCGGAGCATCACGAATGCCGAACAGTGGATGGTGAACGGACTGCTAAGCCTTGTGCACAAGATCTTCGGCAAACGGAGTTCACGTTCTGGCTCCAGTCGGAAATCACGATCCAGCCGGAAGCGATCAAGATCATCGACGGAAGACTAAAGTCGACGGACGGCTTGCGCCGTTCCGCTGCAAACTCTTTCACGGCGTTGCCAGCCAGGCTGAAAGATCAGCGACAGATTCCACCGACCAAACACCGATCCACTCGCGCTGTGGCTACAGGTTGGAATTCACTTCCGATGCAGGTGTTGGAAACGGACGTTCTCCAAGAATCTTCTCGACCTGCTCGCGTTCCAGATCTTCTGACTCAAGCAACGCATTCACGAGAGCTTCCATCTGAGCTCGATACTGAATCAGAAGCTCGAATGCAGACGTCTCGCACTCCTTGATGATCCGCTGCACTTCGATGTCGATTTGCCGAGTCGTCTCTTCGCTGAATTCGCGGTACGTGTGCATTTCCTTGCCGAGGAACGGGTGTTCTTCGGACTGACGGAAAGCAACCGGGCCGATCAGGTCCGACATGCCCCAGCGAGCGACCATTCGTCGAGCAATCTGAGTTGCCTGTTCGATGTCGCCCTGAGCCCCCGCGGAGTACTCATTGAAGATCATCTTTTCAGCAGCTCGGCCACCCATCGTCATCACGATGCGGGCCTTCAGGCGTCGTTCGCCAAGGTTATGGATCTCGCTCTCCGGCATCAGCTGAGTCACTCCCAGCGTCCGTCCTCGAGGCACGATCGACACCTTATGCACCGGGTCCATGCCTTCCTGCGCCCAGGCAAGGATGGCATGTCCGGCTTCGTGCCATGCAGTCAGTTCCTTCTCTTTGCGGTCCATCTTCTCATCACGCGGTGCTCCCATCGTGACGATATCCTGAGCATATCGAAAATCGCTCATATCGACGGCTCGCTTGTCTTCGCGAGCTGCCTTCAATGCCGCCTCGTTCACCAGCTTTTCAAGTTCGGCCCCGCTATAGCCCATTGTTGTCTTTGCGAGCGCGTCGAGGTCAACGGCGTCGGACAGCGGCACCTTTCGAGTGTGCACTTTCAGAATTCCAAGACGGCCGTCTCTCGCGGGCAAATCGACGGTGACGTGTCGATCGAAGCGTCCGGGACGAAGCAACGCCGGGTCCAGCACGTCCGAACGATTGGTCGCCGCCAGCACGATGACCGTTTCACCCTGCTGAAATCCGTCCATCTCACTCAGGATCTGATTGAGTGTTTGTTCGCGTTCATCATGTCCGCCGCCGACACCTGCACCGCGGACTCGCCCAACGGCGTCAATTTCATCGATGAAGACGATACAGGGGGCTGCTTCACGAGCCGTCTTGAAAAGATCACGGACGCGAGTCGCACCGACACCAACGAACATCTGAATGAACTCAGAACCGTTGATGGAAAAGAACGGAACACCGGCCTCGCCTGCGGTCGCTCGCGCCAGCAAGGTCTTTCCGGTACCTGGAGGTCCCACGAGCAGAACGCCCTTTGGGATCTTCGCGCCAAGGCGAGTAAACCGTCGTGGGTTCTTGAGAAACTCAACAACTTCCTGAAGGTCCTGCTTGGCGGATTTGAGTCCGGCAACGTCATCGAACGTCGCCGACTTCTCACTCTTTTCAAAGCGCCGTGCCGGGCTGCGAATGAAGCCGCCCATCATGCCGCCGGCCCCGAAGGGATCAGACGAACGACGCAGCATGGACCACATGAAATAGAGAAACACGAGCGGCAAAAGGACCCAAACAAACAGGTCGCCGACGCCAACCACTGAAATCGGCGTGACGATGTACTCGACCTTCTTTTCGTCCAGTATCTTCTGCAGACCTTCGTTGCCGACCATCTCGGGCAGAAGCACCGTATTGAACTGCTCAGCCAGCGAGCCAGTCAGACCTTCCGGCCGTTCTTCCGGAACCGTCTTCCACTTCCCGGTAAGAATCTCACCGTGAAAAGTGACCGTCCGGACCATGTTCTTTTGGAGCTGCGAATAGAAGAACGAGTACGGAACCGTCGTGCCGTAATTCGTCGGTGAGCTATTCCATGCGAATATTGCCAGCACCAGTGCGACGACCAGCAGGATCATCGACATGGAACCAAAATTCACTCGGCGCGGATCGCTGCCCGGAGGGCCCGGTGGCTTGTTCTGCGGCTGGTTAGGGCTCGGTTTTCCGTTTGGTTCGCTCATGAAAAATTGTTTTTCTTAGGGGCGATGCGGTCCCCAGACAGAAGCTGGGAACAAACACCGACTCTCTTAATTCAGGGACGATTCACGTCACTTCCGAAAACTCACACTGACAAATGATAAGGAAAAATGAATATTCGGACAGTTCGCAAACCTGCGGTTCTCATCTTGAACAGTGGGCGGAGGGTACTGGAGTGAGGCGTGTCAGGCAATTGAGGAGAATCTGTTCAGATTTGATCCCGACAACCGACAAAAAAACGCCGATGCAGGAATCCCGCATCGGCGCTTGGGTGTGGTCAGTATTCAGCTGAAAGCAAAATTACTTTGCTTCTGCCTTTGCTGGAGGAGCTGGTGCTTCTTCAACCTTTGGAGCTGCTGGAGCAGCTGCTGCTGGTGTTGCAGCTGTTGCACAGCCGCCTGCAGTTGCACAGCCACCGCAGGAAGATGTCGCACATCCGCCGCACGCAGACTTAGCACAGCATGGCTTTGCTTCGCAGCAAGGCTTCGCTTCGCAACATGGCTTTGCTTCACAGCAAGGCTTAGCTTCGCAGCAGCTTTCCTGCTTGCAGCACTTCACCTTAGCTGGCTTGCACTTTTCAACCTTGCACTTCACTGGCTTGCACTTAGCTGGCTTGCAGCAGTTCTTTGCTTCAGCTGTGTTGGCCAGCAACATTGCTGCCAACGCGACGATCAGACCGAGGTGTCGCATGATTTCAACCCTTCATTCTCTATCAGGCACTGTGTGAGCCCGTTTGTTCCGCGGCGTCAAGGAACACGCTTCCAAGTCCGCGGACCCTCCAAAACTCCTGCAGACCGTAGTTTGACTGACCGGAATCTGTCAAACAACCTGCCCATTTTTTCATCTTTGGGTACGCAGATCCTCAATCTGGAGCGAGCGAGGCTGATTCAACGGCACGTAGCACGGCTATCAAGACCTGAATTTTTCCTTGAAAATAGAGGGAAACAGCATCTTCAGGCCCCTGGAGCGAAGCTGTTAATGGGGCAGCTACTTTGCCGGCGAACTTTTGTTGGTCGTTGCCCAAGTGGTGTGTTCAGTGCCGGATGAATTGGCAGCTGGTCGCGATCGTCGTGGAACTTTCACGGGCTCAAGACGGTAGCGACATCCCTGTTGCTGCCCCAACAAAATGGCTTTGCGCTGGCCAGTGCCTCATTGAGACGCAGGGGGCCCATCGAGGCTCTATTGCTCCATCAGGACAACGAAAACGGGGTACGTCATTCCCGCCTTCGTTTGAATGACGGCTAAACCCAAGTTGTTGATTCGACAAAACACTAGAAGTCGAACCAGATTCCGCCACCGATAAGGCTTTCGTACTGGTCAAAACGCTGGTAATTCAATGACGGTCCGGAGTACAGATCGAGCCCCAGTCGAAGGCGATGTGATGATTCAGCACTTTGCCAGCCCCAGCCGGAATTGAAATTCACGCCAAGTCGGGACCCAAATTCTTCACGGTAGTGAGAGTTGATTGCCGCAAACGGAGCACCTTTCAGGCCGGTGCTCATCGCGGGCATGTATTCTCCACCGAACTGAAGTTCCCACGGCATCGCACCGCCCTGGTGGCCAATCGCGTAGGCAATTTCTCCGTAGATTCGGAACGCCTGAGCGAAATCGCGGCTAGTGCCCACGATCAGAGAATCTCGAACATAGTTGATTCGATTGAAGCCTGGATTGGCCAGCAGAAACTCATCGCCGGTATGGGAACTCACGTGGTAATAGCCGGCTTTGTATGCGGCGTTGCCAAATCGCCATGTGCCAAGGAGACCGGCTCTGTAGTCCGAAGATTCCAGCATCGCACTAGGCTCATCCGGAAGGACTCGGGCAAAGACTGCCCCTTCGAGGTCCAGCTGGAAGGCTTCCTGAGCATTCAGTCCAAGCTCGCCATAACGGAAAATGCCGACTCGGCCCCCCAACACTGCTTCCCAGAGCCGTCGGTCGCTCTTCATGTCATACATCTGCAGGAACTGCATTCGCGGTTCCTTTTCTCCAGCCAGATACGAGCGATACAGGAGTGAACCTGGCAGCATCTGGTAGTCATAACACGGTTGAGTTGCCTCGCGGAACACCTGCCCCGGCGTAATGATCTCCCGTCGGAGTTCAGGTTTGTCGTCGTAGTTTGGCAATTCCAACTCGGAAGCCGGAAGCTGGCCCGGCATTTCCGGGACTGGCGGCACTGGCTCTGCTGCTTCAGGAAGTTCATCCTGGGAAGGCTCGATCTCATCCATCGACGAAATCAAGCCAAATCGACGTCGCGTTTCGGGGTTCGAGGTTGGTGCATTATGAAACGCATCCAGCGGGAATTCTTCGCTCACTTCTTCGTCGCGACGCCCCGCGTCGGATTCGGATGCGGGAGAGACTGGTTGACCTTCGTTTCGGCGACGCAAATCATCCAGCCAGGTGCCTCGTCGTGCAGGTTCCGGGGATGCGCTGTGAACATTCCATTGTTCGAGGAACGACTGACAGAAAGCATCCGGCGAAAAACAGGTGAAGAATGCAGCCATGAGGCAGAGCAGAACCGCTCGGCCTGCACCTGGACAGCTTTGAGTCGAAAGAATGTGGAGGGGCCGCAGTACCACTGCTGAATCCTGCCAACCGAACAAGGGACTAACGAGAGTCGTGACAGAAACGCATTGTGCAGAGAAGCGTTTCTGTGCAAGAAGATTCGGCTGACGGTTGCAGCGAGTTTGAGCAGCGCGACGGTGAGAACTGTTATTCCGAGCCTGCTGGGTACGATCAGATAAACAATGACGATTGTTCCGCCCGGTTCCTCATGAAAACGAGGGAAAACGCTGAACTGCTTGCCACCATATTGGCCCTGATGAGGTTCGGCGATCGATCAGTGGCTTCGGCCGCGACTTGAGCGTTCCTCTGCGGATGGTTCTGAAATCTTCAGATTAATTCAACGGTGCCGGCAAGAACTCGCACCGAATGTGCGTTGCGGCGCGAGCCCTCCGGTGAGCCTGCGTTTTGAATTCACCAGTCGGCTCGCGCCGTTCCGCCATGAGATCCTTCACAGCCTTGCCTTGCAGGGCTGCTTCAGCTGCTCGCACCGCGATAGTGGTTCAGCGACCACTGGAAGACCCGTCGCGAAACAAACAGGCCAGTCAGGGTCATGATGACAGCAACGGCGATGAAGCGAGGCTCAGTGACGGCGCCCACAATCGTTTCTGCCGGGATTGTGACGACCAGCAGAATGGGGACGATCCACGAAAACGCAAACTGCAGTGCCTCACCGGCTTCAAGTCGTGCGGGGTCTGAACCGGAATAGATGCTGCGAGGGTATTGGGCGAAAATTGTGATGTAGAACCAGAAATCATAAAGCCCCTGGTTTCTTCCAAACCAAATGCTTGTGCAGGCCGTGATGATCATCATGGAATAGAAGAACGCCACGGCGACGCCAATGAAGAAGACGTAGCCACTCGCCTGAACCAGTGAGATGGGTTTGCCAATGGAAATCAGGGATTGAACCAGCAGCGCGAAGGCAAGTCCCAGCTGAATCATCATCGCGGGATTGACACGCTGCAGTGAGACGAGGAACTGCGTGTCTATTGGCTTGGTGAGTGCAAAGTCCAGCTTTCCCGTCCGAATATCTTCACAGAACGCCGCACAATTCGGCATGAAGAAGGCTTCAACGATCGAGTTGATCAGCATTCCTGTGGCCATGAAGGCGAAATAGCCTTCTCGAGTCCACTCCTGAATTTGAGTGACTTCGCGATAGATCAGGCCGAAGAGCGAAAGGCGAGCAAAGAACCAGAACAGGCGGGTCACCACCTGAATCAGGAAGTTTGCAGGGAACATCATCTCCCGTATCAGGGCATTTCGAGCAAACAACAGGAACAGTCGAAGAGACAGCATTCAGGCAACTCGGCCGAAGAGTAATGGGCAGGCTTTCAACGGCATCCTAACTGCCCCCGCTCTGTCAGCAAGGGATCAAGGTTGTTCGCCAGTTTGACCGAGCACTCGTGATCACATTCATCAAAAGTGTGCACGTCGGGGTAAACTGTGCACAGGTGCTGCGACTGTATCGAACGATTAGGAAGGGTTTGCTTGTTCCCGCGACCAAGGAACCACAGATTCAAGCTTCCTGCCTTCGAGAAAAGAAAACGGCCTGGTTTCAGCCGCCTTGTCAGTCCGAAACACGAGAGACAGAATCCGACAGCGTCTCTGCGCCGCAGGTATTCTCAAATTGCGGCGTATCAATGGTTTGTGCCAACCGTCAGAGGGTTCTCCTCTGATTCTTCCTTTCTTACCTGGCTGGCAGGGTTGAATGACTGATCCAAAACCCTCTACCAACGATATCCTTTCAAAGATTCGAGCGAAGGCGGCAACGCCCGCGGCCGCATCACCAGCTCCGGCGGAAGCCCCGGCTGAGCCTGCGGCAGCCAGTGGGGAGGCTGCTGCGTCACCCGCACCTGCGGCTTCAGCTCCGGCAGCGGCGCCAAAGTCGACTGCTGATATCTTAGCGGCAGCTCGCGCAAAGGCGGCTGCGAAGCCTGTTGCTGCGGCACCGGCAGCGCCTGCTGCTCCGGCGGCAGGTGGCGCGAAGGGTACGACGGACATTATGGCTTCAATTCGGGCCAAAGTCGGTGCTGCTCCTGCAGCCGCACCAGCGTCGGCGGCTGCACCAGCAGCGGCTGCAAAGCCTGAAGTCGCTAAGCCAGTCGGGATGTCACCCGCAGAAATGATCAAGGCGGCTCGATCTGCAGCGACTGGTGCTCCGGAAGCTCCAAAGGTTGTGTTGCCGACAAAGCCGTTGCCGGGTAAGGCGCCTGCTGCAAAGGCCAAAGAGGCTGATGTTCCGCGGCGTGGTGTCGTTGGTGCGATCGTCGCAACGCTTCTGTCACCGATTGTGATCGCGTGGGGATCGTTCACGGCGGCACTGGGTGCTTCGGGGCTGGCCCTGGCTCGCTTCATGATGCCAAACGTTCTGGTGGAACCTCCAACGAAGTTTAAGATTGGTCCTCCTTCCGATTACGCCCCCGGCACTGTGTCTACCAAGTGGCAGGCTCAGTTCAATATCTGGGTTGTGAATAATGAAGTGGATGGCGTTCGCTGCATTTATGCTCTAAGCACCGTTTGTACTCACCTTGGCTGCACGCCAAGTTGGCTTGAAGGTGAGCAGAAATTCAAGTGCCCTTGCCACGGCTCAGGCTTTTACAAATCCGGGATCAACTTCGAAGGTCCTGCTCCGCGTCCTCTGGAGCGAGTTGGTTTGCGATTGGCTGAAGACGGGATGCTGGAAGTTGATAAGAGTGTGAAATTCCAGCGTGAGTTGGGGCAGTGGACCAACGCCGCGTCTTTCGTTGGTGTTGGCTAAGAAGTATTGGCGTGGCTTTTCCTGCCTGGCAGTTGTGTCAGGCGTTGTCGGTTCGGGCGAGCTGAGGAATTCAAGTGTCTGTCGGCGACTACATTCGTAACTCACAAATCTGGAAGAGCGTTTTTCGGCATCCAGCCCCCACGGATCGGCGTAACCGAGTGGTGGTGATGCTGACGAACTTTTTCCTGCATCTTCACCCGGTGTCTGTGAAGCAGCAGGGGATTGCCTTGTCGTATACGTGGTGCATGGGTGGCATCACGTTCTTTTTGTTTCTGGTTGAGGCAATTACTGGCGTTTTGCTGATGTTCTACTATCGGCCGACGCTGGAGTTCGCCTTCCAGGACATTCAGGCGCTTCGGGATGTGACGACGCTTGGCATCATGCGAGAAATTCATCGCTGGGGTGCTCACGCGATGGTGATCACCGTTTGGCTCCACATGTATCGAGTGTTCCTGACAGGCAGCTACAAGCCGCCACGTGAGTTCAACTGGGTGATCGGGGTTCTGCTCCTCGTGCTGACTCTGTTGCTGTCGTTCACCGGTGACCTTCTTCCGTGGGACCAGCTTGCGATCTGGGCGATCACCGTCGGTTCCAATATGGCCAAGGCGACCCCGTTTCTTGGGGTTGAAGGTCCTGGTTTCCAGGTGTTCAATACCAGTGGTTACGAGTTGATTACCAACGGGTCAGACGCTCGCTTCCTGCTGCTTGGTGGTCGATTCGTTGGTGAAGCAACCCTGAATCGATTTTACATTTTGCATTGCGTCGCCATTCCGCTGGTTGTCAGCGGTCTGATTGCGATTCACTTCTGGCGAGTACGAAAAGACGGTGGTATCAGCCAGCCGCTGTAGTGTTTTTCGGCTCTGCGGCTCGTTGTTTCTGGTGTGCCGATTTCCCCTGATGTTTAGTTCCCCGGAACATTGTCCATGCTGAATCCTCATCCCGATCTGACTGCCAGTGTTTTGATCGGCCTCGGCTGGTACTACCTGCTGTTGTTCATCATGAACCTCTGCTGGACCATTCGAAGCTACAAAGAGGATGGTGAATATTCAAATGGCTTGCCGAAGGCGGCTGTTTGGGCTGTGTACACCTCCATCCTGATGATGATGACGTTCTATCACTTTACTTATCCGCCGGATGGCTTCCTGATTTCTCTGCCTGAGGCATTTAAGGCGCCGTTCGATCGTTACTTTTCGAATCCGGTTCTGTACTTCTTCCTGTCGATTGTTGGCCTTTGGGTCATGATCAAGGGCCGTGAGTGGTGGACACAGCCAAAGGTCGCGTGGGTTCTCCTCAACGTTTCACTGTTGTTCATGGGCCTGAGTCTGACGGACTATGACTTCCGGCAGATTGTTGGTAAGCCGGACAACGTTCCGATCGTGGCGATGTTGTTCATCGTGGCATTCTTCACCTGGATTTACTTCCGACGATCTGTTGATAACGACCGTCGCATTGCTGAAGGTCGACCGCTGTTTGAACAGGAAGACAACGAGAAGGTCCTTGTTTGGCCAGACCTTGTCTACACCGAACTGATCTGTATGGTCGTTCTGACAGCCGTCCTGATTTTCTGGGGCATCGCTTTGAAGGCCCCGCTTGAAGAACCGGCGTCTTCCATGAAGACTCCTAACCCTTCGAAGGCGCCCTGGTACTTCCTGGGACTGCAGGAGATGCTGGTGTACTTTGACCCGTGGCTGGCGGGTGTCGTACTTCCGAGCATTATTCTTGGTGGCCTGATGGCCGTTCCTTACATCGATTTCAACAAGTTGGGCAACGGCTATTACACCTTCAAGCAGCGATCCTTTGCTGTAACGACCTTCCTGTTCGGCTTTCTGCCACTGTGGGTTGCTCTGATCGTCCTGGGAACGTTTCTTCGAGGACCGAACTGGAACTTCTTCGGTATCTATGAGTACTGGGATGTTCACAAGGTTGAGGCCGCGAACAACGTCAACCTCAGCGAGTTTTTCTGGAACGGTCTGTTGCAGCAAAGCGTTCCGAAAGGAACCGGGGTGGGAACGATCCTCGTTCGCGAGTTGCCCGGCATTTTGTTGATCATCGCCTATTTTGCGATTCTTCCACCGATTATGGGGCTGACCATTCTGCGGAAGTATTTCGTGCGAATGGGAGTCCTTCGGTTCCTGGTGTTCTCGAACCTGATACTGTGGATGGCCATTCTGCCAATCAAAATGCTGCTTCGATGGGCCTTTGCGTTGAAGTACATTGTCGGCATTCCAGAGTGGTTCTTTAATATCTGACAAAGACGGTTCTTCGTTACGGATTGATTCAAATCTTTCGCTGAGGACGGGCAGAAGGCCCAGTTCAAGTTATGCCAGCAACAGATGATTATCGTTGGAATCAGAAGACTCTGCATGCTGTGTTTGCAGTAGCCAGTGTCATTCTGCTTGTCTCCGTCTTTGCAATGCTGAAGCA
>JAEUII010000219.1 GCA_016795145.1 Planctomycetaceae bacterium
TGAAACACAGCCAGTGCTCGGCCCGCCCCCGAACTTGCTGACGCTCGTTCGACCCCTCCCAAACCGAGGGTGTGGGTGGGGGAGAATCGCGGGTTCCTGGTTCTTGGTTCTTCGTTCCTGGCTAAATTGCTCCCCTCCCGCACCGGGAGGGGTCGGCCGAGAGGCCGGGGGAGGGCACTGCGATTTTGGCCTTCGTTTTGGTTTTGGTGTTGCCGAGGCAGTTGAAACACAGCCAGTGCTCGGCCCGCCCCCGAACTTGCTGACGCTCGTTCGACCCCTCCCAAACCGAGGGTTTGGGTGGGGGTGGAATCGCGGGTTTCTGGTTCTTCGTTACTGGTTCTTGGTTGAATCCTCCCCTCCCGCACCGGGAGGGGTCGGCCGACAGGCCGGGGGAGGGCCGTGGGCCGGTTGGGTTTCTTAGTGCAGAATTCGTCATTGATAATTCACATTCTGGACCTTGTCTGATGCAGTTGGATTCGAAGATCTATGTGGCGGGCCATCGGGGAATGGTCGGCGGGGCCGTTGTGCGGCGGTTGACGGAGCTGGGGTTCCGAAATCTGCTGCTCAGAACTCGTGCGGAACTGGACCTGACTTCGCAATCCGCGGTCGAGAACTTCTTCAAGGCAGAACGGCCGGACGTTGTCGTCTTTGCTGCGGCTCGTGTTGGCGGGATCATGGCCAACAAGACTTATCCCGCGGAGTTTCTGTTTGAGAACCTCTCGATGGCCACCAACGCCGTTCATTCGGCGTGGCGAAACGGAACTGCCAGATTCCTGTTTCTTGGCAGCACCTGCATCTACCCACGACTGGCTCCTCAGCCGATTCCCGAAGACAGCCTGCTGAGTTCACCTCTTGAACCCACCAATGAGGCCTACGCCATCGCAAAAATCGCCGGGCTGAAGATGTGCGAGTTCTATCGGCGACAGTACGGGGTGACTTACCACTCGGCGATGCCTACAAATCTGTACGGTCCCGGCGACAACTACCATCCCGACAACAGCCACGTGCTGCCGGCCCTCATTCGACGCTTTCACGAAGCGAAGGTGCGAGGTGATTCGTCCGTCGCGATCTGGGGCACAGGAAGTCCGTTGCGAGAATTCCTCCACGTCGATGATCTAGCGGCCGCGATCGTGCACCTGCTGGGACTGGAGAATCCTCCGGACCTCGTGAACCTTGGCAGCGGCTCCGAGATCTCCATCCTGGAACTGGCGCGGCTGGTCGCGAGAACCGTTGGCTTCACGGGTTCCATCGAGACCGATCCTTCAAAGCCGGACGGGACACCTCGCAAACTTTGTGACATCAGCCGAATTCAGGCAACCGGCTGGCAGCCAAAGATCTCGCTCGAAGTCGGAGTTGCCCTGGCCTATCAGGACTTCCTTCGCGACTTCGGAACCGAGCGACTGCGCGGAAAGTAGCTTTCGAAGTGGGTTCCTGGTTCTTAGTTCCTGGTTCTTCGTGCTCAGTTCCGGGTGAATTGCCGGGGATCACACTTGGTGGACTGACGCCGTACTTCCTGCGGTTTTGGGCGGAGATTCATTCGAATCAACGAGGACTTTGGACAATTCTCGTAAGTCGCTATAGTTCTTCGAGGCGTGTCTGGTTGTGGCAGGAACGAAGGCCGCCGTTTGGATCCTTGAAGGAGTGATGGTGATGCGACGACGTACGATGCTGATGACTTTTGCCGGAGCTGGGGTCGGTTTGTACCTCCAATTACCTGTGAAGGCTGAGGCGGAGAACACGTCGATCACTCAGGATCTCCCGGATGCTATCGAGGCTGGGCCTCCGGATCCGTTTGTCCAGGCGTTTTCCGCGGTGCGCGAGACACTTGAGAACGCTGCATCCTGGGGTTTGGATGTGACTGAAGCGGACAGTCTGTGTGGGGTCGTTCTGGATCGTTACCGTCAGTACCGCACAAATTCTCCGGCACTCCTCCAGCACTGCGCGGATAGGATTTTGCTGGTGAGTAAGGGATTCGCCGCGATGGGCAAATTCCGACTGGCCGGTCTCCTTGATACACAGCGTGTCCAACTTCTGGAGTTCGTCGCCGGGCAAAAATTCAGTGCCGCCTACCAGCAAAAATATCTCGCGAGTGATGAGCGGTCGCGGTTCCTGATACCTCGGCATTTTGACCGGGCTTAAGGAACGCAACAGAGCGGCCATTCGCAATGTAGCGGAAGGGCGCGAGCCCTCCGGTGAAGAACAGGATCCTTTGGTCAACACCAACCCCCCCCTCGCTTTGTGGCGCTAACGTGATCGTTTGATCGATTCTTCAAAGGCAGGGAACGCCTTGAACGCTGAGACAACCAGCCAGCCTGGCCATTCGCTGCGATCGACTGAAGCAACGTCGCGTCCCGTTCTAACTGACGCAGAACGAAATTCAACCGCTGTTTCTCGGTCCGACAGTCGAGGCCTGCGGATCGTTCAGCTTGCCGTGCTGGCGGTGTTTCTGTGGATGTTCCGAACTTTGTTCACGGGACAAATCTACGTCACCGACGATCTGCTCAATTATCACTATCCGATCCGCCAGTTCTACCAGAACTGTCTGAAGAGCGGAGATGCATTCGACTGGATGCCCTCGCTGTTCAGCGGCTTCTATCTTTCGGGATCCGGACAGGCTGGTACGTACCATCCGCTTCACTGGCTACTGTACCGCTTCCTGCCACTCGACATGGCGTTCAATCTGGAAGTGCTGGCGAGCTACCCGTTCATGTTTCTCGGAATGCTGCTTCTTCTACGTCGCCATGTTGCCAGTCCGGAAGCAGCATGGCTGGGAGCCATCACGTTCACGTTCAGCGGTTTCTGCACGCTCCACTTTCTGCATCCCAATGCCATTGCGGTTATTTCGCACCTCCCGTGGTTGCTGTTCTGCATTGATCAAATTCTGAAGCCGAGTACTCGTCGGTCTGTTCTGTTCGCGGAAACGGGGATTGCGGTTCTCACTGGGTCTCAAATTCTGCTCGGCTATCCGCAATACGTCTGGTACTCGGTCCTTGCGGAGATGCTCTATTGTCTGCTCATCACCGAAAGAAGAACCGTCTGGTTTCGGCGTTCTGTTGTTGTGGCGGTTCTAAAGATCGTCGGAGTACTTCTCGGCGCTGTGCAGCTGCTGCCTTCGATGGAGGCTCTGAGAGAATCTGAGCGAACTGCGATGGCGGCGGAGTACTTCGGACTCTTTCCTTTGTCGCCAGCTGACCTGATTCAGTGGATCTCACCGTACGTCACCCAAAGTCGGGTCTTTGGACAGAACACGCATGAGCTTGGAGCATACTTTGGAGCTGTTCCTTTTCTGTTGCTCGTGTTCTGTTGTTTGCGGCTGCGGATGTTTTGGAAAGCTCAGCCTTTGGTGCGGTTTGCTTTCGTTTTGTTTGTGATTTCGCTTTGGTTGTCCTTTGGCCGAGCTGGTGGGTTGTACGTTCTTCAGTCTCACCTTCCGCTGATTGGAAAATTCCGATGGCCGTCGCGGATCGTGGTGCTCATCCATTTCTCAGTGGCCCTGCTTGGTTCGGTTGCCTTGAGTGAGCTGCAGAGAAACGAAGGAATGCGTTCTCAGCTGAAGCGACTGATTCAGAAGCTCTGGGGAATTCCGATTCTGAGTGTTGCGGTATCAGCGGGAGTCTGGTCACTGGTTCGAAGCGTTCCTCAATCTCCACTGCCGCTGTTGGTGATCGGCCCTGTACTTTCAGTGCTCGCAGTGTTGATGCTGAAGGATCTGGCGGTAGGGAAAGCGTCTACCGGGTTGTTGCTCTTTGTCCTGGGCGATTTGGTCAGTTACGGTTTCACCTACGAAGCGTTAAGCCACGTCCAGACGTCTGCTGAGGTCATGCAGGAGCTGAAACGTCCACCTGGGAAACCGGAGTCTGGGAAAGTTCTTGCCGAGACGCACGGTCCCGATGCCGTGGAAGGCTTCGGAGGAAATGAACTTGTGCTCGCGGGCTATGAGCAATCTGACGGGTATGAAGGCCTGATTCCGCAGATCTACCTGCCGGATGAAAATCTCTCCGTGAACGCACTGCAGGTGATGGGGGTTCGGTGGATAGTTAATGCTCCCGTGCACCAAAAGATCTCCGGGCTGGCAGCTTCGGCGGATCCGTACTGGCTTGAGTGTCCAGATCCGAAGCCTCGCTTTCGCCTGAGCAATCGGGTAACGATCGAGACTGATCTGTACAAAGCCGCAAAGCTGGTCGGAGCGACAGACTCCGATGTCCTTCCGGAGGACGTTCTGCTTGACCCGACGGACATTTCCGAAAGCGAACGAATTGAGGTTCTGACAGACCGGCCCGGCTACATTGAGCTGCAGGTGTCTTCGGAGAAGCCTCGTCTCCTTGTGATGAACGAACGATATTCTGCCGGTTGGACGGCGACCTGCGACAACGCAGAAAGGGAACTTCTGAGGGCAAATGCTGACTTCATAGCATTGCCTGTCGGTACAGGTTTGCAACGAATCGTGTTGACGTTTCAGCCAGCAGGACTTCGGACAGGGACGTTCATTTCTCAGGCCGCTGTTCTGGCCCTGTTGGCATACTCGCTCCTGAATCTTCTGAGGATTCCTCGCTCACCGAAAATGAAAAAAGGCCTGTAAGGAAGCCGCAGCTTCCCGACAGGCCTTGTGTGCCGTTCGAACCAATCGCTTCGTTCTTCAGTCCCTCACCAGCGGACTTTTCGAAGCATCTCAACCCGACGCGTTAGCGAGGGATTCATGTGGACAACCGTGTTGATGGTCCCTCAATGACATCGTCTGCTGGACAAGAGCTATTCATCAGTCGACTAGAACTCCCCTGGGACTTCGCCGCCCTGCAAAGTAATGAGCCCAACAAGGGTTCGTGCAGAGATGTTCTCAGACACGAATCGAACTGAGCCGTCGGCCAGCACGGTCTGAACACCACCGGTGTGGAACGAGTACATTTCGCTGTCGTTGGTGCAGTTCATCACGCAGGTACCCACAATCGTCGTGTTTCCGCTGCCTGACGTATCGTTCTGCAATCCGGCACTGTTGCCGCCGTCGACACTGAAGCCATTGTTGATGTCCGCCCAGCCCCAGCCATCCGCCGTGTACTGAGTTCCGAACGCGATGTTACCAACGCGTGGGTTCGATCCGGGATTCCTTCCGATGTACTGACGAGGACGACCTGCATCTTCTGCGATCATCATCGTGTTTGATGTTCCATCGGTAATGTCTCGGATCTTCGTGCCGCCTGGGCCTCGCCCCATCGCGCCCATTGCGTCCTTCGTCCCAATGGACGGCAGGCCGGCCATGACGATGAATGCATTTCGAACAGCGTTGATTGAACCGTAGTCGTTGTAGCCCCAAATTGGCTGACCCGTACGAGTGTTGTTGGAGATCGCATTGTACAGGGTCTGCGTTGGAAGCGGACGGCTGCCAGGAGTCGAAGGACAGACGAACGCCGGCAGCTGGACCGTTGTGATTGGGTCGTTGACTGGATTGAACCAGTTTGTGTTCGTGTTGTACTGTCGATAGGCATTGTCCTGCTCAATGTATGGCAGGATCATTGTGTTCCATGAGATCTGGAACGTTGGATTCGACAGGTTGATTCGGCTTGGAGGAAACATGCCGTAGGTGCTCTCATAGTTGTGGAGAGCCAGTCCAAGCTGCTTCAGGTTATTCTTGCACTGAGTTCGTCGAGCGGCTTCGCGAGCCTGTTGAACTGCTGGCAGCAGCAACGCGACGAGAATGGCGATGATGGCGATGACCACAAGCAGCTCGATGAGCGTGAATCCTCGCACGCGACGACGAGTTGACATTGGCATTTGGAACACTCCCTTTTCTTTGAAGACAGAAAACAACAGTATGTAAGCAAACAGAGCCACGCGGCTCCTGATTAGCGACTCTTCAGGCTCAGCAAGACTGGTTCGGAAGCATCAGGTTTGACTTCTAACGACAGTCCGGAGCTTGTCGGGGCCTGATATCGAATGGGCAACTTCTCTTTGCCGTACTCCGGTTCACTGGCACCGGGATTCAAAATATCCGCCCAGGACACGGTTACGGCCCATACACCAGCAGGCGCGCCGTCGTGAACAGAGTAGGTCGTGAGCTGGAACTTTCCCTCAGCATCGGTGATTCCGTTGGGATTCACGATGACATCGGAATTCCCTCCGGGCGAATGCAGAGCAACACGGGCTCCGGATACAGGCTTGCCATCCACCTGGATAACTCCGGTGACCGGAATCAACTCGACCTTTGGCATGTCAGCTGGCGGGTCTCCACCACAACCAGCTGCGAAAACAAGAACAAGACTTAGACAAAACTTACGCAGACTCATAGGCTCTCCAGCACGTTCGAAATCCACCGTTTAGGCGTGACCACCAATCCACTGGTGAGCAAAGTTTTTCCTCCAATTGTTAATGAATGATGAAGAGGCCAGGTGATTTTTCACTTTCCAAAAATGAGTCGGCTTTCGCTCGGTCAAAACGTTCACAATCGGTTATCAAAGACGTTCATCGCCTGAATGGAGATTTCGAACGGCACGTCAGCAGCGATTCGCTTGCTTTGGGGTCCACAATGAACGACGCCATGCACATC
>JAEUII010000231.1 GCA_016795145.1 Planctomycetaceae bacterium
GAATGAGCGTCAATGAAATTGACCACTGCCAGCCAGTCAGCGTCTTCATCAACAAGAATCCATCAATTGTCAGAAATGTCGCGACAACAAAGGCAATAAGCTGCCGCCGAATCCAGCATGCCGCGAGCTGTCCCGCAGCGAATGACCAGATTGCCGCAAGAAGAAGAGGTGTGCTGACAAAATGAGAACCCTGCAGAGTTCTGAGCCAGTCCGGGTTCAGCAGACCGCTGATTGCCAGGATGACGGCTCCCGTAGAGAACCAGCAGAGTGACTTGGTGAACCAGATCCTCTCAGGGGAAAGTCCGAGGCACGAAAGAAACCTCAGCGTGCCATGGATCTGTTCTGTGCGAAGAGTCCGCTGTCCGCATTCCATGAAAAGAAAAGCAACGATCCCATAGAGCGTGGCCTGCACTGTTTCCTGCAGTACTGCTGCTTCTCCGGACTTTCCATAAATCCTGAAGACTACGGCGATAACACCACACACCATGCCTGTTGACACGATGCAGAAGTTTCGGATCGACTGCAGCTCCTTCCATGCGACTGCGAACGAGAGTCTTGCTGCAGACGGCTGACGTTTTGCATTTGACTCGAGCCAGGAAGCCAGGAAAGTCGACCGCAGGAATCGCCCGATTCGAAAGTTGCCCAGCCCAGGCCTGGAACGACGTTCGCTGACTGGGACCGCCGGCCGTGCTCCAACTCGATGCCACGTTCTGATCGAATGCAGCGCAGGAACTGCAAGAAGGACGACCAGCACGGCATTCACAGCACTGACAACATACCCCAGCGAACTCCACCGGTTCCACATCAGGTACGCTGCAACATTCAGCGTCACGAGTGATGGGACAGCAACAAACAGCGTTGCCATGATCGACGAAAAGACCTCGCGCGACTTAGTGGAAACCAGTACGCCGCATGCCAGAAGAACGCTCAGCATGCTGCCATACCTGATGGCGTCTTCAAGAATGCTGTCTGTCAGAAGTGTGGATGCGAACACGGAATGGCTGGCAGCAACCATGCGCGGGAAGACGATACGAATGAGCGGAAGAACGAGGAACTCGATCGCCAGAAAGGAACTCAATGTTGCAATGACCAGCAACGCAGAACCAAGAACAACCGCATAGAGCTTTGCGGTCGTCAGCTGGAATGTCGAACAAGGCAGCATCCGAATGAGGACGTCTGTTCGATCGTGAACTTCACCGGCAAACTGTAAAGCGACAACACAAAGGACATACAGCGCAGTCACGACAAACAGAAACGGAATCAACTCCATCGACATCGCGCTGCTCATGCGCGCGGTCAGATGAATGATCGATTCTCCCGCCAGAATCGAAAGCCAGATTGCTCGATGGGTCCGAGCTTCTTTCCACATCAGGCGGGCAGACTGTGTATTCATGGCTGAAAGTCCTGAAACGGTCATCATGATGCAGCTCAGTGAAAGAACGGAAATGCCGAAAGACTTACCGTTTTAGAAAGTCGCCGCCCTGTTCGTTGAAGACTCTTCCTCCGGTGCTTTTGGCTCCTGTCTGAGTTCCCGCGATTCCTGTCGCAGCTGGCGCAGCATGATCAGAAGAGTTTCTTCCAGTGTCGGTTTGCGAACGACAGGGGCCGGCAGATTCTGGCGACGGCAAAGGTCACTCAGGCGACCAGCATCAAGATCTCTGACGAGCCAGATGTGATCTGACCCGCAAAGGACATGAGCGACGATATGTCCCGAGATCTCCGGAACAACCGATTCCCTTTGCTGATCGCTGAACGGCACACTGATAGTGACTTCAGACACCGATCGTTTCAGAGCATCAAGACTCTCATGAGCCGCAACAGTGCCATTCAGGAGCACGATGACATCGTCGGCCACGCGTTCCACTTCGCCCACCTGATGACTGGCCAGCAGAACTGTTCGCCCTTCCGCCGCGACATCGATCATGCTCTCAAGGAACTCCCGGCGGATCAGCGGATCAAGCCCTGAGGTTGGTTCGTCCATGACAAGAAGGGCAGGGCGGTGAGCCATCGCGAGAGTCAGCGACAGTTTGGCCTTCATCCCTTTGGAAAGGCCACGGATGCGATCTCCTGGTGTCAGATCGAACCGTCGAATCAGCCGATCAAATTCGGATTGAAAACCAGTAGGATAGAAGCCGGCTGCGAACCACCCGATCTCCGCGACAGTCATCCAGTCGTACAGCGATGGAGTATCAGGCACATAACCGGTCCGCGATCGAATCTCCGTGGCGTGAGTTTTCGGGTTGAGACCCAGAACCGATACGGTCCCCGAGTCCGGCGAGTCGAAACCCATCAGCAATCGGATGGCGGTACTCTTGCCGGCACCATTTGCTCCAAGGATCGCCGTGACTCTGCCAGCGGGCACGCTGATGGTGACATCGTTCAGTGCCTGTGTCGCGCCGAAGCTTTTGGTGACACCATTGAGACTGATGGCTGGTGACATCGACAGATCCTTGTTCAGAGATGTTTCAAACAGGGTGTATCAACCGGAAACACCGAAACTCAGACGGCCTTCGAAGCACGTACTTCTTTGTGAAGCCGCGACCACTCCGCGTCGACCAGACTGCGGATTTCATCCATCTCGATGCCGCTTAAGATGGCTTCTCGCAGCAGTGTTGAAAGTCGTGCTCGGATCATCTCCAGACGATCATCGCGACATCGAGATGGTGCCTCAGGAGAAACCGCCAGACCCGTTCCGCGAATCGAAACCAGAATGCCCTGAGCCTGGAGATCTCGATAGGCCCGGGCGACGGTGTTGACATTGACTGCGGCCTGAACGGCCAGTTCCCGGACCGACGGGACGTGATCGCCGGCGCGCAAAGTGCCGTTTCCAATGGCGAACTTCACCTGCCGGCAGATCTGTTCGTAGATCGGGATATCGCTTTGAAAGTCCAGCTGACAAATCATCATGCGCCTCACTGTAATATCATGATATTACAGTAGTGATCGACTGAGTCAATCGGCGTTTTGAAGTTTTTGCGACAGATTTGGCCCAGGAAACGCAGAGACTCAATTTGCCCATGGAAGAAACCGACCCTTAGAATCCCGTCCCCTCAAAGCGACTGAGTCGAATGCTGACGCAGTTCTGTCCGGGAGCCGAGCATTGAGCCGGCCGTACTGGTTGTTTCCGAGTCCTCGAAAGTTGTGAATCCATGAAAGCCATTGCTGTCCGTCCGGGAACCCCGAACAGTGTTCATCTGGCAGAACTGCCAAAGCCCGCCGTGTCTGATGTTCCCAATGGCCGCGGCGTCCTGGTGAAGGTGCTGAAGGTCGGTGTTGATGCAACTGACCGTGAGATCAACGATGCTCTTTACGGCAACTCACCTCCGGGATACGACTTCCTGGTGATTGGTCATGAGTGCTTTGGGATTGTTGAAGCTGTTGGCTCGAACGTGAAGCGAGTCAAGGTTGGTGATTACGTCACCTGCACCGTTCGCCGTCCAGGTGGTTCGATCTATGACCAGATCGGTCGTTCCGACATCACCAGCGAAGAGCAATACTACGAACGCGGGATCAACCTTCTGCATGGTTATCTCACAGAGTACTTTGTTGATGACGAAGAGTTCGTTGTTCGCATGCCGGTAGGACTGAAGCACCTGAACGTTCTTGCTGAGCCTATGAGCTGTGCTGCGAAGGCTGTTGAACAGGCATTTCTCTGCCAGCGCCGTCTGCAGGTGTGGGAACCAAAGCGAGCGTGGGTGACCGGGGCAGGGCAGATTGGTCTTCTGTCGACTCTGATTCTTCGACTGCGCGGGATCGAAGTGTTTACTCTGGCTCGCGGGCGCAAGCCAAATCTGAAAGCTGAGATTGCAGAAGGCTTCGGTTCCACATATCTCAGCACTGCGGAACTCACGCTGCCTGAGATCGCAACAAAGTATGGCAAACCGGATCTGATCATCGAAGCCACGGGCAGCAGCGCTGTGGCGTTCGAAGCGATGCAGGTGCTTGGGCACAACGGATGCATCGTCTGGACCAGCATCACCGGTGGTCAGCGCAAGGTGGAAGTGCCTGGCGACCATATCAATCTGAATTGGGTGCTTGGCAACAAGCTGCTGGTGGGATCAGTGAATGCCAACTTCCGGCACTTCGAATCCGGAATCGCCGATCTGGCTCTGGGCGAAGTAACATGGCCAGGCGTGCTTCAGAAGATCCTCACGACGCCAGTGAAGGGCCTGGACAACTATCGCGAAATGATGCGACTGCTGGTCGAAGACCGCGACGCTCTGAAGGTCTACGTCGACGTTGCTGAAGGCTAGTGCGTCTAATGGTAGTGGATCTTGCTAAAGATCCCTGAGTCCCAGCACACTTCGCAAAACTCGACTTCGGCCGCACGACTGAAATGAACAAAGCCCGGTCTCGATTCCTCAGTGATCGAGTACCGGGCTTTTTTGTGCCTCGACTACTCTTCGAACAAACCCTTCTGATCCGTTCGGTCGGACTTCTTCGATCGACGAGACGGATCAGAAACTCCCAGGTGAGCGAGTGCTTTGTTCGTGATCGTTCGCCCTCGCGGAGTCCGCTGAATGAACCCTTCACGCAACAGAAACGGCTCAACTTCGTCCTCCAGTGTGTCGGACGGAATGTTCATCGTGTGGCCAATGGCCTGAACGCCCGCCGGGCCACCTCCGAAGACGCTGATGATTGTTTCAAGGTAACGTCGGTCCTGTTCTTCAAGCCCTTCAGAATCGACGCCCTTCATTTTGAGAGCCGCCTTCGCAACTTCCAGGGTAATGCGCCCGTCAGCCCGCGCGTCAGCGAAGTCACGCGTCCATCTCAGCCAGTTGTTGGCTTTTCGCGGAGTCCCTCGGGATCGAATGGCGATTTCCCACGCTGCGTCTGAGCTGATTTCTGATCGCAGTTTGGCAGAGTTGCGCCGAATGATCGTGGCCAGCTCATCGTTGGTGTAAAAGTCGAGATGTTCGCGATTGACGAAGCGGTCACGCAGAGGAGCCGTCAGCATTCCACTGCGAGTTGTTGCACCAATCACAGTGAACTGCTGCAGCTTCATGTTAATCGTTCGGGCGTTCAGGCCATCGCCCAGAGTGATATCGACGCGAAAGTCCTCCATCGCCGGATAGATGAATTCCTCCACCGTCGGCGGCATGCGATGAATTTCGTCGATGAACAGAACACTGCCATGACTCGCGTTTGTCAGATAAGGCAGCAGGTCTTTTGGCGCGCTAAGTGACGGACCTGCGGTGATCTGAATGTCCGTCCCAAGTTCCTTGGGGATCACGGTAGCCAGCGTCGTCTTTCCAAGTCCCGGAGGCCCATCAAGCAGCAAATGTCCGAGCGGCTCCTTACGCTTCTTTGTGGCTTCCAGCAGAATGCGAAGTCGTTCGACAACATTCTTTTGCCCAACGACATCCTCCAGCTTTGATGGCCGAAGTTCGTCATCATAGGCCTGCTGTTCTGCGTTCGCAGATTCCTTGAAGAACGACGACTGTGGAATCGAATGCGACACTGGTTCGTCGCGATCGTCATCCTCATCGTCATTTCGAATAGTCGTCTTCCTCGCCATGGAGGTTTGCTGCCTTCTTCGATCCGTCAGAACGATTGTTATTCCATGAGTGGTGCCGGATCAGAAAGCTACTTCTTGTCTTCTTCAGGCTTTGCCAGCTTTTCTTTGATGCGAGTCACAATCTTCTCGTCAGGCTTGGTTGCCTTCTGTTCGACTTCGAGTGCTCGCTGCCACATCGCCTTTGCTTCGGTCATCTGTTTGAGAGCTTCGTGGACATCGCCCTGATGCTCAAGCAGCGTGGCGTCCTGGTAATCAGGATCGGAGTTCGCCTTCTTCAGCGGTTCAAGAGCTTCTGTGAACTTACCCTGCTTGAAGAGAACCCATCCGAGGCTATCCAGGTACGCTGGGTTTTCCGGCTGAGCTTCCACCGCGATACGAACCATCTTCTCCGCCTGTTCCAGGTTCTTCCCCTGGTCAGCGTAGAGATAGCCGAGGTCATTGTTGATCCCCGGATCACTCGGGTCTTCAGCGTACACATCTTCCAGGACCTTTTGTCCCTTTTCCATATCGCCGCTCTGGACCCATGCGTTGGAAAGTCCCATCAGCGCCAGGCGCTTTGTTTCCTTATCGAGCTTTTCGATCTCCAGGATCGTCTCGTACTGTTCGATGGAGCTTTCCCAGTTATCCTGCTGAGCATAAATACCGGCCAGACGAATTCGTGCTTCGATCAGCAGTTCGGATTCCTGAGCCAGCCCGCCGATGGCCTGAATCAACAGGTTTTCAGCGGTCTTCAGATTGCCGTCAGCTGCTTCGATCAGCGCGAGTCGTGAGATGAGCTGAGGTTCGTTGGGAACCATTTTAAGCGCTTCATTCACGGCAGCTCGTGCGGCTTTCAGATCCTTGATGGATGCATAGGCCGCAGAGATTCGGTACAGCGTGTTGACTCGCATGCCCGGAGGAAGTCCTGGCATTTCCAGCATCTGTTCGAAGATCTTTGCTGACATCTCAAACTCACCCTGGGACAGCTGGTTCAGACCATACTTGTCCAGAGTCTCCAGCATCAGTTCGCGATCCGGATTCAGTTCCAGGGTCGTCTTCAGGAGTTCAGCTTCCAGCTTCTGATCTTCAATTTCCTTCGCCACCAGTGCACAGAACCAGGGGACTGCCGGCTGCAGATCTTCAGGCTTTTCTTCGTAGGTTTTCAGGCAGGCTTTGATTGTGTCCCTGGAGAATTCATCGAGCGATGCCATGCTGGTGACGAGCGGAGCCAGTTCAGGTGGTGAGATTCGAGCGCGGGCCGCGCGATTCAGAGTCGCGATCAGAGCTTCCGGATTACGATTCGCAATCTCAACCCGCACGAGGCCAAGATAAGCATCAGGATCACTCGTGGTGTCCAGGATCGTCTGATAGACCTCAGCGGCTTCGGCGTTCTTTCCCTGGTCCAGAAGCACCTGGCCGAGGAACATGCGGACGGGCGTCGTTTGGCTGGTGTCTTCTGTCAGTTTTTCCAGAGCCGCATTCAATTCGGACGAACGCTCTGTGTTCTGATACAGGTCGCGCAGAAGCACAAGAGCTTCCGTGCTGCGTCGTCCGGTCTCAAAGTACTTGTTGAGATTCTCTTCGGATTCTTTCAGCTTGTCCTGCAGGAATAATGCTCGCGCCAGCAGCAGATTGTATTCGCCTGGCGTATTGCCTTCCGTGCGGGCAATGGCTTCGAACGCTTTGATCGCCTTTGGGACTCGGCCCGCTTCCAGCAGAATTCGACCGGTGACTTCATAACCTGTGATTCGATTCTGCAGCAGAGTCTTGTGCTGCCGATCGGTCAGCTTGAACTTCTCCGGTTCTTCAAGAGCATTCAGAATTACTTCATAGCTGTCTGCTGCTGCGTTTGCATTTCGCAGCTGCAACAACGACGCGCCGCGAATCTGATGCAGGTGGATAAAGTCAAAGGAGTCCTGCTTCAGGTTCTTTGACTTCAATCCATCATCAACCAGTTGCAGCGATTCAGCAAAGCGTCGATTCGATCCAAACAGGACCGCCATCTCAAGGCGAGTCTGGTAGTCGTCCGGGTCGAGATTCATGGCTTCATTCGCTGTCTTCAGGCCGTTTTCCACCTGACCCCGACGAAACAGCACCATGGCAAGAGCACGCAGAGGAATGGCGGATTTTGGATCGGCCTTTGCGGCATTCCGGAAGCTCTCTTCAGCTTCTTCCAGCTGACCGCTCTTCAGGGCCTTTTGACCAGCCATATACCAGGCCAGAGCATCTTTATTGGACGGGTCAATCGCCTCTGATTCATCACGTACCTTTGTCGGATCCGGTTCCTGAAGTCCTGGAATGCCAGGATCTTCCTGAGCGGGCTTCGCTTCATCCTGAACCGCTGGTTCAACAGCGGCTGCAATAGACGCAAAAAACTGCGGAACTGCCAGAAGGCTCAGGGCGGTCAGGGCGCACAGGCCGAAAGAATCACGGGTGATCTTAAGCAATGTCCGCATGATGAATCTCTGTCGGGAATTCGAAGGTAAGAAGCCGGCTCGCCATCAATCCGCATTATTGATGTGGCGACTGCTTCTGTCGAGTTCGGTTTGAGCATCCATTTCGCGCAGCCGAAAGCGGAAAACACGTTCACAACGGAATGCGTGCCGCGATTCGGTATCAGCAGATGCTGAGCAGGCGATGGGTTTCGGCTACTTCTTGCCCGGCTTCTTTGTCACAGGCTTCGCTGGAGGCAGCTTCTTGGCAGGCGGCGGAGCGGGCTTTCCGGACGCTTTCGCCGGAGCCTTTGCGGGAGCGGCTTTCGCTGGCGGTGCGGCTTTTGGTGGAACCTTTGCCGCCGGCTTCGTGTCCTTTGTCTCCGCATGCTTCCCATGCGCTGCTGGCTTTGTCGGCGGAGCAGCTGATGCTGGTTTCGACGCAGGCTTTTCGGGCACAGCCGCCTTCTTCACAGCCGGCTTTTCGACCTTCGGTGGTTCCGGAGGAGGTGCAGGCTTTGCAGGCTTCTTCTTTGGTGGATTCTGCAGTTCCACCAGACGCTCCGGGACCATGTCCATTCCGAGGTCATGATCCGGCATGTCAGCAAAACGAGGAATGAACTTCGGGTCCGTTGCCAGGCATCGCAGCAGGTGACAGAACTCCGAAACCTCTGCCTTTTTCAGGCCGCCCTTCAGAAACTCCGACGCATCGTGCTGGTCAGACTTCAGCGGGACCAGTCCCAGCCAGCGAGCAGCCGTCAGCATGGAATTGTCCAGGCACACAACATGGCTGCCGAGGATTTCATGCAGAATGAAGTCGCGAACAAACGGACTCATCTCCTGAACCTTCTTCAGGGTCTTGAGTGCCTGTTCGAGTGTCTGGCGGCGTAGTTTTTCAAAGTCGTATGAGTAGGTCGATTCGAATACGTACCGCAGGATGGCTCGGATTCGGAGACCCTTCCAGTCGGCATCCTTCAACGGAGCCAGTGTCTGCTCCAGTTCGGAGATCGAGCTGACACGAATTTCATTCAGGTCAAAGTACGAGGCAATCAGCTTCTTGAGGGAGACTTCTGCCTGGCTCCAGGGATTGTCTTCCAGGCAAACACCGAACAGCATGGTTTCCAGGACCGATAGTTCGATCTTCGGAACCGACTTTCCGTACAGCTTCTGCAGCGCCTGAACGAACTTGCGACAGATCTGAGACTTGTCGGCTGCCTTGGTGGCTTTTGCCGTTCCCATTTCGATTCCCTGTAGACTCTGTTTCCGAAAATTCGTTGGAGGGCGATGCCCTCGACCCAACAGAGGTTTTACCTCTGACTTCTGCCTGTCAGACGAATCTGTCAGGCGTTTGCCTTACCTTCTTCATCGTCCTCGTCGTCTTCCCACTCATCGACGTCGATTCCTGCCAGATCTTCCGGCAATTCATCGCTGTCATCAGATGGTTGTTCAGACGGTGAAGAGTCGCCCAACACTTCGCGAAGCAGGGCTGCGGTTTCCACCGACTTTCGAACTCCGTCGTCGAGCACAAACCGCAGTTCCGGCGTGTATCGACTCTTGATGTACTCACCAACACGCGACTGAAGGTAACCCCGAGCGGAATTCAGACCGTGCATACTGAGCGACGCAGTTTTCTCGTCACCCATCACTGAAACTCGCACACTGGCGTGTCGCAGATCCGGACTGACTTCTGCACCCAGCACAGTCACATTCTTGATGCGCGGGTCTCGGAGTTCCGTCAGGATCGCGCTGCTTACCACTTCACGAATCATGGAAGCAACGCGAGCTGTTCGACGTGTGGACATAGATTAGGTCTCTTTCTGAAATGGTTCCGAGCGTCGACACATTCGCTGACGATCGGGTTCAACTGAAAAACGCTGAGGCGCCTCTCAGTGGAACCGAGGTCAGAGACTAATCGAGCGTTCGCTTGATTTCGTCCACGCGGTACGCTTCCAGCAGGTCCCCTTCCTTCACATCGTTAAAGCCATCCAGGCGGATACCGCATTCCATGCCTTCACGCACTTCCTTTGCGTCATCCTTTTCACGTTTCAGCGAACCAATCTTATAGTCGTTCAGAACCTTCTGATCGCGGATCAGATGGATTCGGCTGTCGCGTGCGATTGTTCCATTCAGAACTCGGCAACCGGCAATCGTACCGAACCTGCTGATGCTGAAGGTTCGAAGAACGATCGCTCGACCAGTTGATACTTCGACACGTTCAGGTCGCAGAAGACCCTGCAGTGCCAGTCGAATATGATCGGTCACTTCGTAGATGATGTTGTATCGACGAATCTCGACGCCTTCGCGTTCCGCAAGGATCTGAGCCCGATCTTCTGCGACGACGTGGAACGCCACAACGATGGCCCCCGCCGCACTGGCCAGGTACACGTCGCTTTCGTTCACACCACCAATGCCGTAGTGAATAATCTGAACCCGAACTTCCGGATGTTCGAACTTTCCAATTTCGCTGCGGAGAGCTTCGATGGATCCCGGCGAATCCGCCTTCAAAATCAAAGGCAGATCCTGTACGCCTTCGCCATCGCGAGGCTGGTTCAGGATGTTTTCCAGTGTCATCGGCGCGACACGCTGACTGAGCGATTCGCGACGACCTTCCTGCATACGTGATTCCGCGGTTTCACGCGCTTCTTCGATATCTTTCATCACGAAGAAGTGGTCGCCTGCACCAGGGACATCGGACAGACCGGAGATCTTGACCGGCACAGACGGGCCAGCTTCGGTCACCAGCTCATCGCGATCGTTGTACATCGCGCGAATTCGACCATACGTCGTACCGCAGAGAACAACGTCGCCAACTTTGAGTGTTCCCTTCTGAACGATCGTCCAGGCGAGCGCACCACGCCCTTCGTCGCGGAATGATTCCAGACACACACCCAGTGCTTCTCGCTCCGGGTTGGCTTTCAGTTCGTGCAGTTCTGCGGTCAGAATCAAAGTTTCGAGCAGCTTGTCGATGCCCTTGCCGGTGGCACCCGACGTTCGAACCACTTCGTATTCGCCACCCCACTCAGCCGGAAGAATTTCGTGCTGAGCCAGCTGCTGCAGAATTCGCTGTTCATCAACACCTGGCAGGTCGATTTTGTTGAGTGCAACAACGATCGGCACGCCAGCATTCTTCGCGTGGCTGATACACTCCACCGTTTGTGGCATCACACCGTCATCCGCAGCGACGACGAGTACCACGATGTCAGTGACATTGGCACCTCGAGATCGCATTTCGCCGAAGGCTGCGTGACCGGGAGTATCCACGAAGGTCAGCTTGTGTCCTTCGTAGTTGACCTGGTACGCGGCGATGTGCTGCGTGATGCCGCCGAATTCTCCAGCGGCTACGTTTGCATTGCGGATCTTGTCGACCATGGTTGTCTTGCCGTGGTCGACGTGCCCCAGGATCGTGATGATCGGTGGACGGACCTGCATCATTTCTGGCGGATCTTCGTGGTCGAGTGACGCCAGCAGTTCGGCTTCGATGTCACGCGATCGCTTGAAGGACAGGTCGACGCCGAGCTCCATGGCGACTTCCATCGACTCTTCTTCGCCCAGAGCATCGTTGATCGTGACCATGCGGCCCTGCTTGAGCAGAAGACCAATAATCGACTTCGCAGGTCGACCGATGGCTTCCGACAAAGCTCGAACGGTAATCGGGAAGGAGATTTGCGCTGCGGTCTTCAGTTCGATCGTGCCAGACTTCTTCTTGCGCTTCAGCTTCTTCGCCTGGCGTTCAGCCTCGCGAGATGCACGCAGTTCGTTCAGCAGCGAACCTTTGTTGACCGGCCCGCGAGATCTTGTGGGAGCAACTTCGCCACCTTCCTGCTGCTGACGTGCCTTTCGAAGAGCATCCAGCTGCTCATGCAGCGGGCTCTTTCGGTCGACCAGTTCTGAAAGCCCGATGACTGGCTTCTGCGCTTTCTCCTCACGCGGCTTTGGTTTCTTCACGACCGGTGGAACATAATCCGGTGGTGCAGCCACCATTGGCCGAGGAGGTGTCTTTTCTTTGTTAACCTTGATCGGTGCCGCTGGCTTGGCGGAAGCAGCTGTCGCAGCAGCAGCTTCACGATCCTTGACAGAGGCAATAGGACGCATTTCCCTGACTTGCTGCATACGAGGCCGCCGCATCATATCTGAAGAAGGCTCCTGAGCGGCGGGCGTAGCCGCAGGAGACACAGGAGCAGCAGCAACGGGCGTCGGAGGAGCAGCGGGTGCGGGCACGACTGCAGGGGCGACAGGGACAGCCACTGGATCCGGAATTACCGGAGTTTCCACAACATCAACCACGGAGGAAGTCACAGGAACTTCCGCATCGCTGACCACCGGTGGTGCGTCAACGGGGATCTCCGTGTCTTCCGTTTCGATAGTCGGCTCAGCGACTGGCGACTCGTCGATTGCAGGAGGATCCTGCATCGACATTTCCGTTTCTTCATCGTGAGCAGATCGCTGGCTGGGGCGAGTTGCCGTCGGTCCAATGACTCGGACTTTTCCAACAACAGCCTGCTGATCCCGAACAGGAGACAGATCGGCTGCTGGTGAGTCCACAGCCCCGGTTGTGCCCTTCTTTTTGATGTAGGCCACAACCTGATCTCGTTCTTCTTCACTAATCGTGGCCAGAGCATTGCGCAGCTTTACGCCGGCTTCTTCGCAAAGGTCAATCAGCACTTTGCTGTCGAGCCCAAGATCTCTGGCAAGGGCAAAGATTCGAATCTTCAAAACACAACCCCTTAGGCTGCCGATTACGGCCCGACACATTTCGGCCAATCCAGCAGCACAATACTCTCAGATCCACTGGCCCTCGATCAATTGTGCAGTGCACTCCGGTGATCGATGTTCTTTGAACTGCGCCAGTTTTCGGCGAATGCCGATTTCATCCAACCCAGGGACACGGACGGAAAGCTGCCATACTGCCTCCCTTCAGGAGGCCCTGTGGCAACTTATTTCATCGTACAGGTACTGAAGACCGTGTCTCCTTGTGTTGACGCACGCCTTCCTGCGGAAGGCTTTTGAATGACGATGTCCCGTCTCCATTTGCGGAACGATTTACTGTTTCGGCCTCATTGCGGTGGCAATGGGCCGTCCAAATTCAGTCGGCCATCCTTATTCACCAGTGGCCGCTGCCCCCTCAACCTCCCCAGCTGGCGGAACGGTTTCAGTTCGTACCTTACCAGCATCTGGACCAGCCAGCTTTCGCTGCTCCGCAGCAAGCCGTTCTTCTTCTTCCATTCGCCGACTTTCCGAATCGGCGTACTCAATAATCTTGTCACAGTCTTCTTCGGAGAGTCCGCCGATTTCAGACAGCTGATCGGGTTCGATCACCGAAAGGTCATCAAAGGTAAAGAAGCCCTGCGAAACGAGGTTTTCAGCGAGTTCCGGAGTTACTTCCGGAATCACACAGAAGGCTTCAATGGATTTATCGAGCTGCCCGTCAAGCTGCGCCTGAGTCATCACGTTGATGTCCCAGCCCACCAGCTTCGAAGCGAGGCGAACATTCTGGCCGAACTTGCCAATTGCCAGAGAAAGCTGATCTTCGCGAACCAGGACGATCACTTTGCCCAGCATCGGACAGAGAATCACGTCTTCGACTTCTGCCGGCTGTAATGCGTTTGGAACCAGGATGGTCAGTGAATCATTCCAGCGGACAATGTCGATACGCTCACCCGCCAGCTCTTCAACGATGCCACGAATTCGAGCACCCCGAACGCCCACGCACGCGCCGACACAGTCAATCGTGGTGTCCGAGCATGACACGGCGACTTTCGATCGGTTGCCAGCTTCTCGGGCAATAGATCGAACTTCGATGACGCGTTCATGAACCTCAGGGATTTCCTGCTCAAACAATCGGCGAACAAAATCGGGATGAGTCCGCGAAAGGATCACTCGCACGCGTGAACCAGCCTTGCGGACGTCCAGCACAATGGCGCGAACTCGGTCGCCAGTACGGAAACTTTCCTTCTTGATCTGCTCACTTCGCGGAAGAATGGCTTCCACTTTGCCAAGGGCAACGATCACCGTACCACGATCAACTCGAGTGACCTGACCTGAAATCAACTGGCTGCGGAGATCAAGATACTCTTCATACAAAGTGTCTCGCTCTGCTTCGCGAATCTTTTGAATCATCACCTGTTTGGCAGTTTGGGCAGAGATTCGTCCCAGCAGGTCGCCCAGAAGTTCTGGTTCCAGTGCACGCCCGTCGCAAATCAACGAAGGCTCACCCGTCTCACGGTCAATACGCACCTCAAGCTGCTCTTCTTCTGAAAAGTGCTTTCGAGCTGCGGAGAGAATTGCCTGTTCGATTCCCTCAAAGACGACATCAGCGTCAATCGCCTTGTCGCGGTGAATCGCGTCCACAATTCTTAGGATTTCATTGCCGTTCATGTGACTTGGGTCTGTTGTGCTGAGCGTGGTTAAAAAAAAAGCGGGATCGAAGTCCCACTTTTTGTGACCGACAGTGTGGTACTGCCGGAACCTCATCCGAACCTTCAGCAACGAATGACCCGCTCTGTGGTCTTCCATCACTGACTGCCGGGAAATGGAGTAAGATCTACATCTTGCCCATTTCAGGTTCCTCGAACACGTTTTCTGTTCAGACAAATAACGAACAACTTCAAAAAGCGGCAATTGGGCCGGAAAACCCCAGCCAATTCACCACTTTCTCAAGGCCGATCAGGAAAAGTACTGGCAAAAGGCCAGAGTGTCAAGCATTTGCGCTGTTTGTCGCCATTTCGGCGACGCAGTGGATCGTGCTAAAGATCCTTGAGTCGCAGCGATTTTCGAAATGTCCACGACCCGTCATTCAACGCTTTGCGAAGCATCAGGCTTCGCCACCACCTTGCCCCGAATTCCCCGAAATGCACTCACGCACGACCTGTCTCGCTGCTTTCCAGGCGTGCCTGATCGTGAACAGGCGTGACTCAATCTGGTCGGCAGTGAAGTAACGGCCATGGTCGCTCGGGGGCAGTCCGGCCAGCGACAACGTCAAAGGAAGCAGGTCCAGAAACTCCTTGTACCTTCGCTGAATGTCAGGATCAGCCATGTGTGAGGTCCTTCGGGTTGTGTCAGAGTTCAGTTGTCAACGATGCAGTCTGTAAACGATGACGGGCCTGCAGTTTCCTGCAAGCCCGCTATCGAATGCCAGATCATTTCGTCAGAAATCAGGGCAAGAATCAGCCGCCGGGACGTCGTCCCAAATACTGCTTGATAATTGCGTCAGCCGCACCTGTTGGCTTGGCTGTGTCGCTCTTGTTTGAACCGGTACTGCCCTTCGCGGCCTCGGCTTCTTTCGCTCCCGTGGTTTCCGGGTCTGGCAGCGAAACTTCGATGCCTGAAGAACCAGCTGGGGCGGCAACGGCAGCCTGCGCTGGCTGCTGAGGTGCCATCATTGGAGCCTGCATGGGGTAGCCCATCTGCGGCATCATCGGAGGATACATCTGGCCGAAGCCAGGCATCATTGGCTGCTGATATGGATACCCCGGGTACATGCCTCCTGGATAAGCCATTTGAGGCATCATTTGCTGATAGGGATACTGTCCGGGCATCATTCCAGCCGGATTCATCATCGTGGTGTCGCCAGCACCGACAACCGGTTGGCCAGCTGCAGCAGCAAGTGCCTGCAGGTTCAGTGCTTGAGTTTCGCTAACAGCGGGGGCCGGTACCTGAGTCGTGACAGGTTCGGTGGATGGCTGCGCGACGGCTGGCATTTCCAGCACAGTTCGCGACGTCACTCGTGTTTCTTCGTTGGCGAGAGCGACCGACGGGACAACCTTGCTGTCTGCTTCCGGTGCCGTAACTCCTGCACGTACAACCAGTTCGAACTCCAGGTTTCCGATGACGATACGGTCGCCGCTTGCGAGAACTGTCTCTTTGCGAATTCGCTCGCCGTTGACCAGTGTCCCGTTCGTGCTGCCCAGATCTCGCAGCCGCACTGAGAAATCGTCGACGCTGAAAACACAGTGATGGCGGCTGACCATTTCGCTGTTAGGACGCAGTTGACAGTCCTGTTCACGACCAATCAGGAACTTCCGCCGATTCAGAGGAATAACCTGGCCGGTGTGCTTGCCACCGACAACTTTCAATTCCGCTGCGACCATATGAAGGGAACTCCGAAGGAAAATCACCCTTCCGAGAGGCTCACGACTCAAGTATCTCGGAGCATTCGTAACATTCCGGCGAATTGCCGAATTTGACAATTTACCAGCGTCCATTCCAACTGCCAGCAACAATAGTGGCCAGCGTTGGACAAAATTTCAGAATTTGTGCTCGGAAACCCCACGGTGTCCGGCAACAGCGTTCCTGATGTGCCGCTGAACATCAATGTCCGGGCTCAGGCCCCATCATAGTTCATCGGATTTTGCCAGCTTTTCGCCTCACTCTGAAACGAGAACGCTCTTCCGTTTCGTCCGCCCACCTGGCATTTTTGTCACTCTCTCTGCTACTTCGTCTTCCTGATTCCTGGAAGACAATACAACTCTAGGTCAGAATCTGCTCCAGGGGCTAACGACATTTGTTCACTCGGTGTTCTGTCGATTTTTCATGTTACTGCCCCTGGTGTTTTCACGGT
>JAEUII010000247.1 GCA_016795145.1 Planctomycetaceae bacterium
GGATTCGATTACGCGGGCCCTCTGACCGAAACGGTTCAGCTCGGCAATGTCGCAGCGAGACTTCCTGGTCAGCGCATTGAATGGGATGCCGCTGGCTTCAAGACCAACCTTGCCGCTGCTGATGCACTGCTGACAAAGGAATATCGCAAGGGCTTTGAAGTCAAAGCGATCTGAGATGTGATGCTCGAAGTTGGCGCGTCGGCAAGTCGCCCGGTCACGCTCATTTCCATTCATGGTCATTGAGAACTCGAAACGGAGTCTCCTGTGTTCGCACGCAGATACTTCATGCTGCTCGTTGCTTGGGTAATTGGGGTTTTCGGAAACCGGTCTGCGGCTCTGGCGGAAATGCCCGAGATCGACCGCCCGAATATCCTATGGATCAGCTGTGAAGACCTCAGTCCGATTCTGGGCTGTTACGGAGATCGCACGGCCACAACTCCGAACCTGGACAAACTGGCAACAGAAGGGACCTTGTTCACTCACGCGTTTTCCTGCCACGGAGTTTGCGCGCCGAGCAGAACTGGAATCATTACGGGCATGCATCCCATTTCGCTGGGTGCGAATCACATGAGATCCAAAGTGCGACTGCCGTCGCACGTTCAACTGTTCCCGGCGCTTCTGCGCAAGGCCGGTTACTTTTGCACCAACAACAGCAAAACCGACTACAACCTCGAATGGCCTGCAAAGGAAGTGTGGGACATCAACTCCGCTAAGGCACACTGGAAGGCTCGGTCGAGGAACGATCAGCCGTTCTTTGCCGTGTTCAACCTCACGATGACTCACGAGAGTAAAGTGTGGCCGTCGGGCTGGAAGGATGTGGTTGCTGATCTGCCCGAAGCTCAACGACATCGTGCGGAAGACATGGCGGTGCCAGCCATCTTCCCGGATACTCCGGCAGTTCGAGAAGACATGGCTCGGCTGGCCGATCTTGCCACGGTGATGGATCAGAAGGTTGGAGAACTGCTGGCGGAATTGAAGGCAGCCGGGCAGGATGACAACACGATTGTGTTCTTCTGGTCCGACCACGGCAACGGGCTTCCCCGATGTAAGCGGTGGACCTACGACTCCGGTTCGCGAGTTCCTCTGATCGTCCGAGTGCCGGAGAAATGGAGAGCTAAACTGCCGGGGTTGCCACCTGGTAGCCGCGATGATCGCCTCGTCAGTTTGCTCGACCTTGCACCAACCGTCCTCAACATTGCGGGAATTGACAAGCCGGAGCATATGCATGGCCAGTCGCTGATTGGCAACGACAAGTCGCGGCAATACATCCACGGTGCACGCGATCGGCTGGACGAGAGGTTTGATCTTGTACGGACTGTCAGGAGTCGAAGGTTTCGATACGTTCGCAATCTCATGCCCTGGCGTCCCGCGTTGCAGCATGTGGCGTATGGGGAACAGAACGAAACGATGAAAGAACTTCGGCGTCATCTTGCTCAGGGAGATCTCGCCCCCGCATCGGCTCAGTGGTTCCAGACGCCGCGTTCCGCGGAAGAACTCTACGACCTTGAGAATGACCCGTGGGAGATTCACAACCTGGCGAATTCGGCAGACCACAAATCCGTGCTGGAAGAACTGCGGGCCGAATGTACTCGATGGCAACTGGACGTGAAGGATGCTCACCTGGTTCCGGAATCGCTGTTTGAGGCAGAAGAGAAATCCTCGGGAACCCGCTGGGGAATCTTCCACTCGCCAGAAGGTGCTGAACGTCTCGCAGAGATTCTTGACCAGGCGGTGACAGCGTCGCACCTCGATTCACGGACCGCCAATGAAGATTCAACGCAACTTTCGAATGATCCGGTGGTGCGATGGTGGCAGGTCACCTTGATCGCGAAGGCAGAAGGAGTCTCTGACCGAACGGAATCGTTGCTGAAAGAACTGGAATCTGCGATCCCGGAAATCCGACTCGCCGCAGCCGCCGGGCTGGCTCGAACGAACAAAAAGGACAGGGCGGTTGAGGTATTCCGTGACCTCTTGAAGAACGGCACGGAGTTTCAACAGCACGCGGCTCTGGTGGAGCTCGATGAACTGGAGCCTTCGTTTCAGAAAGAGCTGATGGCGGATCTTCCTCGGGAATCAAAAGGCGAGTACATCCAGAGGCTGGTCAAGCATCTGACTGGGGAAGACCTTGGGGGATCGTCGAGTCAGTAGCCACTACGATAATCTGGAATTCTCATCAAATAGCACCGACTTCTACGGATGTGGGCGCTAATCCACCGTTAACCGATTCATGAGACAACCGGGGCCCGTTGAACAGCACTACCAAATCAATGTCCGTGCAATTGACTTGAGGCTGCCCCAATACGTTTCAATTTGGCCGGCAGCGCACTAATACTTGAATGCCGGTTTACAGAGTGGCATAACCAGCCACCTTAGTGAGCATTCAACACTGTACTTTCTCTACCGAAGTGATTCCCACCACGATTTCGTCCCAATTAACCGGAGAAAAGCCTATGCGATCAAGTCTCAGCAACATGGCAGTGGCATCAGCAGTTCTGTTCGCATTCTTTCCAGCGTTAGGGATTGCAGAAGCATGCGCTTGCCCCGCCTTCGGAGATCTTTGGGACCACGACATCGACGGCGACGGTGTTCCAGATTCACTCGACGATGACATGGACGGCGACGGTATTCCAAACGGCTCGGACTTTGATCTGGACGGCGATGGGACTCCAGATAGATTCGACCTTGATATCGATGGTGACGGTGTTCCTAATGTCCTGGACATAGATACCAATGGCGATAGTGTTCCAAACGAACTGGAAGACCAGACAAATCCCTGGTGGGACGACCCCAGCACGATCTACATTCCAGGCGGGCCTCGAAACCCTCCTTTCAAAATTCGGTTCAGTGCTGATGGCATAGATATTTGGATATCGCGTTGAGAAGACGCGGGCGAAGCAATTTGGAAAATCGGCAGGACATGCAGAACGCTGCCGTAACGCGGGCACAGCTGTAGATTTCCTCCAGGGAAGTTTCGGCACTGTGCCCATTTGACTTCGTAGCCCAGTAACAATGGTCCCGCCAGCATTTCAATTACCGGTGTGGGACCCCCACAGCTTACCATCAGCGCACGCAAGAAATGGCAGCCCGCACGAAATCAGTGTGAAGAAATCCGGCCCAGAACGGCCGTTCGCCCCTTCCCGCGAGGGGAAGGCGGGCAGTGAGGGCCAGAAGTTTTGCTTCCCATTGCCAGGATGGACACTGGGCCGGTTGCGTCTCAAGGGGGCACTTCTATAATCCAAAGCAGGGTCTGAAAAACCTGCTTTCCCAGTCATTGAGCGAGAAGTCACGACCGGAGGTCGTTGAACATGTTCATGTGGTTTCGAAACGTCTGGATGTCTGTTTTCACCGTTTTGCAGGGTATGTACGTCACTCTGCTCACGATGTTCAGGACCTACCAGCGACGCACTTTCACCGAGGTTTACGAATACCCGGAAGTCCCCGTCAAAGTGAAGGCTCGCTATCGCGGCTTTCATCGCTTTGACCTGACAACCTGCATTGGTTGCGAAAAATGTGCGGCGGCCTGTCCGGTCGACTGCATCTACATCGAGAAAGAAAAAAGCCCGGTTGGCAAGGGCTTTCGAATCAACGGTTTCACGATTGATTACACCAAGTGCATGTTTTGTGCACTGTGCGTGGAACCTTGTCCGGTGGACTGCATCTTCATGGGGTCCAACTACGACCTCAGTTGCTACAGCCGCGACGGGTGTATCGTCGACTATGCCAAGCTTCCACTGCAGATTGCGTGGGGCAAGGCAACGTTGAACCCGGCCGTGGTTGCAGAATCCAAGGTTTTGCATTCGCCAGCATGGGTGAAAGGTGAACCAAGCCCGTTTGAATTTGCGGGTGCGGAACACTAGCGAGCGGCTTTCCACATTGTTCAAAAAAGGCTGACGAGGGATGGTCAGACGTTGAACGGTGCAGAAGTAACTGAACTTTCCAGCGGATGTGTCAAGAAAGTTGGGTATGGTTGCGGAAGAGACTGTTCTATCGGTGGATGATGTCAACCGACGTTTGCCGCTCGTT